>NZ_JH604937.1:0-3440 GCF_000250875.1 Sutterella parvirubra YIT 11816 | reverse complement strand
GCCGCCGCGAGACGATCGGGGCGCTGCTCCGGGGCTGTGGGCTCACCTTCACCGAAGTCGACAACCTCGACGCCTTCGCGGCCGGGACCGCCCCCTTGGGCCTCACCGACGCGCCGCTTCTCTCCGGCTTCGTCGTCCGCGAAGCGGGCGTGCTGGTGCTCACCGAGTCCGAACTCTACGCCGCGACGGGGCCGCGCACCCGCACGCGCCGTGCGCGCCACCAGACGAACGTCGAGATGATGGTGCGCGACATCGCGGAATTGAAGGTGGGCGACGCGGTCGTGCACATCGACCACGGGATCGGGCGCTATCAGGGCTTGACCACGATCGACACGCCCGAAGGGGGCGCCGAATTCCTGGAGCTCGAATACAAGAACGGCGCGAAGCTCTTCGTGCCGGTCGCGAACCTTCATCTCATCAGCCGCTACGCGGGGGCGGACCCCGCAAACGCGCCTCTTCACACCCTCGGGCGCGGCGACTGGGAGAAGGCGAAGAGGAAGGCCGCCGAAGAGGTCCGCGACACCGCGGTGGAGCTTCTTCACCTCTATGCGCTCCGTCAGAGCCGCACCGGGAACGCCTTCACCTTCAGCGCGAAGGACTATCAGGCGTTCGCCGAAGGCTTCCCCTTTGAGGAAACGCCCGACCAGGCGACCGCGATCGCCGCCGTCATCCACGACATGACGACCGCGAAGAGCATGGACCGCCTCGTCTGCGGCGACGTGGGCTTCGGGAAGACCGAGGTGGCGCTTCGCGCCGCCTTCATCGCCGCGATGGCGGGGCGCCAGACGGCGGTCCTCTGCCCCACGACGCTTCTTGCGGAGCAGCACGCCGCCACCTTCCGCGACCGCTTCGCCGACTGGCCCGTGACGATCGCCGAACTCTCGCGCTTCCGCACCGGGAAGGAGACCACCCGCACGATCGAGGGTTTGGCGGACGGCTCCGTCGACATCGTGATCGGGACCCACAAGCTTTTGTCCGAGAAGGTTCAGTTCAAGAACCTCGGCCTCATCATCATCGACGAGGAGCACCGCTTCGGCGTGCGCCAGAAGGAGCAGCTCCGGCGGCTTCGCGCCGAGGTGGACGTGCTGACGCTCACCGCCACCCCGATTCCCCGTACGCTCTCGATGAGCCTGGAAGGGATCCGCGACTTTTCCGTCATCGCCACCGCGCCCGAGAAGCGCTTGTCGGTGAAGACGTTCGTCCACGCCGAAGAGGACGGCCTCATCCGCGAAGCCGTGCTTCGCGAGCTGAAGCGCGGCGGCCAGGTCTACTTCCTCCACAACGAAGTCGAAACGATTGAAAACCGCCGGGAGCGTTTGGCGAGGCTCGTCCCGGAAGCGCGCATCGTCGTGGCGCATGGGCAGATGTCCGAGCGCGAGCTCGAGCGCGTCATGCGCGAGTTCTACCAACAGCGCTTCAACGTGCTCCTCTGCACGACCATCATCGAGACCGGGATCGACGTCCCGACCGCGAACACGATCGTGATCGCCCGCGCCGACAAGTTCGGCCTCGCGCAGCTCCATCAGCTGCGCGGCCGCGTCGGGCGCTCGCACCACCAGGCCTATGCGTACCTCCTGACGCCGCCCGACGGCGCCTACACGAAGGACGCGCAGAAGCGCCTGGAAGCGATTCAGTCGATGGAGGAGTTGGGCTCGGGGTTCTACCTCGCCATGCACGACCTCGAAATCCGAGGCGCGGGCGAGGTGTTGGGCGAACACCAGAGCGGCGAAATCGCCGAGGTGGGCTTTGAGATCTACAACCGCATGCTGATGAACGCCGTCAAGGCTCTCAAACGCGGCGAGTCGATCGACCCCGAGGCGCCGCTCGCCACCACGACGGAAATCAACCTGCACGCGCCGGCGCTTCTGCCGTCGAGCTACGTCCCCGACGTCGCGAGGCGACTCGCGGTCTACAAGGAGCTCGCGAGCGCGGAGCACCGCGCCGAGATCGAATCGATCACCGAAGACCTCGTCGACCGCTACGGGAAGATGCCCGACGCGGCGGCGCGCCTCGCCGCCATCCACAACCTTCGCCTCAAGTGCGAGAAGGCGGGGATCCGGAAGATCGACGCGGGCTCGTCCGCGACCGTGATCACGTTCTCGCCCACGACGTCGGTCAAGCCCGAGAACCTCATCCGCACGCTCCAGAGCCGGAAGAACGCCCGCATGGCGGGGCCGGAGAAGCTGCGGTTCGAAGGCGGGAAGGAAAAACCTGAGGACCGCCTGCAGTTCGTGAGCGAAGTGCTCGCGGACCTGATGGGGTGAGTGCGCGAGAGGGCCGCCCGGATGGAGCAAACGGAGGCCCTCACGTCTTTCCGTCGGCAGGCGTAGGATGTGCTTGGTGCGGACGGCGCTCGGCCGTCCCGCGCAGCATCACCCCACACCCCACATGGAGTCACCCCGCCATGACGCCCCAAACCGTCGCCGCCCTGCCCGACGTCGAACACCCCTGCGAACTCTTGTCTCCGGTCTCCCGCGCAACCATGCAGGACCTCCGGGAAGACGCTCTCGACGCCTTTCTCAAGAAGGCAAGGCGCGCGGAGCCGAAGCTGCGGGACCTCCCGCGGGACGAACTGTTCCACACCTTGAACCTCAAGGCGGAAGACCGCCCGACCCTCCTCGCGATGCTCCTCTTCGGGATCTGGCCGCAGGCCTACTTTCCCTGCCTTCACGTCTGCGCCACCGCCTTCCCCGGCCGCGAAGTGGGCGAGCTCGGCTTCGCCGGCGAGCGCTTCACCGACACCGAACGCATCGAAGGCACGATCGAAGAGATGCTCTTTCGCGCCATGGGCTTCGTCGGCCGCAACACCCGCCGCGCGACCATCTTCGACGACCGGGGGCGGCGGACCGACCGGTACGAATTTCCCGCGGTCGCGGTGAGGGCCGCGCTCCTCACGGCGCTCGCGCACCGTGACTACGGCTTCAGGGGCGAAAGGCTCCCGATCGACCTGCAGATCTTCTGCGACCGGTTGGTCGTCCGGTGCCCTGGCGGACCGGTGCGCGGGCTCGTCCGAAATCCGATGCTCCTGAAGACGTTGGCATGGCTGGGCGCCACCGACGCTCAGGCCGACGGGGAAGAAGTGATCCGCCGAAGTTTGGCTGCGGCTGGGATGCCCTAACCCGTCTTTGAGTCCAGGACCTACGGTTGGATGGTGACGATGCCAAAGCCGAATGAGGCCGAATGAGGCCGAACAAGGCCGAGTGAGAACGGAAGCGGGCGCATCCGCCCGCTTCAAAACCTCACCCCCGCGCCGTCCGGCGATAGACCGCCATCGCGGCGAAGCCCGCGGCGGAAATCGCGGCCGCGGTGGTGTAGCAATGCGTGAGCGTGAGCCCGTTCGCGAGAAGCGTCTTCATCAGGGTCGGCCCCAGCAGTCCCGCAATCGCGAAGCCCGCGAACATGATCCCGAACACTGCTGTCCAAATTGAAATGTGCTGTCC
>NZ_JH604936.1 GCF_000250875.1 Sutterella parvirubra YIT 11816 | reverse complement strand
GTTTTTCCTCCAAAAAACGGCCTCCTCATGAGGCCGTTTCTCTAACCGGGCAGCCCGTCAGCGCTTCGCGTACTTCGTGCATTCGTGCTCGAAACATTTCCTGAAGCCGCGCCCCCCGTATTTCGAACAGTCCTTCAGGTGTTCCTCGGCCAACTTCTTATTGCCTCGGAATCCTTAGCGGTAGCCATGCGCGACCGGCACTTCAGCGTTTGGTTGAAAACTTCAACCGGGTTGAGCTTCGGCGCGTAGGGCGGTAGGAACTTGAGCTCCATCCTGCCGTCTTCCTCCAACCAAGCCTTCACGACAGCGGCCTTGTGAATCGAAGCGTTGTCGCAAATCACAAAAATCAGACGATTCGGGGACTCTTTGCGCAGGCCTTCGAGAAAGTCGCGGAAGTCCTTAGCCGTCACGGCTGTATCTTGAATGAGGAAATGGGCGTCCCCGCGATTCGAAATGGCCACCGAGAGCACGGCCTGGCCGTACCGTGCTCGGCCATTCATCAGCAGCACGGGAGTCTCGCCGACAGGAGCCCACCCACGGACCCAGTTCGCGTCTTGCTTGAGCGAGGTCTCGTCCTGCCAAAAGATGAGGGCTCCTCGCTTTTTCGCATCCGCCTTGATCGCCGGATAGGTCTCGTTCACCCAGGCCTCCAACTTCGCCTCGTCAGCCTGGATTGCCTGCTTCTTGGGGCGCTGGTAGCTCAGCCCCATGCGCTTCAGAAGCGCACAAATGCCCGACCTGCTGTACGTGACCTTGAAGGTTTTCTTGATGAGGGCCCCTACCGTGGTGGAATGCCACAAGGAATGCTCGAAGCCGTAGTCAGAGGGTTTCTTGTTGACGAGGAGCTCTTTGA
>NZ_JH604935.1 GCF_000250875.1 Sutterella parvirubra YIT 11816 | reverse complement strand
TTGAGTGGATGGAACGCCGGGAAGTTCAGGAAAGATGGTTGAGTCGGGTCAGCCGGTCCTCAAGGTCACCGGAAAGGTGCCGGTCCGCTTCGGCCGCGACGGCGACTTCAAGTCGACGGTCACTTTGACCGGTGCCGACGCCACCGTCGAGGAAGGCACGAACCTCGTCCTGATCGAGTCGAAGGCCGGGTTCCAGAATGAAAAGGATCAATATTGGAATGCGGGCGATGATCTTGACGCCCACAAGAAGGACCTCGTCGTGCGGTCCCTCCGCTCGGTCGGATGCGAAGACACATCGTCCATCAAAGCCGAAGACTACAAGCTGAAGTTCGAGAAGAGTTCGGCCGAGGGCGAATACGCCCTCGATCTGGTCGCCGCCTTCCCGAAGGCCGAACCCGCCCGTGAACGCCCCGACCCGGATCCGGTCCAGCCGCCGGTCGAGCCCGATCCGCAGCCTGCGAAGCCGAAGCCCATCGACTGGACCCCGGTGAAACCGGTCCGTTCGGGCGCCGCGGCCGACACCGACGCCCTGATGCGCTCGTCCGCTGCGTCCTTCGCGACGGTGGCCGTAACAAGTGACCTCTTCGTGGACACGGTTTTGCGAAGCGACGACGCGCGGCGCAACGGGATCTTCGCCGCGGCGCGCGCAGGCACCTACGGGTTCGACGCGAAGCCGCGACTCTCGGCCGACGTCTACGCCGGGTTGGTCGGGATCGGCGGAACTATGGGCGAGACGGATCTCGGTGGTTTCATCGAAATAGGCCGGACCAACTATCGGACCAAGTCGGCGGATGCGAACGGGTCCGGCAAACACAACTGCCGGGGTCGGTCTCTTCGCGGTGCATCAGCTGCCGGTCGAGGGGTTGAAGCTGACCGGGTACGTGAAGACCGGGCAGTTGGAGAACAAGTTCGAGACGGCGTTGGCCGGGAAGACCCACGACTTCGAAAAGTCGGCGGTCTATTGGGGCGCGCACCTCGGCGTCAACTACGACTGGCGGGCGACGGCGAAACTCACTGGCCGCGCCTACGTCTCCTACTTCTGGGACGGCCGTGAGGGTGAGGACCACTTCGTCGCCGGCACGGACGGCATGAAGGGAACGACTTTCTCATACGACGCTCTCTCCGCTCACCGCGTTGAGGTCGGGAATTTGTTCACCTATGACTATTCGCCAAATTTGAAACCCTATTTCGGCATCTCCGTCGAGCAGACGTTTGGCGCAAAAGCCCAGGGTTCGTTGAAGGACGAGTACGGGAAACTCGTTCTGCGGTCGTCGGACCTCGACGGCACGACCGGGGTGATCTCGGCTGGGTGGCAGTACCGGGCGCCGGACCAGTCGTTCGAGTTCGGACTCGGCGTCAACGGCTACGCGGGTTGAAGAACGGTGTGAACGCGATGACCCAGGCGGTCTGGCATTACTGAAAAACTGACCAACTCCCGTGAGGGGGAATGGCGGCGGCGGGAGGATCCGGGGTCCCGTCGCCGCCTATTTGTTTTCGGGTTCGGACTCCTGAGTTGACGTGTTGCCCCTGTTGGGGGAGAGCGTGCGTGCGGTCACCTGTTTCATACGCTAATACTGTGGATAAACGGCGTTTTTCAGTGGATAACCACTTTCCTGACACCTCGCATCCGCTAGCGGTACAGGGATATCCGAACATTTGAACGCATGTTCACGTGAATTTTGAAGGCCTGTTCCTCGCGCGGACGAGTATTTGATCGTCTGAGAAGCCTGAAAACACGCCTCTAAGCCGACCCATCGGCCATGAGAATGCGCCGATTCAGGACGCCTGCACATAACACAGCCTCCGACGCTCACCGACGGGTGCCGTGAAGACAATCCCCTCAGGATCGCCTTGAATCCCTGTAATCCCTGTAATCACAGTAACGTGATAGAATGATCCTTCTAGGAAGTTATATAATACGCTTGTGAATCAAGGGGTTCCATTTCTGAGGAGCTTGGAAAACGGATGCAACCGGCTGCGGCCGGGTGAGATCGGCCCTACCCGATCCCACCCGGTCGGCTCCGGCGACCAAGCCGGACGGTCCCATGGCGGTGACCGAAGCACATTGGTGGGCGTCCGAACCACACGATTCCCAACCGCGTTTTTTTTCTTCTGAACGACCTCAACGGAAGACTTCTTCACCATGACGACCTCCGACTTTTCGAATCTCCCCATCGACGTTTCGGACCCGACGCCCAATTTGGGGTTGGACCGGTCGGCGCTCGCGGTCGTCTCGGACGACCCGCCCAAAGCCAACCCGGCCTTGGTCTATCTGGCGGGACTACACTCCGAACTCTCCCGCACCAGCATGAAGTCGAAGCTGAACGTCGTCGCCCGACTTCTGGGTGCGCGCGATCTCTACGACTGCCCCTGGTCGAAGATCCGGGCCGAGCACGTCGTGGGTCTCATGACCAAACTCGCCCAGGATGGCGGCAAGTCCGTTGAACGTTCCGGTCGGGCGGGTTCGACGGTCAACTGCTATTTGGCCGCGATGAAGGGTGTCGCAAAAGCGGCCTGGATTTCCGGACAGCTCGCGCACGAGGACTATCTGCGCGTCACAGCCGTGAAGGAACTCCGGTACTCGCGCGCGCCCGCCGGGCGGTCGCTCACTTTCCGCGAAAGCCGGACGATGCTCCAGAACTGCGACCCCAACCGGAAAATCGACATTCGTGACCAGGCTATCCTGATGCTGATGCTGGGCTGCGGGCTGCGCCGCGGCGAGATCCCGGGACTCATGATCGAGCGGTACTTCCCGGACGAAGGCGCTTTGACCCTGATCGGCAAGGGCGACAAGGAACGAAAAGTCTTTCTTCCCGAGGAAGTCCAAGAGTCGATCGACGACTGGATCCAGCGCGTGCGCGGGGTCGGACCGGGTCGGCTCTTCGGCAGGATTCTGAAGAACGGGAGTCTCAACCTCTCCCGGCCGCTCGACCCCCGATCCGTCGGGATGATCGTGCAGAACCGTTTGAAGGCTTCGCAAATCAACGGCAAATTGACGGCGCACGATTTGCGACGCACATTTGCGACGCGATTGTTGGATGACGGCATAGACATTACGACCGTCAAAAACATGATTGGGCACGCCAACATTACGACCACCGCCCGATACGACCGCCGCGGCGAAGAAGTCCAGAAGCGTGCGGCGAGGTCGGTGCGGCTCTAATTTGGTTCGGAGCGCCCTCTTCCGCTCAGCTGTAGGACGTCTCTGAAAGACGTAACGCTACTCAGAACGTGCGTAATGACAGTTCTTTCTGAGTGGCGGTCCGAGCCTCATGGAACCGCGCTCGTCCGCGTCGATGACGCTCACCCCCTTCCCGGCTTGACTTCAGGATCGCTTTCGGAGAGATTTCTCAGGATTCCGAGATGCTGCGGAATTTCCGGAATGGGTGGATTGCCGGACTTCAAAGTTTCGCGGTAATTCATTCCCAAGGCCGATGCGATTCTTTTGCACATCTTTGAAGTCATGCAATGCCGATCATTGCGGATACCTTTCCGGTCGACCAGGATCCGTTCGACGGTTTCCACACCGGATGTCGAGCGAGGCCCAGAAGGTAGCATGCTTCCTTGCCCCGCTGAAGCAAAACCCCTCGCCCGCAGCGCTTCTCTGCGAGGCCGATGTTTTGGTTTCATCGACCTCGACGATCCTGCCGCGGCGTGCGTTGAAGACCTTCCGGAAGATGTTGTTCATGTGCGGGCTCTGGGGCGGGTCATGCGTTTCGGTTTGCTTGAGGCGTCGGTGCGGGGCGGGCTTCCGACCGTACGACGAAGCATTTCCCGACCATCTTCGTGCAGACCGCCCCCAATACGCGTTGGGGCTAACGCGCGCCGGGCCAGGCGCAGGGATGGGCGGACGCGGCGAACGCCAGCGCGCATGCGGAGGTCGGACCGTACACCGCGACGGCGGGGACGCATCGTCCACTCGACGTTACCAAAGGTTCCATCCGTACCTTTTTCGTCACTTCTCCGCTCCGGAGAGGCGAATCGAACGTTTTGCGGGCCATCCCCTCCGGTTCGTCGAAAGGGGCCGCCAAGACCGTCCAGGCCGTCTGGGACGCGCCGAAGGTGCGCTTCAAGGCCGTTGATTCGGATCGCCTGACGCCCTGACGTCGGGACCTCCAAAAGAAAAATCCCAAGCCGACCGTAGCGGATCGGACCTGGGATTCGGAGTCAGGCTTCACCCGACGCCCGCCATCCGGCACTTCGGAGCGGGCGTCGCGTCATCTCATCAGAAGCGATAGACGACCGAAGCGTTGACGTTGGTGTTGGCGCGGTCCGAGGGACCGAAGCCGTAGCCGGCGTTGAGGCCGAAGACGAAGGCGCCCTGCTCGGCCGTGACGCCCACCGTCGTGTTGACGAGGCCGCCCGAGAGGACCGTGACTTCGGAGGCCGAGCCGAAGGACTCGACGGAATTGTCGCCGAGCTGCGGGACGATCGTGACGTCGGCCGTCGGGCGGAAGGTCCAGCCCTGGGCTTCGAACGCCGCCGCGACGGCGACGCCAATCGGGGCTTCGAGAACGTTCATGTCCTGGCCCTTGTTGAAGGCGACGGCATCCGTGTCGATCTTCGTGAAGCGCAGACCGAAGTGCGGCGCAACCGTGACGACGCCCGACTGATACGCGGTGAAGTCGCCGCGCACGCCCAAGGTCATCGAGGCGGCGTCGGAGGCGTCGCCCGTGCCCTTGAAGTCGTTCGAGAAGTCAAGGTAGCCGAGGTCGGCCTTGACGTTGAGGCCCGCGAAGTCCTTCGCGGCGTAGAGCGAGACGCCCCAGAAGTCGGTGTCGACCGAGTTCTTGAGGCCGCCCACGGTGTCCGTGTCGGCCGTACCGACCACGACCGCGGCGCCCGCCTTGAAGAGGTCCGCGACGGGCATGTCGAAGCCGAGCACGCCGCCGGTGATGTCCGCTTCGTAGCCGGTCTTGCCGTAGAGCTTCTTGGCTTCGTTCTTCGTGTGGAAGACGTCGGCCCAGACGCCCATGGCGTTGCCGGCGGCGAGCTGGTGGCGCGCAATCGCGTCGGCGACCTGAGCGTTCGCGTCGTAGGCGACGTTCAGAACACCGGCCGTGACGTTCCCGCCCATGGCCTGCGCGTACGCGGCGAGACCTTCCGCCGTGAGGGTTTCGTCGCCCGAGCGCGTCACGCCCGTGCCGAAGAAGGCTTCGTTGGCTTCAAGCGCCTTGATGATCGAGGCTTCCTTCGAGGAGAGACCCTGCGCGTAGCGCGCGGCGAGGCGGGCGTCGAGGGTGTAGTTGCCGATCACCGAGTTGTAGACGAGCTGCAGGCCCGAGGTCAGGTCGACGCCGATGAACTTCGAATCGGTCGTGACGTCGGAGCCGATGGTGGAATCATCGGAGCCGAGTTCGATGAGACCCGTCTTCAAGACGTTCGTGAGGACGAGCTTGCCGTCGACGGTCACCTTGGTGTTCTTGCCGAAGACGGTGTTGTCGACGTCGGAATCGGCGTAGGTTTCAACGTCGGCGAGGGTCTGCACGAAGCCCGTCGTGTCGAGAACGAGCGCGGCGTCGGTGTTCACCGTCACGGACTGCGTGGTGGCCGGGGTGCCCGCGGAGGGGATCGACGGGGTGACGGGCTTCATCGAAACAGCCTTGCCGAGACCGGCGGCCGAGCCGACCGTCACGGCGGCGCCCGAGAGCGTGACCTGACGGTCGACGTAGAAGACGGCGTCGGCCTCGTCCGCGTACTGCGCGGCCGCGGCGGCGTTCGTGGTCAGGAGGCCGGTCGAGGTGAGCTCGCCGCCGATGACGTCGTAGAGCGCGGTCGAACCCGAGAGTTCGAGCGTGCCTTCGACCTTCATCTTACCCGAGGACGAGTTGTCCTTGAGGATCAACGTGCCCATGCTGAGCGAGGCGCCTTCGGCGACCGTGCCGTTCATCGTCTGAACGGTCTTCGCGGCGTAGGCGCCGTTGACGTTGAGGGTGGCGGCGGAGAGCGCGTTGGCGTTCACCGTGCCGACGTCCTCGGCGTCCGCACCGAGGTTGAGCGTGCCGCTGAAGTCGAGACGTTCGACGTTGCGGCCTTCGAGGAGGTTGCCGGAGTCCTTCGCGCCCACCAACGTGACGACGGCGCTGTTCGTGACGGACACGTTAGTGGTGGCCGAGTCGACTTCGAGCGCGCCGAAGGAGATGACCTCGGAGCCGGCCGTGATCGCAACCGCGCCGTCCTTGGAGGCCGCGGCCTTCAGGGTGGAGGAGCCGTAGGTGCCGCCGGTCGTAAGAACTTTGTCGATGGAGACGTTGCCGTTCTCGTCACCGACGAGGGTGGCGTTCTCAAACGAGAAGACGCCCGTATCGACGGCGCCGAAGAACTGGTTCGCGGCCTTGAGCTGGTCGAGCGTGTACGTTCCCGTCCAGGCCGTCTCGACGATCTTGCCCTTGACGGTGCCGAGAGCCTTCCCGAAGACGGTCTTCGTTTCGAGGTCGTCGTTGATGAGGTTCGTCCAGGCGGTTTCGAGCGTCGCGCCGCTGTCGAAAGCCGTGAGGACGCCGGCTTCGGCGGTGACCGTACCGTTGATGCGGGTGACGGAGGACCCGCGGAATTCAAGCTGACCGGTGATGCCGATCGTGACGCTGCCGACCGTGAAGTTCCCGGAACCCCAGACGCGGAAGGTGCCGTCGTTGATGACGAGTTGCTGGGCGGAGGCGGTCGCACCCGCCGCGACGTCGATCGAGCCGAGACCGCGCTGTTCCGTGAGGCCGTGGATGCCGTAGTTGGAGGCGCTCACCGTGAAGGTGCCGCCCTGGACGGTGGAACCCGCCTCGGCGTAGATCGCGAAACCTTCGCACTGCCGGGCGCCGTCGATGGCGCGGCTGTTGAAGAGCACGTCGTGGAGGATGGCGGTGGCGCCCTTCTTCACCGTCACGATGTGCGCGTAGTTGGTGTCGAAGGATTTCGTGGCGGCGACGTTGAGGTCGTAGGAACCGATCTTGGAGAGGATCTCGAGGGTGCCCTCTTCAACGGTGATGTCCACTGCTGTCCAAATTGAAATGTGCTGTC
>NZ_JH604934.1 GCF_000250875.1 Sutterella parvirubra YIT 11816 | reverse complement strand
CTGTTTTCGGGGTTTCTCTTGGGTTTTCAAGAGCTTCCGGCGCGTTTTCGCACGGGAGCAACCACTTCCCGCCCCATCGTTCCCCGCCAAGGAAAACGCCCGCCGGCGCCGTTCCTTCGAGGAACAGCCCGTACGGGCGTCGAATGCCGCAGGCCTGAAGCCTTACGCGAGGCCGCAGGCCTTCGCCTGACGGTCGAATTCGGGAAGCCAGGCGGCGCGCCAGGCGGCCTTCTCTTCCTCCGTCGTCCAGGCGGCGTCGATCGAGGCTTCGATCATCGCGCGCAGGTCCGCGATCGAGAAGTCGAGGAACTGGTACATGAGGCGCCAGGATTCCGCGACCGTGACGTGGTGCATCGTCGGGTCGTCCGAATTCGGATAGATGCGAAGACCCGCCTTCGCCATCGCGCGGGTCGGGTGACGTTCCGCCCACTCTTCGTCCGTGAAGGTGCGCAGGTAGTAGGAGTTGGTGGGCACCACGGAGAAGATGATCCCGCGCTTCGCATACTCGGCCATGAGTTCGGGCGCATCCGTGATCGTGTAGCCGTGGTCGATGCGGTCGGCGCCGCAGAGTTCCACCGCGGTTTCGACGTTCCGGAAGTGTTCGCCGAACTCGCCCGCGTGGATCGTGATCCCGAAGCCGGCTTCCTTCGCCAACCTGAAGGCCTTCCAGAAGTTTTCCGGTTCGTGGAGCGTTTCGCGGTAGTCGATCCCGAGACCGATCGTCTCGGGGGCGCGGTGCGCGATCATTTCTTCCACGAGTTCGACGGCGTCCTCAGGGGGCGCTTCGCGGTCGATCGCGGGAATGAGGCGGCCCTTGATGCCGAAGCGTTCTTCGGCAATCTTGAGACCCTCGATGATCGCGGCCTGACCGGCTTCAAAACCGTAGAAGTGCTTCAGACCCGTCCAGTTCCAGAAGAGTTCCGTGTAGAGAACGCCGTGGGAGCGCGCGCGTTCGCAGTGCTCGATCGTGATGCGCGTCAGCATCACCGGGTCCTTGAGGATGTGGGCTTCGAGCGCGCGGAAGATGCGCAGCACCCCCACGGGCTTCTCGCCGCGGGTGTAGAACTCGTTCACTTCCTCTTCCGTCACCGGCGCGCCCGATTCGCGCACGAGGTCGAGGAACGTTTCCTTCGAGATCGTGCCCAGAAGGTGGCAGTGAAGCTCCGCCTTGGGGAAGGTTTCAAAGAACGCGAGCTGCTCGTCGGTGAGCGGCTTCAGGAACGGGCTGTCGGGCACCATGCCGGGATTCGTTGCGCGCATCGGATGCGGTCTCCTTGGACGTCGGGGGGGGTGAGTGGGAAGGCGACATTGTGCCGCGTTCCGTTGGCCGACGCCTTCACCCGCGTCAAAGACCCGGGGAATCTTCCGGACCGTCGGAAGAAAATGCGGCCGAAAAGTCCTGATGCAGGCGCGGAGAAGACATCGGCCCGAACGTCGCCGTCCGGGCCGATGTCTGAATGGATTCGAAAGACGAGGGTCTGCGCCCCGCTTCGCAGGCTTCGCCTACTTCGCCTACTTCGCCGCCCTCTTGCCGTATGCCTGACGGTAGAGAAGCGCCAACCCCGCGCCCGCCACCGTGTTCCCGAGCGTGGCGGCGGAGAGGTTCACCCAAAGGGCCGAGAACTGAATGGCCTCCAGGTTGACGCCTTCGGGCGCGAAGCCCGAGGCCTTGAGCAAAAGCGCCATGGGAAGGAAGAAGAGGTTCGCGACGCAGTGCTCGAAGCCGAGCGCGACGAAGGCCGCGACCGGAAGGAGCACGCCCACGCAGCGGTCGGCGACGCTGCGGCCCGCGTAGGCCATCCAGACGCCCAAGCAAACGAGCAGGTTGCAGAGCACGCCCTTCCAGAAGACCGTCCACCAGGGGGCGTTCATCTTCCCGGCGGCGATCGTCATCAAGCCCACGCCCGCGGTGCCGGTTTCGGCGGCGTGCGAGAGCCAAACGACGAGTGCCAGCGCCACCGCCCCCAAGCCGTTTCCGACCCACACGCGCACCCAGTTCATGACGGTCTCGCCCCAGGAGAT
>NZ_JH604933.1 GCF_000250875.1 Sutterella parvirubra YIT 11816 | reverse complement strand
GTTCTCCGGGCACTCTTCGCCCGGGTCGCCGACAGCCTTGAAGTTCCTTGAGTTGCGGCAAATCTCATCCGGTGAAATTCGTGAGGGCCGTCGATAAACTTCACCGTACGCCCTCGGGAAAAGGCCGGTGCAAGCCAAACGCTCCGGCGGATTCTCCCTTTTAAGAAACACTGAAACCGAGCGCACGCGCGCCCGCAACCCTCAGCAACCGCCATGCAGCCCACGCTCCGCCTCGCCGGCGACGACTACACCCGTTCCACCGCGATCGGCCTCTTCGCTCCCATTTGTTGGGGGATGTCGGTCGGGCTCGTGCGCGGCATCGCCGAAGGCTTCGGCATGGCGCAGGGCCAGTTTCTGCTCTACTGCATCGCGACGACCTGCCTCTTCTTCATGGTGGGGCTCCCGGACTTCCGGAAGATGTCGAAGAAGTACCTCTTCATCGGGATCCCGACCGCGAACGCGAGTTCGCTCTCCTTCTGCCTCGCGCTCTTCACGTCGGCGGGTGGCCGTCAGACGCTTGAGGTCGGCATGGTGAACTACCTCTGGCCCTCGCTCACGATCGTCGCCGCGGTGCTCTTTGCGGGCGTCAAGGCGCGCTGGCACCTCTGGCCGGGACTTCTCGGCGCCATCGCCGGGATCATGGTCGTGCTGGGCGGCGAAGAGGGCGTCTCGCCCACGCTGATTCTCCAACACGCGTCGGAAAACCCCGCGTCCTACCTCTTGGCGGTCGTCGCCGCCACCACCTGGGCCGCGTTCTCGATCATGACGCGCCGCTGGGGGAACGGCGTCAACCCGAGCACGCTGATCTTCGCGTTGGATGCGCTCCTCTTCGGCGGCCTTTGGCTGTTGGGCGTGGGCGAAGGTCCCTCCGAAGCCTCCTGGCGCGGGATCGTCTCCGCCGTCTTCGGCGGGTTCGCCATGGCCGGGGCCTACGCCGCGTGGACGCGCGGCATGGCCCGCGGGAACATCACCGTGCTCGCCGTCGCCTCCTACTTCACGCCGGTGCTCTCCTGCCTTTTCGGCGCGGTGTGGTTGGGCGCCGACCTCACGGCCGCCTTTTGGACGGGCGTGGGCTTCGTGGTGCTGGGCTCGCTCGTCTGCTGGCACGCGACGCGCGAGCAGAAGACGCCTGGGGCGAAGGCTGAAGGGAAGACCGAGGGAAAAACCGAAGGAAAGGGCGCCGTCACGAAGGGCGACCCCAAGAAGGTCTGAGCCCGAGGGTTTCCGAAGGGAGTAGGGACTTCCTCGCGCGGAACGCGCCGCGAAGACCGAACCCCGTGAGAACCCATGAAAACGCATGAAAACGGGCCGCCGGCATCTTCGCCGCGGCCCGTTTGAATTTTCCTATGCCCCGATTGACCCGGCCGTCGTCGGTCGGTCGTCGTTCGGACGGATCAGGGGCGCCGCCCGATCAAAGCGCGTTGTCGAGCTCGTCGAGGTCGTAGTGGATGTTGATGCCGTCGTAGGTCGACTCGACGTGCACGCCCGACTGGCAGCGGAATTCGAGCCAGGCAGTCGCGGGCTTCACCGCGTCGCCCGAGCCCTCTTCGGAACTCCCGTAGAGCGGGAGCATCCCCATCTTGCGCTGGCCGCAGAACTGCTGCGCCTCCTTCTGAAGATGTTCGACCAACTTCGTCGGGGCCTTGGTGCCGGGCCACGCGGCGGAGATGCGCCAGACGTTGCCGACGACGTTCTCGATCTTCTGATCGCGGTTGCTGAAGTGTTCATGCTCTTCGCGGATCGACGAGCAGCCGGCAAGAAGCGTGACCGCCGCAAGGGCCGTGATCGTCGCGGTGAGTCGGGGGAACTTGAGCATGGGGAAGGCGTCCGTAGGTTTGGGTGTCGGGGGCCCGGGGCGGACTTGCGCTGCGCCGCCCACGGGCGATGCGCGGAAGTGTAGCAAGTTCGACCGAAGGCGTAGTTCGGGGCGCCCAACGACTTTCTTAAGAAATGCATCGGCGCGATAGGAAACGGACGCCCTGAAAAACCCCGAGTGCGGCTAGAATTCGCGGCCTTCCGGGTTCTAAGGAATCCTTAACTTTGCCCCCTTAAACTCCGGCCCAAAATCGCGGAAGACTACCCCTTTTGGGGTGGAACCCCGCCCCGAGAGATCCCATCGACCACCCGTACCACAAGATGACCGACCCCATCCTTGAAGTGCGAAACCTCACCTGCGAGCGCGGCGAACGCACGCTCTTTCAGGGCCTCACCTTCGCCGTCGGCGAAGGTACCCTCGTGCGCATCGCGGGCTCGAACGGCGCCGGCAAGACGACGCTCCTGCGCCTGATGACGGGGCTCATGCGCCCGGTGGAAGGCGAAGTGCTCTGGCGCGGGGTGCCGATTGCGAAGGCCGCCCAGGACTTCTGGCGCGAGCTCTGCTACATCGGTCACAGGAACGGCGTGAAGGACGATCTCTCGGTGATCGAAAACCTCCGCATCAACGCGCGCATCGCGTCGCTCCCCTATGACGAGGAGAAGGCGCTCGAGGCCCTTCATGCGGTGGGTCTCTCCGACTACGTCGACGTGCCCGCGGGGCAGCTCTCCCAAGGTCAGCGCCGCCGCGTGGCCTTGGCGCGCCTCTGGCTCTCGCGCTCCGTGGCGCTCTGGGTGCTGGACGAACCCTTCACCGCGTTGGACGTGAAGGGCGTCGCGCGCCTGGCGGATCTCATCGGCGCGCACGTGAAGGAAGGCGGGATCGTCATGCTCGTCACCCACCAGGAGGTGCCCGTCGAAGGCGCGAGCCTGATGGTGGTTGAGCCCGAACGCTGGTCGCCGCTCCGCCGCACCGCGGAAGAGCGCGCCTTGGCCGACAGCGACGCGCGCGAAGCCGAAAACGAAGCGCACTGACGAGGAGCGGACGAATCATGTGGAACCTCTTTCTCACCATTCTCCGCCGCGATCTGACGCTGTCGCTTCGCCGCAAGTCGGACCTCGCCCAGGTGATCTTCTTCTTTGCGGTCGTCGTGACGCTCGTCCCCTTGGGGGTCGGCGCCGAAACGAACATTCTGCGCGCGATCGCGCCGGGGGTCGTGTGGGTGGCGGCTCTTCTTGCCGCGCTCCTTTCGCTTCCCCGCATGTTCGCGACCGACCATGAGGACGGCACGTTGGAGCAGATGTTGGTCGCCGCCGAGCCGCTCCCCGTCATCGTCATCGCCAAGGTGGCCGCGCACTGGCTCGTGACCGGCGTCCCGATGACGATCTTCGCGACGATCTTCGGCGTGATGTTCGACCTGACGCTCGAGATGACGATCGTCATGGTGGCGAGCCTGGCGCTCGGCACCCCGGTGCTCTCGCTTGTAGGCGCCGTCGGCGCCGCGCTCACGCTCGGTCTTCGCGCCGGGGGCGTCCTCACGTCGCTTCTCGTGCTTCCGCTCTACATCCCGGTGCTCATCTTCGGTGCGGGGGCCTCGCAGGCCGTCGCCGTCGCGATGAGCCCCTCCGCGCACTTCATGATCGTCGGGGGCTTGACGCTCCTCTCGCTCGCTCTGGCGCCGATCGCGGTCGCCGCGGCGCTGCGCATCGCCGAACAGTAACCATCCTTCAAGAGAAACGAGGTCATCGACACATGCACTCTTCGGATCTTCAGGCCTTCTACCGCACCGCAGGGAAGCTCATTCCCTGGCTGATGGGCGCCGCGCTCATCCTCTTCGTGGTGGGCTTCTACTTCGGGTTCTTCGAGTGCCCGATCGAGGCGCGGCAGGGGAACTCCTACCGCATCATCTTCATCCACGTCTCGGCGGCCTGGCTCTCGATGCTGCTCTACGTGCTGATGGCGGTCTTCAGCCTGATCGGGCTGCTCCGCAACAACCAGCTCGCCTTCATCGTCGCGCAGGCGATGGCGCCGACCGGCGCCCTGATGGGCTTCATCGCGCTCTTCTCGGGCGCCTTCTGGGGGCGCCCGACCTGGGGCACGTACTGGGTGTGGGACGCGCGCCTCACCTCGATGCTGATCCTCTTCTTCCTCTACCTCGGGTTCATTGCGCTGCACAGCGCGATCGACGACAAGCGCCGCGCGGACCGCGCCGCCTCCGTCATCTCGATCGTCGGCGTCGTCAACGTCCCGATCATCTACTTCTCGGTGCGCTGGTGGAACACGCTCCACCAGGGCGCCTCGATCACGACGTCGGGCACCTCGATGGCGAAGATCATGCTCTACACGCTCCTCGTCATGGTGGCGGCGGGCATGTTCTACGGCGCGGGCACCGTGCTCTCGCGCACCCGCACGATCATCCTTGAACGCGAACGCCGTCAAACCTGGGCCCAAAAGGCCGCTCTGGAGGGCAAGCTGTGAACTGGACGTCCTTTTCCGAATTCATCCACATGAACGGCCACGGCTACTACGTGTGGATGGCCTACGGCGCGCTCGCCGTCGCCGTGATCTACGAACTCTGGTCGCTCGCCGCCCGCCGGCGCCGCATCTGCGCGCGCCTCTCGCGCGAAGCCCGCGCGGCGAAGTCCACCCTTGAAATCTGATACCCGGAGACACTTGCCATGGATGCCAAAAGCAAGAAGCTCGCCCTGATCGGCGCGGCCGTGGTCGCGGTGGGTGCGGGCGTGACCCTCGCCCTCAACGCCTTCAACGAAAACCTAGTCTTCTTCTTTTCGCCCACGCAGGTCGTGGCGAAGGAAGCCCCGACGGGCCGCACGTTCCGTCTGGGCGGCGTCGTGGAGCCGGGTTCGGTGAAGCGCCAGGCCGACGGCGTGACCGTCGTCTTCCACGTGACCGACACCGCGCAGGCCGTCCCGGTCCAGTACACCGGGATCCTCCCCGACCTCTTCAGCGAAGGGCAGGGCGTCGTGGTGCAGGGCAAGCTCGACGATCAGGGCCTCTTCACCGCGAGCGAAGTGCTCGCCAAGCACGATGAAAACTACATGCCTCCCGAAGCCGCCCAGGCGCTCGAAGACGCGCACAAGGCCGGCGTGAAGAAGGCGCAGGAGGAAGCCGCCGCCAAGGCCGCCGCGGCGAAGTCCTGAACCCGACTTCCCAACAAAACCTCAACCCCTTGAAGGCCGGCCCGACTCCGTCCGGCCTTTACCGGAGACACTCCCGTGATTCCTGAGATTGGTCACTTCGCACTCATCCTGTGCCTTGCGCTGAGCATCGTGCAGGGCGTGCTGCCGCTCGTGGGCGCCGCTCGGGGGAGCCGCGCCCTGATGGCGGTGGCCCGCCCCGCGTCGCTTGCGAACGCGTTCTTCGCGACGATCGCCTTCGGCGCGCTCGCCTATTCGTTCTACGTGTCGGACTTCACCGTCCTCAACGTGGCGAACAACTCGAACTCCATGCTCCCGGCGATGTACAAGATCGCCGCGACCTGGGGCTCGCACGAAGGTTCGATCCTCTTCTGGTCGACGACGCTCGCCTGGTGGGGCGCCGCGGTCGCGTTTTCCGCGAAGCGCCTCCCGACCGACATGGTGGCGCGCGTCACCGGCGTGATGGGTCTGGTGGGGATGGGCTTCCTGCTCTTCATGCTCTTCACGTCGAACCCGTTCCTGCGCCTCTTCCCGGCGCCGGCGGAAGGCGCCGACCTGAACCCGCTCCTCCAGGACCCGGGCATGGTCTTCCATCCGCCGCTCCTCTACCTCGGGTACGTGGGCTTTGCGGTGCCCTTCGCCTTCGCGATCGCGGCCCTCATTTCGGGCCGCCTCGACGCCGCGTGGGCCCGCTGGATGCGCCCCTGGACGACGGCCGCCTGGATTCTCCTGACGCTCGGCATCGCGCTCGGCTCCTACTGGGCCTACTACGAGCTCGGCTGGGGCGGCTGGTGGTTCTGGGACCCGGTCGAGAATTCCTCCTTCATGCCGTGGCTGACGGGCACCGCCCTCATCCACAGCCTGGCGGTGACGGAAAAGCGCGGGTGCTTCCGCATCTGGACGGTGCTCCTTGCGATCCTCACGTTCTCGCTTTCGCTTCTCGGCACCTTCCTCGTGCGCTCGGGCGTCCTCACCTCGGTGCACGCGTTCGCGACCGACCCTGAGCGCGGCCTCTTCATCCTCGCCTTCCTCATCATCGTGATCGGGCTCTCGTTCCTGCTCTTCGCGTGGCGCGCCCCGACGGTGGGTCTCGGCGGCAACTTCGGGATGATCTCGCGCGAGTCGATGCTCCTCGTCAACAACGTGCTTCTCGTCGTCGCGATGGGCGCGGTGCTCCTGGGTACGCTCTATCCGCTCTTCCTTGACGCCTTGAACGCGGGCAAGATCTCGGTCGGGCCCCCGTACTTCGATGCGGTCTTCGGGCCCTTGATGCTCCCGATGGTCTTCCTCATGGCGATGGGCCCGATGGCGCGCTGGAAGGAAACGAACCTCGTTGAGCTTGCCCGCCGCGTCGCCTGGTGCTTCGTCGCCGCTTTGGTGGTCGGCGCCGCCATTCCGCTTCTCATGGGCGAATGGGGTCACTGGGTGTTCGTGGGCTGCACGCTCGCCGCCTTCGTCGTCTTCGGCGCGATCGAAGACATCCGCGGTCAGATCCGCCACGCGCAGGGGAGCTTCTTCGCGAAGCTCGCGCGTCAGCCGCGCGCCTTCTGGGGCATGCACTTGGCGCACGTCGGCGTCGCCGTCTTCATCATCGGCGTGGCGCTCGTGAAGGGCTATCAGTCCGAACGCGACGTCCGCATGTTCGAAGGGGACACCGTTACGGTCGCCGGCTACACCTTCACCTTCAACGGCGTCACGAACGAGCGCGGTCCCAACTACACGGCCGACCGCGGCGACTTCACGCTCTCGAAGGACGGGAAGGAACTCCAGCACCTCTATCCTGAAAAGCGCAAGTACTTCAGCTCGAACTCGATGCCGATGACCGAAGCCGCGATCCGCCACTCGATCACGGGCGACGTGTACGTCTCTTTGGGCGTCCCGAGCTCCGACGGCGGCTGGGTCGTGCGCGCCTACTCGAAGCCCTTCGTCACCTGGATCTGGTGGGGCACCATCCTGATGGCGATCGGCGGCTTCATCGCCGCGTCGGACCGCCGCTACCGCGCGAAGAAGAAGGCGAAGAACGCCTCCGCGGTCGCGTGAGAGGGAGTTAAATCATGAAAGCTGCCAAGTATCTGATTCCGTTTGCGATCTTCGTCTTCCTCGCGGGCTTCCTCTTCAAGGGGCTCTACCTCGATCCGAGGACGCTCCCGTCGGCCTTGATCGAAAAGCCGATGCCCAAGATCGAACTCCGTCATCTCTTCGAGCCCGAAAAGACCTTCACGGCCGAAGAGATGAAGGGGAAGGTCTGGATGATGAACGTCTGGGCGACGTGGTGCGTGCCCTGCAAGCAGGAGCACCCGTACCTCGTGAACTTGAAGCGCCAGGGTCTCAAAACCCCGATCGTGGGCTTCGTCTACAAGGACCAGCCCGCGGCCGCCGCGAAGATGCTCCGCCAGTCGGGCAACCCCTACGACCTCGTCGTCTACGAGACCGAAAACAAGGCGGGGCTCGACCTGGGCGTCACGGGCGTTCCCGAAACCTTCATCATCGACAAGAAGGGCGTCATCCGAGGGAAGGTGAGCTACCCGATCCTCGACGACCTTTGGTTCGGTCAGGTGAAGCCCCTTCTTGAACAGCTGGAGGCCGAATGATGTCCGCTCAGACCCTCAAGCGTGCGGCCGCCTCGCTCGCCCTTTCGGCGGCCCTGACCCTTCCCATGGCCGCCCAGGCCCGCGAAGCGGCCCCGACCGCCTTCGACCCCGTCGCGCACGAGCGCGTCGTGCAGGTCTCCGAACAGCTCCGCTGCCTCGTCTGCCAGAACCAGTCGATTGCGGAATCGAACGCGGAGCTCGCCGTCGACCTCCGAAATCAGGTGATCGAACAGGTCAAGGCCGGGAAGACCAACAAGGAAATCATCGACTACATGGTCGAGCGTTACGGGGACTTCGTCCTCTACCGCCCGCCCTTCAAGTCGACCACCTACATTCTCTGGATCGGCCCCATCGCGCTCTTTTTGATCGGGCTCGGTGCGTTCTACGTCAATCTGCGCCGCCGCAAGCGCGTCGTCGCTTCGGAAGCCAAGCCCCTGACGGCCGACGAGCAGGCTCTCGCCGCCGACCTCTTGGGTGAAAAGAAGGAGTAAGCCGTGACGACTTTCATCATCATCTGCGTGCTGATGGCCGTCATCGCGGTCGCCGCCGTCTTCTACCCGCTCTGGACGGGCGGGCGCTCGGACGCCGACGCGAGCCAGCGCGAACACGTTCTCGGGATTCTCCGCCAGCAGGCGGCGGACCTCGAAGCGGAACGCGCCGCGGGCCGCATCGATCAGGACGAGTACGAAGAGACCCGCATGGAGCTCGAGCGCCGCGTCTTGGAAGAAGCCCGCCAGGAAAAGGTCGAGCAGTCCGGGACCGCGTCGAAGCTCACCAAGCAGCTCGCGATCGTCCTCGCGGTGATCATCCCCGCCGCGGCCGCCTTCGGCTACGTCGCGCTCGGTCGCTACACCGCGATGGATCCCGCCTTCCTCGCGGCGATGGAACGTCAGTCCATGCAGTCCCGCGGTCATTCCGCCGCGGAAATGCAGAAAATGATGGACGACCTGCGCGCGCAGTTGGAAGCCAATCCGCAGAACCCCGAAGGGTGGTTCATGCTGGCGCGCGTCGCCGCGAGCGTCAACCGCTTCGACGACGCCCTGGAAGCCTTCAAGCGCTTGGACGCGCTCGTCCCCAACAACGCCGACATCATCGCCGACATGGCGGACATGATGGCCGCGGCGAACGGCAAGGTGATCACGCCCGACGTCGAGAAGCTTCTCCAGAAGGCGCTCTCGATCGACCCGGGTCAGTGGAAGGCCCTGGCGCTTCTCGCCATCAACGCGTGGGACAAGCAGCAGTACGCGAAGGCCGCGGAATACTGGGAGCGCCTCGTTCAGGTGGTGCCGCCCGACTTCCCAGACCTCGACCAGATCCGCGCCAACATCGACGAAGCGAAGCGCCTGGGCGGCGTCAACGACTCGATCTCGCAGTCGAGCCCGAACGCGCGTCAGTTGTCGGACGCCGGGGAATCCGTCCCGACGGCGTCCCCTGAAAACGGCCGCGTGATCGCGGGCACGGTGACGCTCGCCGACGATCTGAAGGGCAAGGTCTCCCCGACCGACACCGTCTTCATCTACGCGCGTCCCGTCTCGGGCTCCCGCATGCCGGTCGCCTACACGTCGATCGAAGTGAAGGACCTCCCGTACAACTTCACGCTGAACGAATCGATGACGATGGCGATGGGCGCGGACACGCTCCGGAACGTCGACACCGTGATCGTCGGCGCCCGCATCTCGAAGACCGGGAACTTCATGCCGCAGTCGGGCGACCTCGAAGGCGAAATGAAGAGCCCCGTCGAAGTGGGCGACCGCGGCGTCGTGGTGCAGATCACCTCGGTGCGCCAGTAAGCCCATCGGACGCTTCACGCCAACCCGGCGTGAGGTCCTCCGACGAAAAAACGCCGAATCCGGTTGAGGCCGGGTTCGGCGTTTCTGTTCGTGCGGCTTCGTCCGGCGCTGCTTGGGGTCGTTCCGCCGAAAAAGAAAAGAGCCGCGGATTCACTCTCCTGCTCCCACCGCAGGGGTGCCGTCGGCTCTTTCTTTGAGAACAGCCTAACTCCATTCGTCGGCGCGGTGTTCAGGAGACGCCCGCTTTTTCGCCGTCGGCGCATTCTGCCGGCCGGTCGCCGCCGTTCCCGCTTTCGTGCAAGAAGGCGGCCGCATCGGTCAATCGGGCCGGAAGCCGTCCCGGCATACTTTCTTCCAACGTTTGTTGCGGCCCCGAGCCCCGCGGGCCGCCATTTCGAAGAAGGACAACCGACCATGCAGAATTTCGTTTGGGAAACGCCCGCCCGCGTGCATTTCGGCAAAGGCGTGATTGAAGAGCTCCCGGAAGAAGTTGCCCGCTTCGGGCGCCGCGTGCTTTTGGCGTACGGCGGCGGCTCGATCAAGCGGATCGGCCTCTACGACAAGATCCGTGAGCTCTTGAAGGACTGCGAAATCGTCGAACTCACGGGGATCGAACCCAACCCCCGCGTCGAAAGCGCGCGGGAGGGCGCGAAGCTCTGCCGCGAGCACGACGTCGACGTGATCGTCTCGGTGGGTGGCGGCTCGGTGCTCGACTGCTCGAAGTTGGTCGCGGCCGCCGCGAAGTACGACGGCGACGCTTGGGACTTGGTGGAAAAGAACGAACTCGCGGGCGAATGCCTCCCGATCATCGCGGTGATGACGTTGGCGGCGACGGGGTCGGAGCTCGATGCCGGCGCCGTCATTTCGAACCTCGGGAAGAAGCGCAAACTCCCCTTCATGCACGGGCCCACGTTCCCGAAGGCGGCGTTTTTGGACCCGACCTACTCGTTCACGGTTCCGGCCTGGCACACGGCCTGCGGCGCGTCGGACATCCTCTCCCATGTGATGGAGCAGTACTTCGTTTTGGATGCCAACCCCATCGCCGACGGCTTCTGCGAAACGATGATGCGGGTCGTGGTCGAAGAGACGCCGGTCGCCCTGACGGAACCCGACAACTACGACGCCCGCGCCGCGCTCATGTGGGCGAGCTCCTGGGGGTGCAACGGGCTCCTCTCGCTCGGGAACGGCCCCTCGGCCTGGGCCTGCCACGCGATCGAGCACGAAATCTCCGCCTACTACGACGTGACGCACGGCGCGGGGTTGGCGGTCGTGACGCCGCGGTGGCTCCGCCGCAGCATGACTGCTGAAACGGCGCCCCGCATCGCGCACTTCGGCGCGCGCGTCTTCGACCTCGCGCCGACGGGCGACGTCATGGAAGACGCCGAGCGCGCCGTGCGGGCTTTGGAAGCCTTCTACGCGAAGATCGGCATGCCGGCCGACATGGAGGCTTTGGGCGTTCCCGACACCGAGAACGTCGATGCGATGGCCGAAGGCGCCTTCACGGCGTTCCCGCTCCACCTTGCGATGAAGCCGCTTGAGCGCGAGGACGTGAAGGCGATTCTCCTGGACGCGTTCCGGAAGTGAGCTTCGCACGGTTCACCCCCTCGAAAGCCCGCAGAAATGCGGGCTTTCGGCCATTCCCCGTCGCAAAATCTGGCCGGACCCCTCGGCTATAATCAAAAAATTCGACGCCCCCGGGTTCGGGCCCGGGCGACGCCGGGACTGAAACCGTTTTTTCCCTTCCGCGACAACCAAGCACGGAGCTCCTCATGGCCGAACACGCGCCCACCGTTCTGACCCATCCGCTTCTCGCGAATCTGCTCGTCGAAGCGGCGGTCGACACGATCAACGTCTTCCGCCGTTCGGACTCCCCGGACGAAGTGGCCCATGCCGCCTCGACCACCGTGGAGACGCTCGCCGCGCTCTTCATCGACATGGGCGACGCGCTCGACCACATCGTGCGGCTCCCCGACGGGTGGTCGCACGAAGCGATGGCCGAACGCGTGCTTCCGCTGCTCAAGGAAGATCCGGACCTCCCCGAAATCCCCGAGGATTTGGGTGAGACCGAACGCCAGGCGGCGATCATCGTGCTCACCTTCAACCGCATCATCTCCGGCATGATCGCGGCCTTCGCCGAACTTTCGGAGCAGGAACGCATCGACCCGACGGGGGATTTGTCCGACTTCTGCGCGGACCCCTCGGTGCAGATGGAAATCGCGGGCTGGACGGCCCTCATTCTCGGACCTGAAGACGAAGAAGAGGCGTCTCCCAACGACGCCGAATAAGAATCACCATGACAAACAACACGCAAACAACCCCCGTGTCCCTCGGCACGGATGAATTGGAAGCGCTCCTCGCGGACACCGTCCGCAAGGTGCTCAAAAACCTTCTCGACGTCCGCGCGGGCACGCTCACCGCGGACGAGGCCGCCGAGCGCGACGACGCGGCCGTGCGCTCGATCGCGCGCATCCTCATGAACGAAGACGAGCGCTTCGCGGTGACGCTTCCCGCGTGCGGGCCGCAGTTGGTGGCCGACATGCGCGAGAACATCCCGGCGCTCTTTCGCGATCAGCCGGCCGAAGCCGCCGAAAATCCCCGCGCCGCGATGGTGCACGCCGCCCGCGTCTTCCAGCGTGAGACCTACACGATGCTGCGCGCCTGCCTCTCGCAGGGCGAGTGCGACGAAGGCGACGAAAAGCTCGCCGAATGCTTCGAGGGCTTCTGCTCGGTCTGGCTCGTGCGCTTCACGGGCGGGCGCCTTCGCAACTGATTGACCTTCTGACTCGACCCCCACCCGGAGACCCCCGATGAGTTCCTGCAAGCGCTGCGCCGGCGGATGCCGCGACTTCAGCTCCAAGGCCGACCGCGCCCCCAACATCGCCTCGATCGACGTCGTGGAGGGGATTCTTCTGAAAGCCGCGAAGAACATGCGCGCCCGCGCGGAAGCCTTCGCCGCGGGGGAACTCTCCGAGGCCGACATCGAGGCCGCGAACCGGAAGCTGCTCGACTGGCTCGCGACGACCTTTGCGGGCGAGAACCCGCACTTCGAGACGACTGAGGACTGGAACCCCTACGGGCTCGCTCAGCTGATCCGCGAAAAGGCGGAGGAGGTCGACCTCTCGGGCCTCACGGACGCCGCCGTCGTGCGCGCCGCCGCCTCCTGGTTCGTGGCGGATGCGGTCGAGACGGTGGCTTCCACCCCCGACGACGCGAGCCTCGAAGCCCTGGCCGCCCGTTGGGCCGCGGGCTTCACGGGGATGCCGGACTTCTGAGTCCCGACCCAAACTCCACAGAATTGAACGACCAAAACGACCATGCGCTTTGAAGACCTTGCCGAGTTTCTGCGCGTCCGACCCGGTCACGGCGTCGCCCAGGAAGGCGACGATCTCGTCGAGACGCCCTTCGTGCTTCCCGGCACGACCGAACCCCTCGTCATCCGCGTGACGCGCATGACGGGTGAGGACGGGCCGCTCCTCGTCACCGACGGGGGCGCTTTGGCCGCGAGCCTCTCGGGCCGCGCGGTCGACGTCGCGCGTCTTTCCGAGACCGCCCCCGAAGGCTTCCGCACGGCGTTGGAAGCCACGGGTGCCGGCGTCGACGACGAAGGCCGCGTCTTCGTCGTGGCGGGTGCGCCCGACCTCTTGAAGCACGCCGTCGCGGCGGTGACCTCCGGCGTGATGATGCTGGGGACGCTCGCGGCCGCCTCCCGCTGACCGCCGACGAACGAGATCATGACGCTTCCCACGAACCGAAACGGCGGCAGCGCCCATTCCGGCGACATGCGCCCGCTCACGAACCGCGACCTCGCGCGCGAGGACATCGCGCGCATGATGTCGCGGCTCTCGCCCGATGCGTTGAACACGCTCCGGATGGTGGCCGACATGAAGAAGCGTCCGCCCGAAGAGGTCCTTCGGGAAGAAATCGAAAACGCCATCGCGAACCAGCTCCCGCCCGTGCCGATCGAAGAGATCATCCGGCTGATGGGGGCGCGCTGCTACGAGCTGGGCTATTTGGTCGGCTCCGCGAAGCGGTTCTTGCGGAACCTCCGCGGAGACTGACGTGCCGGAAGGCTCTGAAGTCCGCGAAGCCGACCCGCTCGGCATCGTCGTCGAAGGCGGCGGCTGCCGCGCGATCTACGCGGCGGGTGTCTTGGACGTCTTTGACGCGGCCGAGCCCCTCATGCGTGAGGTGAAGGGCGTGTTGGGCGTCTCGGCGGGTGCCATCCACGCCGCGAGCTTCGTCTCGCGCCAGCGCGGCCGAAGCCTTCGGATCTACGAGCGCTTCGCGCCGGACGAGCGCTTCGGGAGCTTCCGCCGGTGGCTTCGCACCGGATGCGTGATCGACCGCGACTTCTGCTTCCGCGAGATTCCGGACGCGCTCGAACCCTACGACCACGAGGCGTTCGCGCGCCGCACGATGCGGTTCTTCGCGGGCGTCACGAACCTCGAGACGGGGAAGGCCGAATTCCCCGAGCTCACCGACATGCGCCGCGACATTGATCTCCTCGCGGCCTCGACCGCGCTCCCCTACGTGATGCCGGCGGTGCGTTGGCAGGGGAAGGCTTTCGTCGACGGCGGCTGCGCCGACCGCGTCCCTGCGGCGGCCTTTGAAGCCATGGGCTTCACGCGGCAGATCGCGGTCTTGACGCGTCCCGAGGGCGACTCGGTGCGCGACCGCGACGCCTGGCTCGCCCCTTGGATCTACCGGAAGTATCCGGCCTTCGTGCGGGCTTTTCAAAAGAGCGGCGAGGCGTACGACCTGGCCCAAGAACACTTGAAGCGCCGCGAGGAGGAGGGCAAAGTCTTCGTGATCCGCCCGAAGGCCCCCTTGGGCGTGCCCCGCATCACGCACGATGCGGCGGAGATCCGCCGCGCCTGGGAGGCGGGACGGCGGGATGCTCAGGAGGCAATGCCGCGGCTCCTCGAGTGGCTCGGGCGCTGAAGCCCTTCAAGTCTTCCGAAGCATCTTCAATGCGTCCTACGCGCCCGGCGTGAGCGTCAGGTTCCTCTTTTTGAGAATCCGGTGAATCGTCATCGGCGACACCGAATCGACCCACCCGGCCTCGACGGCCTTTTCGGCCAAAAGGCGAAGCGTCCAGGCCTGCACGCCCTCGGGAGGCGCGCCGGAGGCGAGTTCGGCGATCTTCGCTTCGAACGCCTCGTCGAACCGGACCGTGCGTCCCCGGCCCTGCACGGTGCGCTCCGACAAGCCGAGCCGCTCGGCGATGGCGGCGTTGGAGAGCCCGTTCGCCAAAAGCCCCGTCACCTCGCGCTCCCTCGGGCTCATCTCTGCGAGAACGCGCTCCGCCTCCAAGGACGAGAGCATCCCTTCCGTCGGGTGCGGCGCCGCGCACGCGGCTTCAATGACGGGAATGAGGCGCTCGGCGTCGACGGGCTTCTCAAGGAAGTCGAAGCGCCGTTCTTCACGGCCTGCACGGCCGTCGGCACGTCGCCGTGCCCCGTGATGAAGACGATCGGCATCAAGAGGTTCTCTTCCTTCATCCGGGCCTGAAGTTCGAGCCCCGAGAGCCCCGGCATGCGGATGTCGAGGAGCACGCAGCCGGGCGGCGCGGAGCGGTAGTCCTTCAGAAAGGCTTCGGCCGATTCGTACGCGACGGTCTGACCAACGCCTACACGGAACGTCCCATTTCGCTCACCCGCGGCGCCGTGATCGGCGTGCGCGACACGTACCTGCGCTGGGCGCCGGAGTCGCCGATCTTCCCGCTCGTCAAGTATTCGGGCGTGGCGCTCAGGAACTGGCAGAACGCGATCGTGGTGAACTGGTGCGGGAAGCGCTTCTTCGAAGAAACGTCTTCGGCCGGCCTCTCCGCCGACTCCGCGAAGCTGACGAGCTACGGGACCGCCAACTCCACCCGCGGCCTTTTGGACGGCACGAACGGCGCCTTCTTCAAGGATCTCGATAAGAACCCGTACGTCCACGGCGATTGGAAGAACATCGGCCGCACGAAGTACAACCCGGTCAACTTCATCGCCGCGGCGCTCCAGATCAACGAAGGCTCGCACGCGCCGGATTGGTCCGCGGGTCCGCAGTGGGCGATCTTCGACTCCGAAGCGGTGAAGCGCGAACGCATCCGCATCACGGAGAACTCGGTCGACCCGCAGTACTTCTTCAAGGCGGACACCATTGAAGAGCTCGCGGAGAAGATCAACACGAACCCGTGGATGAGCCACAAGATCGACCCGAAGGTTCTGGCTGAGACGGTCCGCACGTACAACACCTACGTCGACAAGGGCGAAGACCCCGACTTCGCAAAGCCCGCGCCCCAGTTCAAGATCGAGAAGGGCCCCTTCTACGCGGCCGGGACGTCGGTGACGCTCCACGACTGCTACTGCGGCCTGCACGTCACGAACGACTGCGAAGTCCTCGACTGGGAAGGCAACGCCATCGCCGGGCTCTACGCCGCCGGTGAAGTGACGGGCGGCTCCTCGATGCACGGCCTCTCGCGCGGCCTCATCCAGGTCTACGTCCTCGGCAACGCCTTCAAGAAGCTCGCCTAAGCGGGTCCATCCGTAAGAACCGAACCGCGCCGCGGTCTTCCGTCGGGAGACCGCGGCGCAGGAGACTCAGAACATGACCAAGACCCACCGGATCTGCGCCGCGCTGGCCCTTGCCTTCGGCATCGCGCTTTCCTCGCTCCCGGCCGGAGCGACCGATGCCCCGAAGTCCGACATGTGCCTCGCCTGCCACGGCGGCAGCTTCGACGCGCTCCGCGACAAGACGAAGGACTGGAAGGACGAATTCGGCGACGCCGTGCAGCCGCACCAGTATCTCGATCCGAACGCCGCGAATCCCCATCAGGGCGAAAAGGTGGTGCCGGAATGCACGGGCTGCCACGAGGAGCACCCGATGCCGATTCCTTCGGGCTACAAGCCGAAGGAAGCCTCGCTCTCGATGTGCTACGGCTGCCATCATATGGAACATTTCCAACCGTGCAGCGATGCCGGTTGCCACGAGAAGTAAGTCGCAGAAGCCCCGATTCTCCTTGATTGTCCCCGCTCCGATCTCCTCCGAAGCAACAGAAAGCCGGGCACCCTTCGGGGTTGCCCGGCTCCTTTTTTGATCCTTTTTGGGGTCTGCGTGCGGGCGGCTTACTTCTGCCCGAGCAGCCCCTTCTTGAGGCTCCCGTCGATGGGCTTCTCACCCAGCCAGATCGCGAGCACGGCGTCGTAGAGGGGCTTCCCCGGAATCGCTTCGCCCACGGGCGCGCCGTTTCGGGTCACCGTCGTGCCGGCCTCGGGCGAGAAGTCGAAGTCGACCACGTCGCCTTCCTTCACGTCGCCGATCTCGGTCATGATGGCTTTCAACTGCGTGAGTTCCTTCTGAATGGCGGCTTCGCCCTCGGGCGTCAGGTTCGCTTTGAGGCCGTCGTCGAGCGCCTCGATGAAGTCGCTCCCCGAGACGTTGCGCAGAAGCGTGAGGCGCACGCGCCGGGGGCCGTCCTGCGCGGCGGCTTCCGCAAGGCTCGCCGCAGGCTGCGGGAGGTAGAGGCCGGCCGCGTAGACCTTGAAGAAGACGATCTTGCGAAGGCCCGCGCCGTTCAGCACCAATTGGCTCCCGGCCACGTCGGCGGCCGCTTCATAGCGCACGCCCGCGACGTCGATGGGTTCGGCGGCCGCGGCCGTGCCGAAGGCGAAAAGTCCGGAGAGCGCGCAGAGCGCCGGGGCGGCGATGGTCTTGAATCGGTTCATGGAAATCCCTCAGGAAACCCTCGTCTTCAGA
>NZ_JH604932.1 GCF_000250875.1 Sutterella parvirubra YIT 11816 | reverse complement strand
AGCAGGTCCGGTTTTCGACCCCCACCCCAATGGTTTGTCGTGCCCCGAACGGAAAACCAAGGAGATCCAACCATGACCGTTCAACTCACCCGCCGGGCGCTCTTCGAGTCCGCGGCGCTCGCCGCACTCGTGCCCTCCGCCCAGAACGTCTTCGCCGAGACCGACCCCAAGGCCGAGGCCGACTGGACGGGCTACACCTTCTGCGACTCGTGCAACCACGGGCCGCACTGCGGCATTAAGTTCCACGCACGCGGCAACACCGCCCACCGCATCGAAAACTGGGCCGAAAACCCCAACCATTTCCTCTGCTCGAAGGGCTGGGCGACGCTCCAGCGCCTCTACAACCCGAACCGCCTCCTCTACCCGATGAAGCGCACGAACCCGAAGGGTTCGGCCGACCCGGGCTGGGTGAGGATTTCGTGGGACGAGGCCTACAAGACGATCGCCGCGAAGATGCTCGCGACGCGGGAGAAGTACGGCGCGAAGAGCGTCATGTTCTACGCCGGCGACCCGAAGGAGCCCCGCGCGCCGATCCAGCGCCTCGCGCGCTATTTCGGCTCCACGACCTGGTGCACGGAATCGTCCGCCGCCTGCCGCTCGGGCTGCCTCGTCGGCGAAACGCTCAACTTCGGGGTCGAGAACATCGGCGCCGCCCCGACTGCGAAGACCAAAGTTTTCATGATCTGCGCCACGAACTGTTGGAGCAAACCCATCGGCTGGTGGAACATGGTCTTGGCCGCGAAGGCCCGCGGCGTCAAGATCATCACCGTCGACCCGCGCCGCACCAAGGCAGCGGAGATCGCCGACGTGCATCTCCAATTGAAGGTCGGCACCGACAGCGCCTTGGCGGCCGGGATCACGCACGTGCTCGTCAAAGAAAACCTCTACGACAAGGCCTTCGTCGAGAAGTGGACGCACGGCTTTGCCGAATACGCGAAGTACTGCGAAGCCTTCACGCCGGAGAAGACCGAAGAGATCACGGGGGTGCCGGCCGAAAAAATCGTTGAGGCCGCGCGCCTTTGGGCGAAGGGCCCGGGCGTCTACATCTCCACTCCGCAGTCGCTCTCCCACAATTCGAACGGCGTGCAGAACACCCGCGCGCTCCTCATGCTGATCGCGACGATGGGCTACGTCGACGTCGAAGGGGGTTTGCCCTTCCCCGTCGGTCCCAAGGGCATGCGTCTTCACGCCTTTGGGCTCCACGACGACATGATCGACCCGGCGTGGTGGGACGCGCCCGAGCAGCGCGAGGCGCGTTTGGACCGCGAAGCCGTGCCGGTCTGGAACCACATGATGGACCAGTGCAGCCCCAACGACTTCCCCGAATGGGTCGAAGCCGGGAAGGTGCGGATGTTCTGCGGCTGGGGCTTCAACGTCAACATTTGGCCGCAGCCGGAAACGTACCGGAAGGCCTTTGAGAAGCTCGACTTCGGCTTCGCCTGCGACTACTTCTACCGTCCGGCGAGCCACGACGCGCTGGACATCATTCTCCCGGCTGCCATCAACTACGAGCGCTACGCGCCCTACGGCGCGTACGGCCCTCGCGTCGCCGCGAGGAGGCCCCTGAAGCCCTTGGGCGAAGCGAAGGAAGACTGGCGGATCGCGCTGGAGTTGGGTTGCATCGTCGACAAGCCCGAGAACTTCTTTGAGGGCGACCCCGTGAAGTGCCTCGACTGGATCCTCACGAAGTATGAGGGCTTCAGCTGGGCGAAGTTGGACGCCATGCTCCCGAAGGTCGGCACGCTCCCTGGCGGCGTGAAGGGCTTCCGGAAGTACGAGACCGGCCACATGCGCCCCGACGGGAAGCCGGGGTTCAATACGCCGTCGGGCAAGATCGAGTACGTGAGCGAGGTGCTCAAAGCCTTCGGCGTCGAGCCTCTGCCCAAGTTCAAGCCCATGATGCCCTTGACGAAGGAATTCGACCTCCGCTTCATCAACGGGACCCGAAAGCCCTACATCACCCACTCGAAGACCCGTCAGGACCAGCCCTACCTCATGGAGATCGAGGACCGTCTGACGATCGACATGAACCCGAAGGACGCGGAAAAGCGGGGCTTGAAGGAAGGCGACGACGTCTTGATCCGGAGCGCCTGGGGCGGCCCGGTGAAGGCGCGCCTCACCGTCACGATCCTCGTTCCCGAAGGGACGATCGGCGGGCAGTACGGGTGGCTCGGAGACATGAACACCCAAACCCTGATGACGCGCGAGCACCGCGACCCGATCACCGGGTACCCCTGCTACTTCGAGGTGCCGGTGAGCGTCACGAAGGCCTGAGCTGAACGATGAAGGAGGAAAAGAACATGAGCAAACTCGGCATCATCGTGAACGCGGACCGCTGCATGGGCTGCCACACGTGCTTCACGGCCTGCAAGGAAGAGAACCAACTGGCGCCGGGCATCAAGTGGAATCACCTGGAACGCGTCGAACACCCGGCCGCGGGCGTCATCGACTACTTCCGCGTCTCCTGCATGCACTGCGACGACCCCGCCTGCATGAAGGTGTGCCCCATGAAGGCCATTCACAAAGGCCCCAACGGCGAGGTCCTCGTCGACCAGGCGAAGTGCATCGGCTGCAGGATGTGCTTGTCGGCCTGCCCCTACGGGGCGCCGAAGTTCTCGGACCCGAAGGTCACGAGCTACTTCGGGGAGAAGGAACCCTTGGCGCGCGTCGACGTCCGGCCCGAGAACGCCCGCATTCCGGGGAAGGCGGAGCACTGCACGCTCTGCACGCACCGGACGGCCAAAGGGGAACTCCCCGCGTGCGTCGCCGCGTGCCCCGCGAAGGCGTTGGTCCTGGTTGATTACGAGAACCCGACGGCGGAAGCCAAGGCACTGATCGACCGCGCGCAGGCGATCAACGAAGCCGCGGGCACCCACCCGAAGATCCGGTTCGTCTCGAGCCATACGGACTTCAGGAAGCTCGGGGTCAAGGCCTGACCGACGGGCCCGACCCGCACCTGCGGCTGAAGCGGCCTGATCGGGACGCCGGTGCTCCGGCACCGGCGTCCCGCAGCTTCCGCCCGAGGCACGCCCGGAAAGCGGACCGTCATCGAGCCGGATGCGGGACCGCACCAAG
>NZ_JH604931.1:4779-15872 GCF_000250875.1 Sutterella parvirubra YIT 11816 | reverse complement strand
TACCGACCCAAGGATTGGACGCGGCCTGTCGAAAAGAGGTAGTTCCCCTTATGACGGAATGTCGCAAGAATCATACGTATGAATACTTACGAACGGTTGTTCAGGATTGACAAACAAGAATGGTTCTCAAATGGCGATAGCGACGTGGAAACCGTCCGAACGGCGTGAAATCGCCCGGTGTCCGGCCTATCCGCGATTTGCGAAACCCCATGGGGCGGTGTACCTTGTGCCTCAGGCAGCCGGTCAATGTGCTCCGTGCGTTGCTCCTCAGACGCGAAGACGGTGATGTGGTTGGTCCTGCATCATTGAGAAGCTGCTCAACAAACAAAACTTCGGGACGACGCCGGTCAGGGACGTCGTCCCGAAGTTTTATCCGGGGTCCGCAGAGTGCGCTTTGCGGGCCCTTTGCCGTTTATGCGCCCGAAGTGACGCATTGATGTTGCTGAAGTGTTGATATGAGAGGGCGGCGAGGGCCGCCCGGAGGGCGGGTGCAGGCTGGAAGCGGCGCCGCGCGCGTGCCTATCCCCTCCGTGGAGCGCCGGGGCCGGTCACCCGGACGAAGCTCAGAAGGCGCGCCGGACGCTTGTGGGACCGCGGAGACCCGCGGAAGGCCGTTGGATGCGCGCCGGAGGGCTTCAGGGTGCGCCGGAACGCCCCCAGAACGCCCCAGAACGCCTGGAAGACGCGCGGAAGACGCCTGCGGAGGCCTGCCCTGGCGCGGAAAGCGGCCTGCCGGAGTCCGGCGCGTCATCCTCCGCCTCTTCAGCGTCCGCGCCCCGGGAACCGGCCTTGGTGCCCGTGAGCATGCCGTGGAACGTCCCTGCGGGTTGCAGGAACGCACCGCAGGGGCACGGAAGAGGCCTGTAGACGCCGGGATGCATGCCCTCAGGACGGCCTGCAAACTGGGCGTCGTGGTTTTTGGTTTTGATCTTCGTCAATAAAAACGCAGAGCTTTTCTTGACGGAAACACGCTTTTTCAAGGGGTTTCGAGCGTGAGTCCTGCGGTACTTGTCGTATGTATAGATACGTAGGACAAGACCTTCCGACTTTGGCGGCCCCGGGTTTGGTCTCAGGCACTTGCGTCGCGCGGCGTATCTCGATCGGGAGGTGCGGCGCAACACCGCTTTGGGGATGAAGGCGTACTCCGTCGTTTTGACCGGCATGTCGAACGGCGCGATCGACGGGATTGACATTCCGAGACCGCATCACATCCCTGGTGCCTCACGAGCCTGATGCGCCAGACGGGCGGAGCGCGTCGGATGCGGCCCGGGGACATCGTGACGGGACGGATGCGCCGACGGCTGGTCGGGCGGGGGTGAAGAGAAGGGAGGACGAAGAGGAAGAGGGAGAGAAAGAGAAAGAGAAAGAGAAAGAGGGTCGTCGGTCGGGCCGGGCGCGGCCGCCGAACGGAACGCCGAAGAGACCGCCGAACAGACCCGCCGAATAAAAAAAGAGCCCGCACGCGCTTCGTGCAGGCTCATAAATCCGACGTGCTCACATGCACGTATTGAAAAGGCGTTGCTTTTCCAATGCGGCCCCTCGGGAGCGTCGCCGGAGACGGCATGGAATCCTTCTTCCTCAACCGTCGGGGCGCATTGTACGGGGTGCGCGTCCGGAATGCATCCGTAAGAACCCGGATGCATGTCTTAGGTGTTAACGATGGTGAACGCAAGGGGTTCCCGGCAAAGCTCCGTCACCACAAGATGTAGTGCGAAACCATATTTTCGGCGTCCCGTCAAGGCCTACCAACTACTCCTTTTGAACCCCCCGGGGGTGGCGGAGCGGAGGGATCCTGCCGCTATACTGTCCGTCACGGTCAACTTATACCGCAACGACCTGTGGTGTTTCGAGGTAGGCGCAAACACCACATCTAGTAAAACGACAAACGAGACCACCACATATGACTGCGACTCCCACCACCTCGCCGCGCCACCTTCTGAAGCGCGACGGCACCGTCAAGGAATTCGACGTTGAGAAGATCGTGCGCGCCGTCACGCGCGCCGGCAAGGCCACGGGCGAATTCGACGAGCCGCGCGCCCGGAACATCGTCGAGACGCTCGTCATGCCCCGTCTCGCGAGCACGGAGCAGCGCACGCTTCACATCGAAGAAGTGCAGGACGCCGTCGAGCACGCGCTCTACGACGCGAACTGCTTCACGACGCTGCGCGCCTACATCGTCTACCGCGAATCCCGCGCGAAGGTCCGCAACGCCCGCGAGAGCTGGGTGAACGTCGAAACCTCGATCAACGAATACCTCCAACAGCTCGACTGGCGCGTGAACGCCAACGCGAACCAGGGCTACTCGCTGGGCGGGCTCATCCTGAACGTCTCCGGAAAGGTGGTCGCCAATTATTGGTTGAACTACATCTACCCGCGTGAGATCGGCCGCGCGCACCGCGAAGCCGACATCCACATCCACGACTTGGACATGCTCTCCGGCTACTGCGCGGGCTGGAGCCTGCGCACGCTCCTCCAGGAAGGCTTGAACGGCGTTCCGGGGAAGGTGGAGGCCGGCGCGCCGAAGCACCTCTCGTCCGCGACGGGTCAGATCGTCAATTTCTTGGGCACGATGCAGAACGAATGGGCGGGCGCGCAGGCGTTTTCGTCCTTCGACACGTACTTGGCCCCCTACATCCGCAAGGACAACCTCCCCTACGAGCAGGTGCTCCAGTGCATCCAGGAGCTGATCTACAACCTCAACGTCCCCTCCCGCTGGGGGACGCAGACGCCGTTCACGAACCTCACCTTTGACTGGACGTGCCCTGAGGACCTGAAGAGCCAGCGCCCGGTGATCTGCGGCGAAGAGCAGCCCTTCACCTACGGCGAACTTCAGGCCGAGATGGACATGATCAACCGCGCCTACATCGAGGTCATGATGAGGGGCGATGCGAAGGGCCGCGTCTTCACGTTCCCGATCCCGACCTACAACATCACGCCGGACTTCGAGTGGGACAGCCCGAACGCGCGGATGCTCTTCGACATGACGGCGAAGTACGGGCTCCCGTACTTCCAGAATTTCGTCAATTCTGAGCTCAAGCCCAACATGATCCGCTCGATGTGCTGCCGCCTGCAGCTGGACCTCCGTGAACTCCTGAAGCGCGGGAACGGCCTCTTCGGCTCGGCCGAGCAGACGGGCTCCTTGGGCGTCGTGACGGTCAACACCGCGCGCCTGGGGTACCTCTTCAAGGGCGACGAAGACGGGCTCTTCCGTCGCTTGGACGAATTGCTCGAACTTGCGAAGACGAGCCTTGAGATCAAGCGGAAGGTCATCCAGCACCACATCGACCAGGGGCTCTTCCCCTACACGAAGCGCTATCTCGGCACGCTCCGGAACCACTTCTCGACGGTGGGCGTCAACGGCATCAACGAGATGATCCGCAACTTCACGGACGACCGCGACGACATCACGACCGAGTGGGGTCACGCGTTCGCGCTGAAGTTCTTGGACCACGTGCGCGAGCGCCTCGTCGCCTTCCAGGAAGAGACGGACCACATGTACAACCTCGAGGCGACGCCCGCCGAAGGGACGACGTACCGCTTCGCCAAGGAAGACAAGAAGCGCTTCCCGGACATCCTCCAGGCGGGGACCCCGTCGAATCCGTACTACACGAACAGCTCGCAGCTCCCCGTCAACTTCACGGACGACCCGTTCGAAGCGCTGGAGCGCCAGGACGACCTGCAGCGCAAGTACACCGGCGGCACGGTCCTTCACCTCTACATGAACGAAGCCGTGAGCTCGCCCGAAGCCTGCCGCGACCTCGTGAGGAAGACCTTGACGACGTTCCGTCTCCCCTACATCACGGTGACGCCGACGTTCTCGATCTGCCCGAAGCACGGCTACCTCTCCGGCCGCCACGACTTCTGCCCGAAGTGCGACGAAGAGATCCTCGCCAAGAAGCGCCGTGAGATGAGCGCAGCGAGCTGATCTGGGCTCAACCGCAAGGAACCCCGTAGCGCGACGGGACCGGCAAACCGTAACGGTCCCGGAGCGCCTCGAGCGGACCCGAAAGACATTTGAAGATTCACGTTTCCAAAGAGGACACCACCATGACCGACAAGACCACCAACCTGAAGGCCCCTGAACTCAAGGACTCCGAACGCCAGCCCTGCGAAGTCTGGACCCGCGTGATGGGCTACCACCGCCCGGTGCAGTCCTTCAACATCGGCAAGAAGGGTGAGTTCCAGGAACGCGTCTGCTTCACGGAAGAAAGCGCCGCTCAGCACAAGCCCGCCTCCTGCTGCGGCAAGTGAAGTGACGGACGCCATGCCGGCGGCGGCCCTGCGGGTCGCCGCCATCACGCCCTTTACCACCATCGACTTTCCCGGCCGCCTTTCGGCGGTCGTGTTCGTCCAGGGGTGCCCCTGGCGCTGCGTCTACTGCCACAACGACTGGATGCAGTCGCGGGCGCACGCGCCCGAGTCGAGCTGGGACGAGGTGATGAAGCTTCTCTCCCGCAGGAAGGGTCTCTTGGACGGCGTCGTTTTCTCCGGAGGGGAACCTACGGTGGACCACGCGCTCCCTGAGGCGATGCGCACCGTGAAGTCGATGGGTTTCGAGGTGGGTCTTCACACGGGCGGGAGCTACCCCGATCGGTTGGCCGCGTGCCTCCCCCTCATCGACTGGGTGGGCCTGGACGTGAAGGCCGTCCCGACGGACCCCGAGACCTACGACCGCGTGACCGGGGTCCCGGGGAGCTGTGCGCACTTTTTGGAGTCCTACCGGATGATCCGGGAGGCGGGCGTCGAGCTCGAATGCCGCACGACGGCGCATCCGGCGTGGCTGCCGGAAGACCGCTTGTTGGCCTTGGCCGATTGGTTGAAGGACGAGGAGGTCGACACCTTCGCGCTTCAGATCTACCGCCAACCGCCGGGGTCGTTCCTCGCGCGCTTTGACCGGATCGGCGCGGACTATCCGGGTGAGCGGGCGCTCGCCGCGCTCAAGGGTGCCGTCGGGCACTTCACGGAGCGGCGCGGGTAGGACGGCCCCGCGCGTCCAGCGCATCTGCACGGGAGATTGACGACGGAAGGTTTCTCCGGGCCGGAAGGCTCGGCGGAACCTTCCGTTTTTTATTGCTCCGGAACGGCCCGGCGGCGACACCGAACCTCCCTCCAAAGCTCCCTCTGAAGCGTCCTTTCGAGTTTTCCTGCATCTGTGATCGTCGCATGACAGGCGACACTGAAGGTGAGGGGAAGGCGCGGCGCGACGCGGCTTCGGATCCGGTCGCGCGGCCTTCATCCCGTCTCTTGTCCAACCGTCCCGGAGGTGTGAATCATGTGTGCGCAGAAGCGTCCCGAATGCGAAGAAGCGCCCGTCGGCATGACGTGCGGGGGTCGTCCCGTCCGACCGGACGAGATCCTGAAGGCGAAGCGTTCCGCGGGGTTGAGTCCCGCAGACCTCAGCGTGGCGGACGGCGTCGGGACTGAGGAGGACGAGGACCTCGAAGAGGACGGGGGCTTCGACGAGGACGAAGATGACGATGAGGATGAAGAGGAGGACAGCGCTGCGGAGCGCATGCTGCGGATCGCGTCGGACGCGGTCGAAGAGGTCCGCTGGCGCCGACGTGAGGCGAAAAGGAATCTGCCCGATCGTGCGTCGGTCGCATGGTTCGATCACCTGCTGACCGAAGGCACCCCGGAGGAGAAGCTCGCCGCCATCGATCTGGTGTTCTCCGACGCGTGGTGCGCGAACCAGGTCGAGAAGCTCATCCGCGACCCGGACGCCCGCGTGAGCGAAGCCTACGCCGAACGGACGTACGGCATCATCGACGTCGCGTTGGAGATGCAGGAGGCCGCGGGCGTGATCGAGTCCTACGAGCTCATGGAGGAGGCCGACGAGGATCTTCTCCTCACGTGGCTTGACATGACGCCGCCCGAAGAGGAGGACAGGGAGGATGATGCGTACGACGAGACTCCTAGGCAGCGGGAGGAGCGTTTGGAGCGCCGGGCGGAAGACGCAGTCCGTTGGCGCGACGCCGTGACCGCGTTGAACCTCATGCGGAGCGGCGTCGGCTGGCTCGACTGGTGGGCGTGGACGCCGGAGTGATGCCGCGTTCTGTCGTCCCGGCGACCGTTCGTGCCGACTCACTCAGATTGGGGTGAAGCACAGGCGGAAGGCGCCGTCGACCGGAAGGGTCGACGAAACCTTCCGTTTTTTATTTTCTCCGGCAAACGGCGGCTTCACCGCGCTCTCTCAGTGGCATGTCAGCGGCTTCTCAGCGGAATGTCGGCGGCTTGCCGGAGGCGTCTGATCAGAGGGTCGGAAGATTCTTCATGCGTCTGTGAACGACGCACGATGCCGGACAATGAAGTTGAGGGAAAGGTCGGTGCCGCGCGGTGTTCGGACCGCCTGCGTCGACTTTCCCGAGCCGATTGTTCCCGTTTCCAGGAGGATGCAGCATGAGTGCGGACAAGTGCCCGAAGCCCGAAGAGAAGAACGTCTACGGGACGAACGCCGACGGCACCCCCTATACGCCCAAGCCGCGCGGATTGGGGCCGCAAAAGAAGCGTTCCGCGCCGAACCTCTACTCCTTGGAGAGGGGCATATCCTCCGCCGAGCTCATGGCCGGATACGTGTTGGACACGTACCGCGATGCGGACATGACGTTGGTCGGGCTGTGGGACCGTCTTCCTGAAAAACCGACGGCGGAATGGTTCGACAAACTCGTGGCCGAAGGCTCCCCGGAGGAGAAGTACGTCGCCCGCGACGCGGTGTTCTCCGACCCCGACTGCGCCGAACGGGTTTGGAAGCTCGTCAGCGACCCGATGCCCTGGGTGAGCCGGACCTACGGCGACAGGACGAGAGAGCTCATCGGCATCGCCTGGGAGATGCACGAGAGGGCCGGGAAGTTCACGCCGGACGACCTCGAGAAGTCCGACGAAGAGCTTATCCTCGCCCGGCTCGGCATGACGCCTCCCGAAAAGAAGGCGCACGTATGGGAGCTATTCACCGGGGACGTCGATGATCACCAGTACCGTTGGATGCTCGCCGTGACGGCGTTGAACCTCATGCGCAGCTGCGTGAAATGGATCGACTGGTGGGCGTGGGAACCGGTGACGTCGCGCGAAGTCCCGTGCCGACGGAAGGACTGAGGCGGTGACGGGAGGTGAATGACGGGACGCTCCGGGCGGCGCGGGCCCCCCGAAGCGTCCTTCACGTGGGAGGGAACGTCACTGCGGGTCGGCGACCGGCTGCTTTTCCGAGAGGCGGATGTTCGCGCGGTGCCAGGAAGCGATCCAACCGTCGAGCACGTTCGTGTCGTCGACCTCCGCCTCCAAGCGCCAGAAGCCGTCGGGGAGACGCACGAGCGTCTGACGGCGGTGGAGCGGCGTTTCCTGAAGGTTCTTCGCGAAGACGCCGCTCTCGAATTCGAGGATCAGCCGCACCTTGCCGCCGTTCGAGTAGTTGAAGTGCTTGGAGGCCACGTACTCCTCGAGCGAAAAGCCTTTCGGGCGCTCGGCCGCGAAGTCGAGGACGCGCGCTTTCTGGAGCCTGTGGAGCGCGAGATGGCGGACGTTGTCGTAGCCGTCGAAGCGGGCCACAAGGTAGACCCTGCAGCCCTGTTGCACGAGTCCCAGGGGCGAGATGATCCCGTGCTTCGCTTCTTCGTTGAAGTTCACGTAGTCGATCTCCAACTTCGACTCGCGGTAGAGCGCTTCGCTCACGGCGTCGAAGATTCTCGACTTGATGACGGGCGGGAGCATCGGGACGCTCTCCGGCACGAAGGCGACCTTGCGGAGCCACTGCGCGGCGCGGGAGGACCGCGCCGATTCGTTCAAGGTCTCCTGCGCCTCTTCGAAGAGGTAATCGAGCGACTTCACGAGGGGCGCCGGCAGCTGGTGCTTCAAGTACTCCTGCGCCATGCGCACGAGCAGGCTCACCTGAGGCGAGAGGGTCACGCTCGCCAACGTCGGATCGGGGACGCCGCGCCGGTAGGCATAGGGCTTGCTCTCCGTGTTGATCTCCATCCCGAACTCCGGCTCGTCAGTGAGCTCGCGGAGGATGCGCTGCAGCCTTCTCGTCGGCACCTCGCGGCCCGATTCCGCAAGCGCCTGCCCGATCTCGGTGGAGGTGATCCAACTGCTTCTCGGAATGCGCTTCAGGATGGCGAGGATGAGGAGCGCGTCCTGCGCGGCGGTGTCTTTTCGCGCCATGGTTTCTGCCTCTGCGGGAATGCGTCGCGGGGTGGAGGGATGGTTGGAATCATTCTAGCCCCATGCGTCGGTGAACGACGCATGATCGACTACATTGGAAGTGGGCGGGAAGTTCCGCCCGGCATTGAATCTATGAGACTCCTATGAAGAAACCCAAACTGCCTCCGTACGACGACGCCCCTGCGTTCCCCGAAGGGAAGCCCGATCCGCGCACTGTTTTCGCCGTCGAACTTCTCGTCAAGGTGGAAGACCCCGCCAAGGAATTCGCGCCCTACGAAAGGGTCCTGCGGCACGCCGGTGCCCAGACGGCCAACGACGGCGACCGTCTTCTCGTTCGGGTGGAGCGCATCGAAGAACTGACGCTTTGGCGTCTGATGACGAGCCTCGCCGGGCACGAGGCGGGGTACCTCCGGATCACGCGCTTGGAGCAGAACGAGCCGTTGCCGGAGTTCTCCCCGTGCTTCCGCGGAACGACCTTTCACGGCGCGCTCCCCTATCACGCCGTCTGCCGCTCGATCGAGCAGTCTCCTGAGCTGGATCTTTGGCCCCTGGCGAAGCGCGAAGTGGCGCGGGTGTTTGGGATCGAACCGCTTTCCTGGTCGGGTTTGCCGCCGGACGAGCGGGAGCGGCTGCTGAAGAAGGTGGGGGAGGCCGTCAAGTGACGGGCGTAGGGGTTCGTCCGCACCCGAAGCCTTCCCTCCGTAAAATCCCAACCCATGGACACGAAACTCTTCATCGCCGAAAAGCCTTCGGTCGCGAAGGCGATCGCGGCGGAAATCGGCGTCGCTTCGCGCGCGGAAGGATACCTCACGTGCCGGGACGGCACGCTGATCACGTGGTGCTTCGGGCATCTGCTCGAACAGGCCGAGCCGGACGACTACCTCCCGGACGACATCCCCAAAACGAAGAAGGGCCGCAAGATCTGGCGTCTTCAGGACCTCCCCATCATCCCGTCGGCATGGCTCAGCAGGGCCAGGACCGACCGCGGCGTGAAGAAGCAGTTGACCACGATCGGGAAGCTCCTGAAGCAACCCAACGTCGCCGTGGTGGTGAACGCCGGCGACCCGGACCGCGAAGGGCAGCTCTTGGTCGATGAAGTGCTGGAGCACTACAAGTGCCGAAAGCCCGTGAAGCGCTTCTGGGTGTCCGCAGTCGACCCGGCCTCGATCCGGAAGGGGCTCGCGGCGCTCAAGGAAAACGTCGACTACGCCGGCATGCGCGACGCCGCCCGCGGGCGCTCGCGGGCGGACTGGCTCCTCGGGATGAACCTCTCGCGCGCCTACACGCTCACCCAATCGGGTGGGCTCATCGCGGTGGGGCGCGTGCAGACGCCCACCCTCGCGATGGTCGCGCGCCGCGACTACGCGGTGCGGAACTTCGTCCCGCAGCCCTACCTCTCGATTTCCGCAGACTTGGAAGCCAAGGCCTGCCGCTTCCGCGCGAAGTGGAAGCCCCGTGAGGGGCAGCCCGGGATGGACGAAGAGGGAAAGCTCCTGATCGACCTCGATCTCGGCCGCCAGTTGGTCGAGAAGCTCAAGCAGGAAAAGGCCGCGACCGTGACCTCTTCCGTCACGAAGCGCAAGAAAGCCTTCCAACCCAAGGCCTATTCCTTGGCCGACATCCAGATCGAGGCGAGCCGGATGTTCGGGATGAGCGCGGAGGAGACGCTCAAGGTCTGCCAGAGCCTCTACGAAGTCCACAAGATCACCTCGTACCCGCGAACCGACTGCGGGTACCTGCCGGAATCGCAGCACCCGGACGCCCCCGCCGTTCTGGCAGCGATCGCGAAGACCTTCCCGGCGACCCAAAAAGCCGTTGAGCGGGCCGACCCCACGATCAAGAGCCCGACCTTCAACGACAAGAAGGTGACGGCGCACCACGGGATCGTGCCCGTCGCGAACACCGCCCATTGGGAGAAGCTCTCGCCCGCCGAACAGAAGATCTACAGGCTCATCGCCCGACGGTACATCGCGAACTTCTTCCCCGTGCACGAGTACGACGCGACCGAGATCCGGTTCGATCTCGGCGGCGAAACCTTCGTCGCGACGGGGAAGGTCGTCGTGGTGAAGGGGTGGAAGGTTTTGTTTGAGAAGACCGAAGCGGAGAAGGCAGCGGAAGCGGCGGGGAAGGCCGCGGCCGCGAAGAAGAAGTCCGCGAAGGCCAAGGCGGACGCCGACGGTGAGGAGGACGAAGAGTCCGATCAGGCGCTCCCGACGCTCGTCAAGGGGGACGTCGCGGACGTTTTGGACGTCCTCGGCCGGGAAGACCAGACGAAGCCGCCTTCCTACTTCACGGAGGGGACGCTCATCGCCGCAATGGAGAATGTGTGGCGCTCGTTCGACGACCCGCACCTCCAGGAGAAGTTGAAGGAAGCGGGCGGGATCGGGACGCCTGCGACGCGGGCGTCGATCATCCAGGAATTGAAGCGCAAGAACTACCTCGAGACCGAGAAGAAGTTTCTGCACTGCACCGAGGAGGGCAGGAACGTCCTCATCGTGGCGTCTCCGAAGGTGAGGAGCGCCGCGATGACGGCGGCCTTTGAAACCAAGCTCTCCCAGATCGAGCGGGGCGAATACCGGCTCGACCAGTTCGTTGCGGAGTACGAAGCCTTCATCTGTGAAGAAATCGAGCGCGCGAAGACCGCGCCGGTGGTGGTGAAGGAACCGGTTGGCGGTGCCTCGTCGGCGTCGCCCTCGGAATCGAGCGCGTCGGGGAGGGCTTCCTCGTGGCGCAGTTCCTCCGGGACGAGGAGCCGGTCGGCGGCCGGGAGCCGGACGGGGACCAAGACCGCGACCAAAACCGGGACGAAGAGGACGACGAAGACGGGGACCTCAACCCGGACGCGCACGCGTGCGGCGGGCGAGTCGTCGGCTTCGACTTCGACGTCTGCGGCCCCTGCGGTCCGCGCGCCGAAGTGGCGCGCGGAGGCGAAGCCGACGGCG
>NZ_JH604931.1:0-4700 GCF_000250875.1 Sutterella parvirubra YIT 11816 | reverse complement strand
ACGCCGGACATGCCGCCTGCGCCGCCCTGGCCGGAGGACGACGGGAGTTTTCCGACGTATTGATCAAGCATGACGCCTTCGGGAAAGCCCTCTGCAAGGGCTTCTCGGGGTTGTCCGTAAGCTTGGCTCCGCACCCGTAAAATGGGGAAGATTTTCCCCGGACTTCATGGCAGGTCCGGGGGCTCGTCCGCCTCTTTCCTTCATATTCCGCTTTCCCCTGTTATACTCTTATGGACTCTGGTTTTTTTGAAAAAACCCAGGTAAATCAAGCGTTTACCCCCACGCTCTAGTTCCGGAAACTCCTGAATCATTCGACAACGCCTCGGCGCTCACGGCGCTTTTGGCGTCGATCGAAGCGTCGTCGCTCTCCGCGCGGGACAAGGGGACGCGCTTTGAAACGCTGATTCGCGACTGGCTCATGAAGGAGCCCACGTACGCGAATCTCTTCACGAAGGTCCAGACCTGGAAGGACTGGTCCGCAGAAAATCCGGGGTATGCCGTCAACGCCAAGGACTACGGGATCGATCTCGTAGCGACGAATGCGGACGGGGACGGCTTCACGGCGGTCCAGTGCAAGCTCTACGGGCGCGAGCACCGCGTGACGAAGCCCGAAATCGATTCCTTCCTCGCGGCCTCCTCGAAGGCTCACTTCACGCATCGCCTGCTCGTCGCGACCAACGAAAAGTGGTCGGAAAACGTGGTGAAGGAACTCCACGCGCAGGCGATCCCCGTCACGCTCATCACTCGGCGGGATCTTGCGGCCTCGGTGATCGACTGGAGCGTCTATGCCGAAAGCGGCAAGGTCGAAACACGGCCGAAGCGCGTCCCGCGCAAGTACCAGGAATACGCCATCAAGGACGTTTTGACCGGCTTCCAAACGAGCGACCGCGGCAAGCTCATCATGGCCTGCGGGACCGGGAAGACCTTCACCTCGATGCAGATCGCCGAGGCGATGGAAGGGGAGGGCGGCTTCGTCATGTTCCTCGTGCCCTCGCTTTCTCTGCTTTCGCAAACGCTCTCCGACTGGAAGCAGCAGTGCGAATTTGAGATCAATGCGTTCGCCGTGTGTTCCGACACGACGACCGGCAAGGCGGATCTTGAGGACATCGAGTCGCTCACCGTCGGAAGCGAACTCTCGTACCCCGCGACGACGGAGCCGGAGAAGCTTGCGGCTGAAGTGAAGAAGGCGCGTGAGCGCGGCGGCATGACCGTCATCTTCTCCACGTACCAGTCGATCGAAGTCGTGAGTCAGGCCCAGAAGCAGTATGGGATGGATGAGATCGGCCTCATCATCTGCGACGAGGCGCACCGCACGGCGGGCGGTCACCATGTCGACGACGAAGACGCGCCCTTCCAGCGCATTCATGACCAGAACTTCATCCGCGGGAAGAAGCGCCTCTACATGACGGCGACCCCGAGGATTTTCGGGGGCGACGCCAAGAAGCAGAGCGAAGAGGGCGATGTGGTCCTCTACTCGATGGACGACGAGGCGGTTTTCGGAAAGACCTTCCACACGATCAGCTTCTCGGAAGCCGTGCGCCTGAAGAGCCTGGTGGACTACAAGGTCATCGTGCTCGCGGTGGATGAGTCCGTCGTAAAGAACCAGGGAATGGACGACTACACGTTGGTCGAAGCCGGCGGCCTGACCGTGAAGCATGCCGCGAAGGTGATCGGCGCGTGGCGCGCGCTCTCGAAGTGCGACTTCAAGGGCGAGCGCTCGATGTGGGACGACCTCAAGCTCATGAAGCGTGCGGTGGGGTTTGCGCAGGTGATTGAGCCGCCGAAGCCGGGGCAGAACTTGGACCGCACGTCGTCGAAGCTCTTCACTGCGAACTTCGCGAAGACGATCGAAGACTTCAAGCGCGACCACTTCAACACGCTCAACGAGAAGAACCGCTCCTACAGCCATGCGGCCTTTGACGCCGAGTACCCCTTGGTGTGCGACTGCCGACATATCGACGGGAGCATGAATGCGACCGAAAAGGGTGCGCTCCTCGACTGGCTGCGGGCGGAACCCGAGAAGAACCACTGCAAGATTCTCTTCAACGTCCGGTGCCTCTCGGAAGGCGTCGACGTGCCTTCGCTCGACGCGGTGATCTTCCTCTCGCCCCGCAAGTCCGTCGTGGACGTCGTCCAGACGGTCGGACGCGTGATGCGCACGGCGCCCGGCAAAGAGCGCGGCTATGTGATCCTGCCGGTCGTGACCTCTGCCGGGGTGCCGGGCGAGCTGGCTCTGAACAACAACAAGGAATTCGACGTCGTTTGGCAGGTGCTTCGTGCCCTGAAGTCGATCGACCAGGACTTCGCGAGCGTCGTCGACGGGCAGTTGGGAACGGTGAACCCCGAGAAGATCGAGGTCATCAGCATCACCACGGCCAAGGTCAACCGCAAGCCCGGGAAGCCTGCGGGGAAGGCCCCGGGCAAGGGACGTGGCGGCAAGAAAGGTAATGAGCCTGATCCCCAACAAGGCAGTCTCTTCGAACGCAACGACTACCTGGAAGAGACGATCCGGACGCGCATCTTGAAGCGCGTCGGGAACCGCCGGGAATGGGGGGACTGGGCCGAGGACGTGGCGCAACTCTGCGACGCGCAGGTGCGGCATATTGAATCGAAGGTCCGGGACGAACCTGCGGTCAGCCGGAAGTTCGAGGAATTCAAGAAGGAACTCAAGGCAACCTTGAGCGGGAATCTCGACGATCGCGAAATCATTGAAATGTTGGCGCAGCACGTCGTGACGAAGCCGATCCTTGATGTGCTCTTCACGGTCTACGACGAAAAGGGCGACGTCGTCTACGAATTTTCCAAGCAGAACCCGATCGCCAAGGCGATGACGACGATGGTCGAGGAGCTTGACCGTCAGGGGATGCAGTCCCCTGCAAAGACGCTCAAAGACTTCTACGAGAGCGTCCACGCCCGCACGCGCCACGTCAAGACGAGCGCCGAGCGGCAGATGATCATCAAGGAGCTCTTCGAGAAGTTCTTCAAGGCTGCCTTCCCGAAGCAGCAGGAAAAGCTCGGAATCGTCTACACGCCGGTCGAGGTTGTGGACTTCATCAATCAATCCGTGGCGGACCTTCTGAAGAAGGAGTTCGGCACCGACATCGCCGATCCGGGCGTGCATGTTTTGGATCCGTTCTCCGGCACGGGCACCTTCATGGCGCGTCTCATGCAGACGGGGCTCATCCCGCCGGAAAAGCTTCCGCAGAAGTTCGAAAACGACCTGCATGCGAACGAGATCATGCCTCTCGCCTACTACGTCTCCTCGATGAATCTTGAAGGGGTTTTCCACGAGATTTGTCCGAATGAGCCGTACAAGCCGAATAAGGTGATGATTTGGACGGATACGTTTACCGATCATCGACAGGGGGCAATTTTTAGTACGGATTTGAGTGAGAACAATGCTCGGTTGTCTGCGTTGAATCGTCAGGACATTCGTGTGATCATTGGTAATCCGCCTTATTCTGTGGGCCAGGATAATGCGAATGATGATAATCAAAATGACCGCTACGAGGAATTGGATGGGCGTATTGCTGAGACATATGCCGCGAGCACTAAGGCGACGCTAAAAAATTCTTTGTACGATTCATATGTAAGGGCATATCGTTGGGCCTCAGATCGCATTGGTGATAAAGGTGTAATTGGGTTTGTGACTAATGCGGGATGGGTGGAGTCGAATAGTGCTGATGGCATGCGTAAATGCGTGGCAGATGAGTTTAATTCGATCTATGTTTATCACCTAAAGGGCAACCAAAGGACGTTGGGTGAGCGCTCCCGTCGGGAAGGTGGGAAGATTTTTGGTGAGGGTAGCCGTGCTCCAGTCATGATTGCTTTCTTGGTGAAGAATCCTGAATCAAAAGAACGGGGTCGGGTTCTCTTTCATGCGGTCGAGGACTATTTGACGCGTGAGGAAAAGCTTGTCACCCTTCGGGATGATCGTTCGATCATTGATGTGTCGATGAATCTAATTGTTCCGGATGCTCATGGAGATTGGCTGAATCAGCGAGATGACTCCTATGCTCGGTTTATTCGTACTGACGGAAAGAAGACGAATGAAAAATCGCTCTTCTTGAATTACTCAAATGGTCTGAAAACAGGTCGAGATGCTTGGGCATATGGCTCCGATGAAATGAAGGTGTTTGATAGTATCGAAAAATCAATTTCTTTTTACAATGAGCAGATAAAATCTGCTTCGGCAAATGAAGATTTCGAAATTAATTTGGATCCCAAAAAGGTGAAGTGGGATCGCCCGCAGAAAGAGGGTGTTTTTCGGGGGAAGGTGGCTGAAGGGGCTCAGAAGTCGAAGTTGTATCTAAGTCAATACAGGCCATTCTTTAAACAGCATCTGTATTTTGATCGGTTTTGGAATAACTGTGTTTACCAGATGCCGGCGCTTTTCCCGATGAATAACACTAAGAACTTGCTTATTTGTTCTTCAGGTGTAGGCTCAAAAGAATATTCTTGCTTGATGACTGATTGCATTCCGTGTCTTGATTTTCTCGAAAAAACACAATGTTTCCCGCGATGGCTTCCGGGAGAGAAAATTGAGTCAGCGGAGGGTGTGCTCGACTTCGGAGAACCGACTGAAATGCCGAGTGGCTTCACTCCGGAGGCGTTGCCGCACTTCCGGGCTGCGTATGAGGGCAAGACGATCTCCGAAGACGATCTGTTCTATTACGGAACCTCTTCACGGAAGAGGTTCG
>NZ_JH604930.1 GCF_000250875.1 Sutterella parvirubra YIT 11816 | reverse complement strand
TAGCGGCTTGTCCGATGCTGATGAATCTATTCATTTTGCTTAGATTTAAGAATATATGATTAGATTTATTGTATCAGTTTTGAGCCCCGGGCGCCCTGAGACCGTGAGCGAGACGTTTCGGACTTCGAGGAGAGGCGGGCGCGGCGATGAGGAACCGCTCTTCGCAGGAGCGGGAGCAAGTTCGGCGAAAGCGTTCGGCTCGGCGCCGCCCGCGGCACCCTCACCCAAAAACGCCTCCGCCGCCCGGCATTCGGACGCAAAGGCCTCGGCCAGCGCCCGGCCGGCGGGCGTTTGAGCGTCGGTGAAGGCGTCCGTCCCGTCCATCCCGTCTGTTTCAATCGTCTCGGCGATGCGCCCCCGCTCGACCACCACGATCCGGTTCGCGACCGCGCGCGCGAGCGCCAAATCGTGCGTCACCATCACGACCGTCATCCCGGTCTCGCGCGCCAAATGCTTCAGGTGCCGCAGCACCCGCAGACGGTTCGTGACGTCCAAAGCGCTCGTGGGTTCGTCGGCCAAGAGGATCTGGGGCTTCAAAAGCCTCACGTGGGCGTGGAGCACCCGCTGGAGCATCCCGCCCGAGAGTTCCGTCGGGTAGGCGCGCCGGATGCGGTCCGTGTCGGTGAGGCCCACGCGGCAAAGCGCCTCGTCCACGAGGGCGTTCACGTCGGCGGAGCCGCTTTGAGCGGCCTCACCCGCCGATCGGCTTACGCCGCGCCCCGCCCGAGCCGAGGCGGCGAGGCCGTCCCCGACCCGCTCCAAGGGCGGAAGCTGACTGAGGAAGATAGAGGATGTCGGGGCCCGGCGCTCGGGCGGCGTCCGTCATGCCGGAGCCCAACTCCCGCACGCGCCCGTCGGGGAGCGTGACGCGCCCCGACGCGGTGAGCCCGTCGGGAAGCACCCCGCCCAACGCCCGCATCGTGAGGGACTTTCCGGCGCCCGAGGCGCCCACGACGGCGAGGACCCCGCTCGCGGGCGTCCAGAAGCTCAGGTCGACGAGAGGGTTCATCGCGCCGGCGTCGTCCGCAAAGCCCACGCGCAGGTTCTCGACCCGGAAGACGGCCGCGTTCATGGGTACACTCGTGGTGGAGCTCATGAGCGCCTCCCCTTCACGTCGAAGGCGTCGCGAAGCCTGTCGCCCAGGAAGTGGAGCGCCGTCACGACCGCCACGATCGCAAGCCCCGGCGGGAGCATCGCTTCAGGGCGCACCGACATGACGAGCCGGGCGTCGAACAACATCACACCCCATTCGGCCGAAGGGGGCTGGGCGCCCAAGCCCAGGAACGAAAGGCTTGAAATCAGGAGCACCATGGCGCCCGCGTCCACCGTCGCCAGGACGGCGCACTCGCCCGCGAGGTTCGGGAGCAGGTGCGTCCTCAGAATCCGCCCGCGGCCCGCGCCCGAGAGCTTCGCGAAGCGCACGAACCCGCTCGAAAGGAGATGCAGCACCATCGCATGCGACATGCGCGCGTACCAAGGCCACTTGGCGATGAGGCACGCCAGAAGAACGTTCTCCAACCCCGGCCCCAGAACGCCCACGAGCGCCAAAATCAGCACCTCGCCGGGAAAGCTCATCCAGAGGTCGGTGACGCGCATGAGGAAGCGGTCCGTGCGGTCGCCCGCGGCGGCCGAAAAGACGCCCAGCACGATCCCGAAGCCGGCGGTGAGCACCGTCGCGAGAAGCGACGAGAAGAGCGTCGTGCGGATCCCCCAGACGAGCCTCGCCGCGACGTCGCGGCCGAGGTGGTCGGTGCCGAACCAGTGGGCGGACGACGCCCCGGCGTTCTTCGACAGAAGGTCCACCGCGGCGGGGTCCGGAAGGGGCAGCCACGGCGCCGCCGCCCCGAGGACGACGAGAACCGCGAGGAAAAGAAAGGAGACCGAAAGGAGGACGGGCGTGAACCGCTCAAGCCGCTCGTGCCGCTTCATGCGCGCCTCCCCGGCTTCGCGTCCGCGTTGACGATGCCGGCGCCGCCGCCCCGCCGCACCCGCGGGTCCGTCGCGGCGACGATCAGTTCGGCCGCCAGATTGAAGGCGATGAAGAGCACCGCCATGATGAGGACGTAGGCGGAGACGACGGGGAGATCCCGGTTGAAGATCGCCGAAACGCAGAGGCGCCCGACGCCAGGCCACGCGAAGATCGTCTCCACGACGAAGGCGCCCGCCATCAGCTTCGGGATCGACATCCCGAGCGCGGTGACGACGCCGGTGATCGAGTGCCGCAGGATCATCAGACGCAGTCGACTTTTCGGCACGCCCCGCGCCCGGGCGAAGGTCACCCAGTCTTCGCCCTGCGTCTTCATCATCGCCCCGCGCATGAGCCGCGCGTAGGTGCCCACGTACGCGAGCGCGAGGCTCACCGCGGGAAGGATCACCGCTTCCGGGGTCCTCATGCCGCTCGTCGGCAGCCACCCCAGCGTCACCGCAAAGAGCGACATGAGCAGCAACGCCGCCCAGAAGTTCGGGAGCGCCGTGACGGCGAAAAGGACGCCTCGGATCAGTTTGTCGGGCCAGCGGTTCGCGTACGCTGCCGCAACCGCGCCGCCGCCGACGCCGGCGACCAAGATGATGAGAAACGACGCCAAAGCGAGATGAAGGGTGGCGGGAAGCGTCCGGAGGATTTCGTCCGCGACGGGGCGGCCCGAAATCCAACTCCGGCCGAAATCCCCCTGAACCGCCCCCGTGATCCACGCGTCGAACCGCTCGAGAAACGGCCGGTCCAACCCCATCTCCGCCCGCACCTCGGCGATCAATTCGGGGGTCGGCACCATCGCGTTCACGCGGATTGAGACTTCCACGGGATCGGTGGGCGAGAGCTCTCCGAGCGCGAACGCCAGAAACGCCGCGAGGAAGGCGCCCAGGAGGGCGGCCGCGAGGCGTTTGGCGAGGCTGTCGAAGATGGAGGTCATCGCTTGGGGATGCGCGAAGGATGCGGGGTTGTCGGCGTCGTGCTTGGAATTCCAGTGACGGGAACGCGCCGGAGCCTTCAGAAGCCCCAGACGCGTTCCGACAGGAGATTACTTGGTCTCAAGCGTCATCCGTTCAAACGGGATCTCGTACTGCGTCACCGCGAACCCGACGTTCCCGACCCGCGCGCCATAGACCGCCTTCGTGCGGGAGTAGGAAATCGGGATGTAGACCGCGGCGTCGGTGATGGTGGTGAGAACCTGCTTCACCATCTCGGCGCGCTTTCCTTCATCGGGCTCGGTCATGAGCGCCGTGATGGTCGCGTCGATCTCGTGCTTTTGGGCCAAACCCCGCTGCGCCTGGTAGTCGCCGTGCGCAGGAATGCGCCAGGACGAGAGGTAGCTCTGCGGGTCGTACGGGGCACCCCAGGAGAGCGAATACTGAAGTTCGAAGTCGCCCGTCTTCTGACGGTCGAGGAACGCCTGCTTCTCTTCGCCGATCACGCGCACGTCGACGCCGATCTTCGCGAGGTCCGCCTGGACAGCTTCGGCGATGGTCTTCTCCTGCGCGTTCTGGGCGTTGAAGTAGAAGCGAAGCGAAAGCGGTTCGCCCTTCTTTTCACGAACACCGCTCTTGCCGTTCCTCGAATCCCCCAAAATCTCCCAG
>NZ_JH604929.1 GCF_000250875.1 Sutterella parvirubra YIT 11816 | reverse complement strand
AGGGTTTCTTGTTGACGAGGAGCTCTTTGAGTTGGGTCTGCTCCGACTCATTCAGCTTGGCGCCCTCGAAGCGACGACGGCCGCGGGTGCCGCCTTTAATCGCCGCCTCCTTCCCGTCAGTACGGGCACGCCGGAACCATGTGTAGAGGATCCGCTCAGTGACCCCGATAGCTTGAGCGATGCTGGCGTAGGTAAAGCCTTCGGCCCTCAGTTCGAAGGCACGAATACGGCGATCCTGTTGCGCCTCAGGCGAGATCTTGCGGGCATCCACTTTTTCCATCGAGATTTTCTCAAGGTCGTTGATTTACTAAGGAATTATACCATAAATGGAGCCTTTGCATATTTCTAACATGGTGGAATGACGCATCTTTATATTAAAAAATAGGCTACTTCAAATGAAGCGGCCTTCTTAGCAGGCGTTGAACTTGAAGTATTTGCTTGTTGGTTTAATATCCCGGTCGGGGACGACCACCCGGCCCAACCCCCAAGTCAAGGAACCCCAAAATGTCCGACCTTACGAAGAAGGCGGAGGACGCGCCTCCCCGCAAGCGAAGCTTCAAACTTCCCGACATCTACATCATTCTCGGATCCTTCGTCCTTTTGATGGCGCTCCTCACGTACGTCATCCCCGCCGGGAGCTACGACCGGCAGTTGGTCGAAACGACGAAGGGTATGCAGAACCTCGTCGTCTCCGGAACCTACAAGGAAATCGCCCCGAATCCCGCAGGCTTCTTCGACGTGATCACCGCCATTCCCTACGGCTTTGAAAAGGCCGCGGGCGTGATCGTCCTCACCTTCATGGTCGGGGCCTGCATGGGGCTTCTGAAGCGCGCGAGCATCGTCGACCTCGGCATCCAGAAGCTCTCGGGCGCCTTGGGCAAGTCCGACTACCTCGTCGCACCGCTTCTCATGGTGGCGGTCTGCATCATCGCGGCCTTCATCGGGACGCCGGAACTCTCGCTCGCGTACCTCCCCGTGTTCCTCCCGCTCTTCTATCGTCTGGGCTACGACGGCATGACCGCGACCGCGGTCGCGCTCCTCGGCCCCTGCATGGGCTTCATCTTCGGGATCACGGTGCCCGCTTCCGTCGGCATGGGCCAGCAGATCGCCTAGATTCCGATGTTCTCGGGTTCGGGCTACCGCTTGATCATCCTCGTGACGGCCGTCCTCATCTCGGTCGCCTACGTGGTCGTCTATGCGGCGCGCGTGAAGAAGAATCCCAAAGCGAGCCTCTCGTACGAAACCGACAAGGCGCTTCGCGCCGAGTACGAAGCGGTCGGCACGACGGAGAAGACCTTCACGAAGCGTCAGGTTTGGGCCGGGATCACCACGCTCTGCCTCTTCCCGTGCGCGATCTGTCTGATCCTCACGATGAACCTCGGGTTCGAGGCGATCGGCGGGCTCTTCCTCGCGATCGGCATCATCGCCGCGGTCGTCGCCGGGAAGAGCGCCCAGCAGATCTGCAACGACATCAACGACGGGATGCGCGACCTCATGGTGAGTGCGCTTCTCTGCGGCGTCGCGGCCTCGATCTCGGTCGTGATGGACAAGGGTCTCATTACCGACACGATCGTCTTCTGGCTCGAAAACATGCTCGCGTCGGTCCCGCCCGCCTTCACCGCGATCGCGGTGCTCTGGGAACAGTCGATCTTCAACATCCTGATTCCGGGTGCGACCGCGCTCACGATTCTGACGATGCCGATCCTCTCGCCCTTGGGCACGCTTCTCGACATCTCGCAGCAGACGCTCGTGTCGGCGAACGCCTGGGGCGGACAGTTGACCGACATCCTCTTTCCCACGTCCGGCTTCTTCATCGCGACGCTCGCGATCTCGAAGGTCGACTACTTCAAATGGGTGAGGTTCTACGGTCCGCTCTTCCTGATCCTCGGCGTGGTCGCCTCCGCGGCGCTCTACGTCCAGCAGGTCTTCGACATCACGTTCTGACCTTCCCCTCAAACCGTGGTCCGTGAGGGCCGTCGCCGGGCATCCGGCGGCGGCCCTCATGCTTTTGCGGGCGCCTCAGAACCGCCTTCCCGGCCGGGAAATGTCGACCGCCCCGTACGGACGGACCGGTCACTTTCGCCGAACGCATCCCGAAAACCGCCGTCGGAAGCCTCTTTTCAAGGCTTGCCCATCATTGAGCGCCAAAGGGTTTGCCGAAATCCCGCCCCTGAAATTCGCCGCAAACCCCGGAAGATCCTTCGAAATCAAGGAAGGACGGATGTTTCAGCCCCTCAAGGTTGTGGCGCGAAATGACATCACTTTGACGCGCACGGCTCTCGTCCGTACCGGGGGCCGCCACTAGAGTATGGGCATCGACCCAACCGGCTTGAAGGAATTGACCATGACCGCCATCCCCTGCCTCTCCCGCACGTCGCTCCCGCCCTGAAGGAGCGGCTCCGCCCGCTGAGGAAGCTTGTCCGGACCCGGCGCCGCGACGCCGGTGAACCCCGAGAAGGCTTCCCGCCGACCCACTTCAACCATTGACCTGCCGGAAGCGCATTCCGGCCGGAACGACCTCTTTTTGTCTTCATTTTCTGAAAAGGAACCATCATGGCTCTCGACGCCAACTTCAAAGCCCGCGACATCCGCGAAGTC
>NZ_JH604928.1:19479-34652 GCF_000250875.1 Sutterella parvirubra YIT 11816 | reverse complement strand
CAAAGGGCCGGACGGCCGAGATGCTCGGGTTCTCCCGCGTGACCGTCCGGAAGTACTGGTCCGCCGTCGACTGCGTGGTGGCGCCGAGAAAGAGCGAGCCCCGAAGCGTGCTCGCCCCGCACCGCGAGCTGGTCTACGCGCTTTTCCGTCAATACCGCTCGTGCCCGCGCCTGGCGGAGGTGCTCCGCGAAGAGCACGGGATCGAGGTGGGGCTTCGCGCCGTGCAGAAGTTCGTGGAGCCGCTTCGCGAAACGCTGCGCCGCGAGGACGAGCTCTATCTGCAAAAGCGCGCCGAGCGTGAATTGGCCGCCGCGAACGCGACCATCCGCGCGAATGAGCGCGAGGAACTCCGCCGCATGCGCGAGCTCGCCCGCTCGCAGGCGTGCCTGAGCGCCGCCGCGGTGCAGGCCGGAGACGAGGTGAGCTTGACGCGCGAAATCATCGGGACGCTCCCCGCGGCCGTCTACGAAGAGCCCGCGCGCAGGACGCGCCGCCGCACGCTGGTGGGGTCCGGCATGCGCAGGAGCCACGAGGACGATTGACCACCGTCGCAAGGCGGCCTCCCTGCGGGGCCGCTTGATCCCGAGAAAAAAGAAGGGGCGGTTCGATTGCCGCCCCTTGCCGTTCCCGGTCGTCTCGGACTCTTCCGGCCGTTCCGGAAAGTCCGGGAAGTCTCCGCGCCCGGAGGCGTTCAGCCTCAGGCCTTCTCGATCGTGAGCGCCTCGCCGCGGCTCGCCCATTCCATGACGCCCGCCGGAATGACGCGCAGGCTCCGCCCGTGGGCTTCGAAGATCTTTTTGGCTTCCAACGCCTGGAAGCAGTAGGGCCCGCGGCAGTAGGCGACCAACACCGCATCCTGGGCGAGTTCGCCCATGCGCGCCTCGAGCTCGTCCAACGGCATCGACACCGCATTGGGAAGATGTCCCGCAGCGTATTCTTCCGCGGGCCGCACGTCGATCAGGACGATCTGCCCGCGCCCGGCCGCGTCGACCGCCTGCCTCAGATCCACGTGGGCTTTGGGGACGACTTCGTGGACGAGCCCCGCGAGGTCCCGGTCGATCTGCTCGGCGGTTTCGCGCAGCAGCACGGCCAGCGCCGCCACCTTGGGGCTCTTCAGCGCATAGCGCATGAAGCGCCCCTCGCGCGTCGCCGCGACGAGCCCCGCCTTGGCGAGGACTTTCAAGTGCGCGCTCACGGCCTTGACGTCGTGGTCGAGCGTTGCCGCCAACTTTTCCACCGTCTGCGGACACTGCGAGAGGAGTTCCAGAAGCTCCAGCCGGGTCTCATGCCCGAGGGCGCGGCCCAGGAGGCTCACGCGGCCGTAGAGCTGATGCTTGCGTTCGATGTTGCGCATGGTCGGGCCTCCGGGAAGGGTGTCGCCTGTCGGTCGGATCGGTGGAATCGGCGGGAAGAAGCGCCTGAGGAAAGCGTTCGGGGAATGGTTTCGGCAGAGAAGAGCGTCCGCCGGGCGCGGGCCCGGCGGGGTGCTCCTTCTTTTTCCTACTTTACTTCACGAGCTCGTAGGGCCACTGCATCGTGCCGTAGAAGTTGTAGACGTCCTTGTAGCCGGTTTCAATCAGAATTTGCGAAGCCTTCTCTGCGCGCACGCCCGAGCGGCAGTGAACGAGGATCTTCTGGTTCAAGTCCGGCGCCGCCTGGAGCTTCACGCCGGGACGCAGTTCCCCGAGGGGAACGTTCACCGACCCCTTGATCTTCCCTTCAGCCTGGATTTCGTCGGGGTTGCGCACGTCGAGGATCACGACGTTCCCTTCCTCCATCATCTTCTTCGCGACCTGCGGCGTGATCTTGTGGTAGGCCGGGTTCGAATACGTGAGCGGGGTCGCGGGCTGCGGGTTCACGGGTTCGAGGGCGTGGGCCTGGCCGACGAGAAGCCCGGTGGCGAGCGTAAGCGCGAGGGCGGCATGACGAAGACGCATGGTCAGATTCTCCTTGGGGTTTGATGGCAATCCATGTGCGAAGGCCGGAAGCGGTCGCACTTCCGGCCTGGGTTCCTTGGATTATCGGACGTCCGACATTCGCGATTCTTGCGGAATATCAGCGTTCGGCGATTTGAGGCGACCGATTGCGGGAAAACGAGGAGAACCCTTCCGGGGATCCGGCCTTTCCACTCCGGTCCGGCCCCGGTCCTTTCTTAGTCCGGTCGCGGGCCGAGCCCGTCCGAGAGCATGTCTTCGAGGAACGCGACGACGTTGGCCGGCCGACCGTACATGCTGCTCGAATGGTCGGCACGGCGCATCCAGTCGTGGACGTCCTGAAGCGCTTCGGGGCGAAGCCGCACGAAGTCGCCCGCGCGCTCCATCCCTGCGGTCTGCTGGAGTTCCGCGCGGAGCTTGTCCATCGTGACGGAGGAGGCCCCGATCACGCGCTCGACGTGGGCGTTGCGCCCCGGCGTGGGGATCACGATCCAACCGTCGTCGAACTTCCCGTAGTAGGCCGCCCAGGTGAGGAGCAGGCACTTGTAGCGGGAGATCGCCGACAGCAGCGTCATGATCCCGAAGGCCATGCGGTCCGAGAGGTTCGTCACCTCGATGTGGGTGAAGAGCGGGCGGATCAGGTCGCGGCGCATGTGGAGGATTTCGTCCACCGCGACGTGCGAGACGGCGACGGCTTCCAGGTCCGAGATCGCGGCGTACTGCCCGATCGTGGGGCGACGCGAGAGGAAGTTGAGGTTCCCGCAGGCGAAGCGCCCGGTGGTGGAGAGCGCGAGAATCCCGGCGCCTTCGGCCTGCGCCGCGTTCGGGGCGAGGTAGCGGCCGGAGAGGCCCGAGGTGATCAGAATGAAGTCGGTGACGAAGGTCGACCCGAAGAAGTGCTGTCCGGCGGGGACGGAGAGGCGCCGCCCCGCTGATGCGAAGGCTTCTCGCACCACCTTGGGCACGGGGGGCGTCAGAAAGGGGAGCATGGGCACGTAGCGCAGCTCCGGCCAATCGGACGTGCGGATTTCCTTCAGGGCTCGGGTCCAAGCTTCGCTGAAACGTCTGGGCATGTGTGTGGGTCTCTCTCTTTGGGCCTTCAACGGTCGTCGGTCTTCGGTGCATAAGGAGGATAAGGCACTTCGGCCGATCGCGCGAGAACGCTTCCCCTCCGTCTCAAGGAAAGACGACGGCGGGGCGCGGTCTGAAAACCACCCGAAACCCGTTCGAAACCGGAACGAAAGCTGAACGATGCGCGAGGCGGCCCCGGAGCGGGCGGCACCGCGCCCGACGGATTCGGCCGCAACAACGATGCAACAACGATGCAACAACTCGGAGCACCCGGAGAGGATCTTCCCGAAGTGGCGCGGATTCCTCTTGCATTCCGGAACTTTCCGTGAGTGCAAAGAAAAGCTCCCGGGGACGGAAGTCCTTCCGGGAGCTTGGGGATCGTTCAAACGTCAGCCGAAGCCGACGCGGGGAAACCGATTAGAAGCGGTGCAGGAGACCGGCGACCAACTGGTAGCCGCCCGGGGTCGCTTCCTTGTTTTCAACGTGGTTTTCAACCTTTTCCTGCGAGTAGCCGCCCATCGCGTAGATGGTGGTGCGCTTCGAGAGCGGATAGTCGTAGCCGCCGGCAACCGTCCAACGCGTGAAGTCGACGTTGTCCGTGTTGTCCATGTCGCGGTAGTTGACGCTCGCCTTGGCGACGCCGCCCGCGAGCGGGAAGTTCACGCCGAAGGAGAGGCCGTAGCCGTCGACCTGGCCGTAGCCGGCATCACCGAGGAGTTCAGTGATGCCGTCATAGGCGACGCCGGCGCGCGCGACGGTGCTGAGGATCATCGAGTCGAACCACTGACCGAAGGCGATGAGCTTGAGGCCGTTGTCGAGCGTGTAGTTGCCGCCGAACGTGACCGTAGAGCCGTCGTCGAAGCCACGATACTGGTCGTTGCCGTAGCGGGTCTGGTCGGCGATGAGCACGGCTTCGAGCGGACCCTGCTGATAGCGCACGGCGAGAGAAGCGTAGCGGTCGGTCGAACCGTCGCCTTCCTGACCGGCGCCGTCCTTGCCGTTGACCTTGAACGAATACATCGCGTAGCCCGTGAAGCCCGCGAAGGTCGGCGTCTTGTACGAAATCGCGTTGTCGACGCGGGTCATCGAAGAGGCCGTGGCGAAGCCCGAGCCGAAGCCCACCGTGTAGTTGGCGGTCACCGGGTCGAGGGCGCGGAAGAGGCCGTTGGCACCCAACACGGAGCCGAAGATCGGGATGAGACCGAAGGTCACGTCGCCGAAGCCGCCCGAAACCGTGACGTTCGATTCACGGCCGAAGAGGCGGCCGCGCTGCTTCGTGTCGAGGGCGCCGGTGTCGGATTCAAAGCCCGATTCGAGGACGAAGCTCACCTTCATGCCGTTCCCGAGGTCTTCCGAACCGCGGAGACCGAAGCGGGAGCCGAACTGTTCGGCGTTTTCCATCGTGAAGGAGTTCTTCGAATCCACGCCGGAAATGTCGGCGTCGGAATGCACGAAGGAGAGGCTGGTGTCGATCAGGCCGTAGACCTGAACGTTCGCCGCGGAGGCGGCACAGGCAAAGGCACCGAGGATCGTGGCGGCAAGCAGAGTCTTTTTCATTGGGTCTTCCTCTATTTGTGGTTGACGGTCGGCGGACGTTCTTTAGGGCGTCCGCCGACCGGTCAAGAGTCCTCTCTCACGCAGGGAATCGCCCGGATCCCGGGCGGGTCTGCATCCCCGGCCGCGGAGAGCTGCGGGCATCTAACCCGCGTTCCTCCCGAAGGATAGGTACTTAGTCCGTCAGCATTAACCCAAGCGATATGGGGGCAATTTTCGAGGGAAACCCTAGGGTGTCTCGAAAATCATCAAAATCACCCTTGAATCAGGCATCTCTGAGGATTTTGGAGTGTCCCGGGGGTGTCGGGTCGCCTTGCGGGAGGCGGATTCTTGGCCGTCGTGTGGTTTCTCCGAAACGGAAAGCCGCTCCCGGAGGAGCGGCCTTCTGAGCGTCTTCCCGCGTAATCCCGAAGGTCCGAGTCGTGTCGGCCGGGGCGGGGGAAGCGTCCGCAGGTTGGTTACTGCTTCTTGCCGTTGGGCATCTGGAAGTTGAACTGGTGGCACTGGGCGCAGTAGTCGACTTCGGGCTCATGCTGCATGTGGCAGAGCGTGCAGTCGCCGTTGTGCGGCGCCTTGTGCGGGTTCGGGTTCAGCTTCGAGGCGGTCTTGGCAGCGATGTCGTCGCGGTTGTGGCAGCCGAGACAGACCTTTTCTTCCGGCCAAACCGGGTTCTTCAGGTCGGGGCCGTGGCAGGTCTGGCACTGGACGCCGCGGGCGACGTGGCGATCGGAGCCGAAGTCGGCGGCATGAGCGGCGCCGAAGGCGAGAAGACCGGTCGCCAGAACGAGAGCGAGAAGGCGCTTCGATTGCATGGTGGGTTCTCCTTGGGGAAAGAAGGGGCGCATGCCCTAGAGCATACGCCCTGGATGGTTTGCGGGGTAGGCCCCGGCCGGAGCCGGGACCCCGCTGCCCAGTGGGCTGATTACTTCTTCGCGGCGACCTGACGCGCGGCGACGCGGCCGAAGATCATGCAGTCGGCGACGGCGACGGTGCCGAGACGCACCATGCCGTGCACGCCGCCCGTGACTTCGCCGGCGGCGTAGAGGCCTTCGATGGGCTTGCCGCGGCAGCTGAGGACTTCAGCGTTGTCGTTGATTTCAAGACCGCCCATGCAGTGGTGGACGCGCGGCCAGAGGCGGACGGCGAGGAAGGGGCCCTCGACGTTCGGCTTGGCGTTCTTGAACATCATGCAGTTAAAGTCCGGGTCCTTCTGATCCTTGATGTACTTGTTGAAGGTGTCGTTGGTCTTCTTCAGTTCATCGAGCGGGATCTTCAGGTCGGCGGCCATCGCATCCAACGTCGGATATTCCTTGATGACGTTGTTCTTGCGGGCGCGGTCGTAGAGTTCCTGCGTCATGTTCTGACCGATGATGGCGGTCTTCGCATTTTCGAGCGTCGTGTAGATGACGGCAGGGTGACCCATCGCGACGATGGCGTCGGCGCGGACCTTGCGGTTGCCGGATTCCTGGATGAAGCGCTTGGCGGTGACCGGGTCGATCATCGGGCCGTAGCCGAGGCAGGATTCAACGAAGAGCGGCGCGAGACCGAAGCCCTTTTCGTCGGGCGAGGTCCAGGGGCCCATCTGGATCCAGTCCATCTGGATCGTGTTGGCGCCGATTTCCTGCGCGGCCTGAATCATTTCGCCCGTGGCGCCCGGATGGTTCGTGGAGTCGAACTTTTCGTTCAAGCGCGGGTCGTGCGACATGCGCATCTGGACGTTGTTCGAGAAGCCGCCCGAGGCGAGGAGCACGCCGTTCGTGGCGCGCATCGTGAAGGGACGGCCGGAATCTTCACGGCCGAAGCGGTAGTTCGTGCGGCCGCGCACGCCCAGCACGCGGCGTTGGTCGTCGATGATGATTTCGTCGACGATCGTGCGCAGGCGCGGTTCCATGCCGTATTCCTTGCACTTCGCGAGCATCGGGTTGATGAAGCCCGAACCCGAGTTGTTCGTGACGGCGTGGGAGCGCTTGACAGAGTGGCCGCCGTGGAACGTGACGGCCTTGAACTGGACGCCGACCTTGTCGCGCAGCCAGTAGAAGTTCTGGACGGATTCGTCCGCGATGCGGCGCGCAAGGGTCGGGTGGGCGAGACCGCCGCCCGCCTTCAGGATGTCGGCGTAGAGGAGGTCCGGGCTGTCCTTGATGCCTTCCTTTTCCTGCATGTCGGTGCCGGCCGCGGCGACGGCGCCGCCGTTGATGATCGAGTTGCCGCCCGGGGTCGGCATCTTTTCGAGGATGGCGATTTCGTCCGCCTTGAGGCCGTTTTCATAGGCTTCGAGCGCGGCGGCGAGGCCGGCGAAGCCCGTGCCGATGATGACGAACTTCTTGGTTTCGTCCCACTTGATGTCCTTCGCTTCCGCAGCGGAAACCGTGCGGAACATGCCGAGGCCGAGGGCGGTCGTGCCGGCGGCGGCGCCGAAGAAGGTGCGGCGGGAAAGATTCGTGGCCATGGAAAGCTCCTCCTTGTGAGCTGTATGGTCTGAGGAGGAGTGTAGAAATCGGGGGCGGGATGCGAAACCCAAGCACTATGGAGGCGAAAATGGGGACTATCCCTAATTCTTTCTACGCCATTGGGAGGAGAGGGAGTAGACCGAGGTAGAGCCTTACGCGTTTCCCCGAAAGGGCCGGTGGTTTCGGGCTTCTCGACGGAAAGCTCCGCCTTTCGGAGAAAGATGCGCCCCGGTGCTTCCTAAGAAGCCCGGGGCGTTCGTCGTAGCGATCCGGATCTCGCTCCGACCTTATTCGATCGCGGTCACCGTGAAGCCGAGACCCTCGACGGTGCTCTTCAGGATCTCGTCCGTCACGAAGATGTCGACGACGACCGTCGCGCACTTCCCTTCCAAAGAGACCTCGACGGACTCGACGCCGGGGAGCGCGGCCAAAGCCTTTTGGACGCGGCCCGTGCAGTTCCCGCAGTGCATGCCTTCGATGCGGATCGTTTTCTTCATGGTTTGCTTCTCCTTCGGAGTGGTGGTGTCGGGGAGCGCCCCGCCCATCGACGGGCGGAAGCGCCGCAGCCGCAGCGCGTTCGAGACGACGGAGACGCTCGACAAGCTCATCGCCGCGGCGGCGATCATGGGATTCAAGCTTAGCCCCGCGCCCGCAAAAACGCCCGCCGCGACCGGAATCCCGGCGGTGTTGTAGGCGAAGGCCCAAAAGAGGTTCTGGCGGATGTTGCGGATCGCGGCGCGCGAGAGTTCGACCGCGGCGACCAAGTCCGCGAGCGAATTCTTCATGAGGACGACGTCCGCACTCGCCAAGGCCACGTCGGTCCCGGCGCCGATGGCGGCGCCGACGTCGGCGGCGGCGAGCGCCGGGGCGTCGTTCACGCCGTCACCCACCATGAGGACGCGCTCACCCTCACTCTGGAGACGGTCGACGTGCTGCGCCTTTTCCTGCGGGAGAACGCCTGCGATCACGTGGTCGGCCCCGACGTCGCGCCCGACGGTTTCGGCCGTGCGCTTTTCGTCGCCTGTCAAAATCGTCACGCGCAGGCCCATGCGCTTCAAGGCCGCGATCGCGTCCTTGGAGTCGGGCTTCACGGGGTCGGCGACGCGGATGGCGCCCAAAAGCGTCCCGGGCGCGCCTTCACTGCCTGCTTGGCCCACGTAGAGGACCGTTTCGCCGCGGTTCTCAAAGGCTTCGACCTCAAGGTCCTTGGGGTTGGTGCCGCAGTCGGCCGCCCAGCGGGCGTTCCCGGCGAAGTAGGTCTTCGCACCGATCCGGGCGGAAATCCCGCGCCCGGGCGTCTGGCGGAAGTCCTCGACGGGAAGCGGCGCCATGTTCTTGGCCGCGGCTTCGGTCGTGACGGCGTGGGCGAGCGGGTGTTCGGACTTGCTTTCGAGCGCCGCCGCGATCATGAGAAGCGGCGATTCAAGCCCCGCCTCCTTCGGAACGAGCCCCACGACGGCGGGCTTCCCGGACGTGACCGTCCCGGTCTTGTCGAGAACGACGTGCGTGGTGTTGCGGAGGTGCTCCAACGCCGCCGCGTTCTTGAAGAGAATCCCGCGGCGGGCGCCCGCACCCGTCGCGACCATCACGGCCGTGGGGGTGGCGAGCCCCAGGGCGCACGGACACGAAATGACGAGGACCGCGACGGCGTGCGTGAGCGCGACCTCGAAGGTCGCACCGATCAGAAGCCAGATGGCCAAGGAAAGGAGCGCGACGCCGATCACGAAGGGCACGAAGACGGCGCTCACCTGGTCGGCAAGGCGCGCGACCGGCGCTTTGGAGGAGGTCGCTTCGTCCACCATGCGGATGATCTGCGCCAGAACCGTTTCGTTCCCGACGCGGGTCGCGCGGGCGGTCATGTGGCCGGACGTGACGAGGGTCGCGCCCAGCACCGTGTTGCCCTCGGCCTTTTCCTGCGGACGGCTCTCACCCGTCATCGCGGATTCGTCGAAGGTGCCGGTGCCCGTGAGGATCACGCCGTCGACGGGGACGGTGGAGCCGGTGCGAAGCACCAGGACGTCGCCCGCAACCACGTCGTCGCGGTTGACGAGGGTTTCCTTCCCGTCCTTCAAGACCACCGCCGTGGGCGGCGCGAGCTTCAGCAAAGCCGCCACGGCTTCCGAGGTCTTCCCCTTGGCGCGGGCTTCCAAGTATTTCCCGACCGCGACCAACGTCACGATCATCGCGGCGCCTTCGAGGTAGAGGCTGTGCGCGAGGTGGGCGACCATTTCTTGGTCACCGAGACCCAGCGCGTGCGCCATCGCGAGGATCACCCAGAGGCCGTAGAGAAGCGACGCGCCCGAGCCGATCGCGACCAGCGAATCCATGTTCGGGGCGCGCATCCAGAGCGCCTTGAAGCCGCGGATGAAGAACCCGCGCTCGAGGAAGAGGATCGGGACCGCGAGGAAGAGCTGCAGGAGCGCCGAAACCAGGCGGTTTTCGGGGTTGCCGAGCCCGAAGGGGAGCGTCACGCCCACCATGGGGCCCATCGCAATCGCAAAGAGCGGGATCAGCAGAACGACCGACGTGATGAGCCGACGGTAGTCGGCCTGAAGCGCTTTGGCGGCTTCCGCGTCGGCGTCGATCGCCGCGGCGGGGTTCCCGGGGGCGCCCGCCGGGGCGTTCGCGTCGGGGACGCCGTAGCCCGCGCGCTCGACCGCACGGACGATGTCGGCCCGGAGGGCCGCGGTGTCCGCACCGGGCGCCGCGGTGACGCTCATCGAATTCTTGAGGAGGTTCACCGACACGGCGTCGACGCCGTCGACTTCCGCGACGGCGCGCTCGACCCGCGCCGAGCAGGCGGCGCAGGTCATGCCGGAGACCGCCATGCGGAGCGTTTCGGGCTCGGCGGCGGTGATGGGGCAAACCGCTTCCGTTTGGGCGGATGCTTCGGGGGCGGCGACGGCGGTGTCAGGCGCGGTCGCCGGGGCGATGGTTTGGTCCTTCTTGTCCATCAGGTCCTCAGGCTCTCAGTTGAGAACGGTTCTTGTCTGGAAGGATGATAAACCTTGGAGCCGCTTCAGAGACATAGCCCGAAAGGAGAGGCTTCCCGGGGCAAAAGGCGGAGCCTTTGCCGACACCTCCGGCGTCAGAGCCCGACCGCGGTGAGCCTCACCCAGTCGGCCTCCGACGCGATCACCTCAGCCTCCGGGAAGGCCCGCCGGAAGCGCGCGTTGTCTTCCAGCAGAAACGCCAACGTCGCCCAGCCGTCGTCGCCGCGGTCTTCCGCAACCGACGCCTCCGACTTGATGCGGGGGAACGCTTCCCGGACGTAGTCGTCCGACATGACGAGAACGCGCACTTCGATCTGACGGCGCTCCGCCGCCGTGAACGCCTCCGCCCAGTTCCCCGGCACGTAGCCCCCTTCGACGATGAGGTCCCGCCGGTTTTCGATCGCGGTGCGGATCATCCCGACGACGATGGGCCAGAGGACCGCCTCGACGCCGGCGTCGTCTTCGGGCGAGAGCGCCGCCGTGCCGCTCCGGATCAGACCCATCTTGAGGAGGTCCATCGAGAGAACGGTCGTGCGGCGGGCTTCGAGGAGCTTTTGCGCGAGAAGCGTCTTCCCCGTGTGGCTCGCACCCGTGATGAGCGTGATCATGGCGGTCTTCCTGTCGTGATGAGGCGATATGAGGCGATATGAGGCGTGAGGAATCAGAGGTGAAAGGCGGGCTCGGTCTCAAAGCGCCGACGCTCGCCCGTCACCGGGTCCGGGAAGTCGAGCATCGCGGCGTGCAGATTGAGGGGCGTCGCCGGCGTCTCCGCCGCGATCCCGTCGAAGCCGTAGTAGGGGTCGTTCACCATCGGGGCGTTCAGCCCCAGCGCGTGCGCGGCGTGGAGCCGCAGCTGGTGCGTGCGGCCCGTGACGGGCTCCATTTCCACGAGCGTGCGTTCTGCGCTCTTTCCCAAAACCTTCCAACGCGTGAGGCTCTCGCGCCCGCCCACGGCGGCGCACTGACGGAGCCGGTCCAGGGGATTCGTCGTGATGGGAAAGCGCACTTCGCCTTCTGTGCCCAACGCGTCCGGGAGGCGCTTCTCAAGCAAAGCCCGGTAGCGCTTCTCGACGCGCCCCTCCCGGAAGGCCGCCATCAGCGCCTTGGTGCCGCGGTCGGTCTTGGCGTAGACCAAGAGCCCCGAGGTGTCCATGTCGAGGCGGTGCACGGGGACGAGGACGGTGTTCGTCACTTTGGCCGTCATGCTCATCGCGTCGGGAAGCCCCATCGCGCCCGGGACGGAGAGGAGCCCCGAGGGCTTCTCGATCACGATCCAGTCCTCGGCCTCTTCGATGATCCGGGGCGCGAGCGCCGCGACGGCGGGGTCGGTGAAGCGGGGGTCGGGCGCCGGGGACCACGCCTCCCAGAGGCGCTCGATCACGGGCTTCGCGGTGGTGCGGGGCGAGAGCGGCATCCCGTCCCATTTGACGTCGTGCGGGGGCGTCTCACCCGCCCACCATTCGAAATACGCGGCGGGGCGCAGCCCCAGACGCACGCCTTCGGTGTTCATGAGGATGCCGAGCCGCACGGCGGGCGTTTGGAAGGCGTCCGCCATCGCGCGGTTCCAGTGCCGGTACGTGAGCTTCAGCCCCGCGCCGCCCCCGCGGGCGATGGACTTCGGCTTCCCGGCGGTGAGCTCTTGGGCGAGGTCGAGGAGCGTGCGGGAGGTGCCGTCCGCAAAGGGTATGACGAGGCCGGCGGCCGCCCTTTGGAAGTCGTCGTCCTCCATGGGTTCGACGAGCCTGTCCGCGGCGGGGAGCGTCGGGTGGTCGGGGGAGACGCCCACCCCCGGGCGGTGGGCGGGTTCCGCCGCCCAGGCGGCGTGAACGATGCCCGGGGCGTCATCTGCGCCCGACGCCTTCACCGCCACGACCACCCCGACGCGGCCCGAGAAGCCGTCGGGGAGCGCCGTGCGCATGAGCGTCGCCGCACACCGCGCGACGGGCGCGGGCGGGCCGTACCAAAGGTTGGGAAGGCGCGCGGGGACGTCCAAACCTTCGGGAGGCATGAGGTGAAGGAAATGGGGCTCGGTCATGGGGAGGCTTCAAAAGCAAAAGGGATTCAGGGGGTGAGTTCGGCGGCTTCGGAAGGGGCAGAGGCGTTCCGACACTCCGTCACTCCGCCGCTTCGGGCATCTCGGGCATTCCGGTGATGCGGCCGGCCGCGGGCATCGGGAGCGGGTCGTGGGCGCGCAGGTACGCGTCCATTACGTCGACTTCGAGCGCGTCGTTCGCGGGCACCCGCGGCGCGTCGGCGAACATCGCGAAGTCGTCGCCGTCGGCGACGTACTTCACCGTGGCGATGCGGTAGGTCTTCGCGGGATCAAGCGGGACCCAGGCGCCTTTCCCAGCTTCGTCGGCTTCGTCGGTTTCAACCGTCTCGACCGACAGGATGCGGTGACCTACGGGCTGCGCGGGATCGACCGCGTAGCGCAGGCCCGAAGGCTGCAGCAGGTGCGGGCCGCCGACGTCCGGGTCGGCGACGCCGTTCTCCAACGCCGCGCGGATCGCCTCGCCCGTGACGTCGATCACGGCGATGAGGTTCCCGAAGGGGTGGATCTCTTCCAAGCTCCCGCGGTCGACCGTGCCGACGGGGAGCGCCGAGCGGACCGCGCCGCCGTTCAAAAGCGCGATGGTCGCGCCGTAGGGGCGGGCGAAGTCAAGGAAGGCGTCCGCCGTCACCATGCCGGCGAGGCAGTCACCCCAGCGGCAGGGATCGAGCCCGTCGGGAAATTCGTTGGGGTTCGTCGAAACCTTGACGGTGCGGGCCTTCTCCAAAACCCCCGCCGCCTTCGCGACCGCGTCGCGAAGCTCCGGATCGCGGGGCTTCTCAGAGGTCAAACGCACCGGAGCGCCGGTCCACGCGGCGGCGCGGCCCTTTTCATCAAAGGCGACGACGAGGCGCCCCAGGTATTCGGTCGAGCGCTTCGCCTGCACGACGAGGACCGGCTCGCCCGCGGGCGAAATTTCGACGGTCGGGTAGGGACCCTCGGACCCGCGGAGGTTCTTCCCCAAAAGACTGTGCGTGTGCCCGCCCACGATCACGTCGATGCCGGCGACCGATCGGGCGAGTTCACGGTCGGCGGGGTAGCCAATGTGGGTGAGCGCGATGATGATCTCCGCCCCTTGGGCGCGCAGCGCCGCCACGGCCTTCCGGGCCGCGTCCTCGCGGGTGTCGAAGGTGGTGGCGGGACAGGCCTTCGAGACCACCTTCACCTCGTCGTTCGCGATCCCGAAGATCCCGACCTTGACGCCGGAGACGGTCTTCACCATCGTGCCGGGGAGTCTGCCTTCGATCGGGCAGGCGTCTTCGCCTTCATGACGGCGTGCGATGTTGGCGGCGAGGATCGGGAGCTTTTCCTGCGGGAGGACTTCAGCGAGACGTTCGCACCCGAGGTCGAACTCGTGGTTCCCAAGCGTCATCGCGTCCCAGGGCATGCGGTTCGTGAGCGCGGTGATGAAGTCGGGGCCGAGGAGGCTGAAGAAGAGCGTTCCCTGCCAGCGGTCGCCCGAGTCGAGGGCGATGACGTTGGGGTTCTTCGCTTTTTCCGCGTTCACCGCCGCGGCGAGCCTCGCGTAGCCGCCCGTAGACTGCTCGTCCGAATCCGCCGCGACCCCGCGGCGCATCACGCCCGCCGCGAAGCTGTGCGTGTCGTTCGCGTGAAGGATCGTGAGCGTGAGCGGCTCCGCCGCCCGGGCTCCGCAGAGGATGAGCGCGCCGAGCCCCGCGGCCGCGAGGAGGCGGGCGGGGCGGAGGGTGCGGAGGAGATGTCGGAAGAGCTTGGGCATGGCGGCGCGGTGTGCTTGCGGATGGTCGGAATTGTATTCGGGCCGGGAGGAGGACGTTCGGGGTGGTGCGGTCGAGGTGCCGCGGAGGGCTCAGCGACCCCCGCGCGTCCGAATCCGCGTTCACCTAGAATCGGAAGAAACCAAAGACCAAAGGAGCTTCCCATGCCGAAATCCAAGTGGGCATCCAGCCCGTGGTACGTGTCTACGAGAAGCCTCGCTTTGGGCGCGATTTGGTCGACATACCGGCTTTTCGGGTGCTTCGGCGGGATCGTCATCGTCCTCGCGATCATTGAGAAGGTCCCGCTTCTCACGGGGCTCGCGCTGGGCGTGACGTGCATGCTGTACGCGGCCGTCTGCCACGCCGTCTACAACTCGGTCAAGCGTTGAGAAGGAGGTCAGGCATGCAAAATCTGCCCGGCGTCATCGGCCTCCTCGTGATCCTGGCCATCCCCGGTCTTTGGGGCATCTGGTACGTGCTGAGGCATCCCGAGCCAGAAGACGAATGCGGAGCCTCGCCCGAAGAGAAGCCCGAAGCGTGAGCGGGGCATGACCGTCGCCGTCGCCGAAGACACCTCCGCCCCTCAGGACTTCCTCTTAGAGAAGATGCCCAAGAACCTTTGACATTCGTCCGGTTTCGGCCAAGAAAACCCGCCAGATCCCGTCGAAAAGTCCAAGAGCCGCCCACAAACGGCCCGATCTCGGGTACCTTGAACTCACGGCGCGAGGAAAGGCGTCACGACGTTGAGACCGAGGTAGAGACCGAGGATGTCGGACGCCGATCCTCGCCTGACCGACAACCCCCAAACCCCCATTTGGACTTCAGAGAGAAACGACATGAATTCCGTTCGACGCAGTCAGCGATTTAGCCGCTTCTACCGCTACTACCGGTAGAAGTGAATTGCGCTGCACGAACGGGACCCTTCTGAAGTCCCAACCCCCAAGAACCTGCGGTGAATTCACGTCCCCGCAGGTTCTCGGTTTTTAGGAAGGTCCCTCACCACATCTCCGCAGGTCCTTCCCCGCACAAGCCGATCCCCACCGCCGACGTGTCTTCACCGCAGGGTTCCACAGAAACCCACCGAAGCGAAAAAGGAAGACACGCCATGATCATCATCACGAAACCCGAGGCCTCTCAAGAGAGCCTGCGGCAGCTGGTCGCCGACATCGAGGCCCAGGGTCTCAAGACCACCGTCGTGGTCGGCACGGAAAAGACCATCGTCGGCGTCGTCGGCGACACGCGCCGCCTCGACGACGACCGGCTCCTCGGTCACCCGATCGTTGCCGAAGTCAAGCACATTTCCGACCCCTTCAAGCGCGCCAACCGCGCCTTCCATCCGGACGACACCGTGATCGACGTCGCGGGCGCGAAGGTCGGGGGCGGCC
>NZ_JH604928.1:0-19425 GCF_000250875.1 Sutterella parvirubra YIT 11816 | reverse complement strand
TCGCGGGCGCGAAGGTCGGGGGCGGCCACTTCGCCATGATCGCGGGCCCGTGCTCGGTCGAGTCGCGCGACCAGATTCTCGAGGTCGCGCGGGCGGTGAAGGCCGCCGGCGCCGGGATGCTCCGGGGCGGCGCCTTCAAGCCGCGCACCTCGCCCTACGACTTCCAGGGCCTGCGCGCGGACGGGATCGAGCTCCTTCTCGAAGCCAAGCGAGAGACCGGTCTTCCGATCGTCACCGAGATCATGAACATCAACCACCTCCCGCTCTTCGAAGAGGTGGACGTGATTCAGGTGGGCGCGCGGAGCATGCAGAACTTCGAGATGCTCCGCGAACTCGGCAAACTGGAGAAGCCCATCCTCATCAAGCGGGGGCTCGCCAACACGATCAAGGAACTCCTCATGGCGGCCGAATACGTCATGAGCTCGGGGAACACCCAGGTCATGCTCTGCGAGCGCGGCATCCGCACGTTCGAGACCGCCACCCGCAACACGCTCGACCTCTCCGCCGTCTCGGTGCTCCATGAAAAGACGCACCTGCCGGTGATCGTCGACCCCAGCCACGCGACGGGCGTCGCCCGCTACGTGAAGCCCATGGCGGCTGCGGCCGCGGCCTGCGGCGCGGACGGGCTCCTGATCGAAGTCCACAACAACCCCGCGGCCGCTCTTTGCGACGGCGCGCAGTCGCTCACTCCGGAAGAATTCGCCGAAACGGCGGCGCTCGTGCGCGCCGTGCGGGGTGCGGTGAGCTCGGTCGGTGCGCACGATGCGCCGCTCACCGAGGCCGCCTGCGACCGTTCGGCCTGCCGCACGTGTGCGGCGTCCTGAGGACCTCACGAAGGAGCCGAGGATGAACGACCAAACCTACGAGATCCACGTCCCGACGGGCGAACCCTACGCGGTCTCGATCGGCCGCGGCCTCATCCACCGCGTGGGCGCGACGGCGGCCGCGTGCGTGACGGGCCGCCGGGCGCTCGTGGTCTCGGACGGGAACGTCGCGCCGCTCTGGGGGCTGCCGGTCCGGTGGTCCTTGGAGGGTGCGGGCTTCGAGGTGCACGACTGGACCTTCCCGGCGGGCGAGCAGAGCAAGTCCCCGGACATGCTCATGGCGCTCATCCACCGCGCGGCGGAACTGCGCCTCTCCCGGCGCGATCTGGTGGTCGCGCTCGGGGGCGGCGTCACCGGAGACCTCGCGGGTCTCGCCGCCGCGCTCTGGTGCCGCGGGGTCGCGTGCCTCCAGGTCCCGACGTCGCTTCTCGCGATGGTCGACTCGAGCGTGGGCGGCAAGACCGCGGTGAACCTCCCCGCGGGGAAGAACCTGATGGGGGTCTTCTCGCAGCCGGTCGCCGTCGTCTGCGACCCGGACGTTCTCGAGACGCTCCCCGAGGACGAGTACGCGAACGGCTGGGCCGAGATCGTGAAGTACGGGATGCTGGACCGAGGCGTCGCGGAGATGCTCGAAGACCTGCCCGAAGAAGACTCGTCGGAGTACCCCGATGCGCTCACGGCGCTGATCGCCCGCTGCGTCGAGGTGAAGCGCGACGTCGTCGCCGCGGACGAGCGCGAGGGGAGCACCCGGGCGCTTCTCAACCTCGGGCACACCGTGGGTCACGCGGTTGAGCGCGTCACGGGCTACGGCGTCCCCCACGGGCGCGCTGTCGGTGTCGGTTTGGCGGTGCTGACGCGCGCGATGGTGAGAACGGGGAGGGCGAAGCCCGAGGTGCTCTCGCGGCTTCTTCGACTGCTCGACCGGTTCGGGCTTTCCGCCGAGTGCCCCTGGGGTCCGGACGCGCTCCTCGAAGCTGCACGCGCCGACAAGAAGTCGACGGGCGGATCCGTCACCTTGGTGCTCCCCTGCGGCTGGGGCGACTGCCGGCTCGAATCGACCCGCTTCGGGGACTTCCGAAAACTCCTCGAGATCGGGATCCCGACCGACGCGCCGCAGAGTTGCTGATCCCCATTCACGAACCAACCCGACGAATCCGAGAAGAACCCATGCATTCCGAATCCCCGAACCTCCCTGAAACGACCATGACGCCGGAGTGCGTCCGCCTTCACCCGGCGGCGCTCACCGGCACGATCCCCGCGGTCGACGCCAAGTCTTACGCGCACAGGCTCCTGATGGCGGCGGCCTTGGCCGACGTCCCCACAAGGATCCGCTGCCGCACGCGTTCCGCCGACATTCTCGCGACGGTGCGGGTGATGCGCGCGCTGGGGGCGGAGATTGAGGACTTGGGAGAGGCGTTTCTCGTCCGGCCGATCGGGTTGTGCCTCGCAGAGAAGGGCCTTCGCCCCGAAGACCTCGATGAGGTGACGCTCGACTGCGGGGAGTCCGGCACGACCGAGCGCTTCATCCTCCCGATCGTCGCGGCCCTGGGGCGGAAGGCCGCGGTCACCGGCGCGGGCCGCTTGGCCGAGCGCCCCTTGTCGCCGCTTTCCGACGTCCTCCGCGCCGCAGGCGTCTCGCTCTCGGAAGAAGGCGTCTTCCCGCTTCACGTCGCGGGCCGGATCGGGGTCGGCGACTACGCGATCGCCGGGAACGTTTCGAGCCAGTTCGTGGGCGGGCTCCTCTATGCGCTCTCGCTTCAATCCTGCGAATTGGTCGAAGCGGGCGAATCGGTTGGTTGTGACGCGGTGAGCACGCTGGAACTCACGGGAACGGTCGAGTCCGCGCCCTACATCCGCATGACGGAGGAGGTGCTCCGCGCCTTCGGGGCGGAGGTCGAAGTGAGCCGTGACGAACGGAAGTACGTCGTCCGCGGGGCGGACGCCTCGGGCCTATTGGTTTCGCCCGGCAGGGCGGCGGTCGAGGGCGACTGGTCGAACGCGGCCTTCTGGTTGGTCGCCGGTGCGGTCGGTGCTGTCGGAGCGGGCCGTGAAGGTCTCGCCGGCATCACGGTGACGGGCTTGAGGCCCGACTCCGCCCAGGGCGACCGCGCCGTCGCGGAAATCCTTGCGCGGATGGGCGCGGAGGTCGCGGGCGACGCCGTCACGGTGCGGCCGCCCAAGAACGGGCGCCTCCACGGCCTCACGGTCGACGCCGCCCAGATCCCGGATCTCGTCCCCGTGCTCTCCGTCGCGGCCGCGTGCGCGGAAGGCGTGACGACCTTCGTCAACGCCGGGCGCCTGCGCATCAAGGAGAGCGACCGGCTCGCGACGACCGCGGCGATGCTGCGATCGCTCGGCGTCGAGGTGACGGAGGGCGAAACCACGCTCACCGTTGCGGGACGTGCGGGCAGGCCCCTCACGGGCGGCACGGTCTCGGGCGCGAACGACCACCGCATCGTCATGGCGGCCGCCGTGGCGGCGACCGTCGCCTCGGGCCCCGTCGTGATCGAGGGCGCCCGCGCCGCCCGCAAGTCCTACCCGGACTTCTTCCGGGACTACGCCGCGCTGGGCGGACGGGTTGAAGTCTTCTGAGAAGCGGAGATCTCCTCAAAAGAGCCTCCCCGAATACTCCGGCCCAGCCCCCGAACGAACCGAATTCACGCATCCACGAATCCAACCCCTGAACCCCAAGAAGAAGGAATACGAAACCATGTCGACCATCGGACGCAACCTTCACGTCTCCGTCTTCGGCCAGAGCCACGCCGCCGCGGTGGGCGTCACGATCGACGGGCTTCCCGCCGGGGAAGCCGTCGACGCGGCGGAGCTCGCCCGCTTACTCGCGCGCCGCGCGCCGGGCGGAAAGTTGGCGACGCAGCGCCGAGAGGCGGACGAGCCCGAGATCCTCTGCGGGCTCCTTGATGGCGTCACCTGCGGCGCGCCCCTGACGGCCGTGATCCGAAACGGTGACGCCAAGAGCCGCGACTACCGGGAGTCGGCGGAAAAGCCCCGGCCGTCGCACGCCGACTGGCCCGCGCACGTCCGATACGGCGGCTGGCAGGACGTCCGCGGAGGCGGTGTCTTCTCCGCGCGCCTCACCGCGCCGCTCTGCGTCGCGGGCGGGATCGCGATGCAGATCCTCGCGCGCCGCGGGATCCTCGTGGCGGCGCACGTGCGCTCGATCGGCGCGGCGGAAGACCGCCCGATGAACCCGATGGGGGAGGACGATGCGGTTTTGGCCGCCCGTCTCACGCGTCCCGTCGCGGCGCTCTCGGACGAAGCGGCCGAGCGGATGGCGGCGGAAGTTGAGGCCGCGAGGAAAGCCGCCGACAGCGTGGGCGGCACGGTCGAATGCATGGTGACGGGGCTCCCCGTGGGGTTGGGCGGTCCGCTCTTCGACGGGATCGACGGGCGGATCGCGTACACGGTCTTCGGCGTTCCCGGCGTCAAAGGGGTGGAGTTCGGCGCGGGGTTCGAGGCGGCAAGGATGCGCGGCTCCGAGATGAACGACCCCTGGTGCCGGGACGAGGCCGGGGCGGTCACGGCCGCCGCGAACCGCGCGGGCGGCGTCGTGGGCGGGATGACGACGGGGTTGCCGTTGATCTTCACGTGTGCGTTGAAGCCCACGCCCTCGATCGGGCAGCCGCAGCGGACGGTGTCGTTGGCGGAGGGCGGTGAGGCGGAACTCCGCATCCGCGGCCGCCACGACCCGTCGATCGTGATCCGCGCGGTGCCGGTGCTGGAGGCCGTGACGGCGCTGACGGTGTTGGACGCACTGCTCGACGCTCCGGCGGTCCTTCCCGACACCCCGCGGCGGGACTTGCCCCGGGTGCCGGAGGGCTGAAGCCAAAGCCTTTTGAACCCGGCCACCGCGGCCTGCACGACCAAACCCAACCAAGACCACAGCACAAGAGAAGAGAGAACGCCATGGACCAGACCGTCATCTCTGTTTCCCATGATGAAATCCGAGATCCCGCGGCGCACGCCGCGAAGGTGATCCGCCGCGAGCGCGTCCGCATCGACGCCGCCGACCGGGCGATCCTTGACGCCATGCGCGGGCGCTTCGAAGCCGTGGCCGCGATCGGCGCGGCGAAGCGCCGGGCGGGCCTTCCCGTCTACGACGCCGCCCGTGAGGCGGCGCTCTACGCGCGCATCTCGGAAATGGCGGGCGACCTCGCCCCGGCGGCTCTTGCCCTCTGGCGCGTGATGACGGCGGCTGCCCGACGGATGGAGGGGCTTGATGTCCGTCACGAGGAGGCTGATCGGGCGGATCAGGCCGCTCAGTCCGCTCTCCCGACGACGCTGACGCTCGAACTCCCCGACGCGGCGATGCTCACGACCGTCACGACGATCCTCGCGGTGCACGAGTGCGTGCCGGCCGCGATGACCTGGGACGGCGCGGCGCGTCGCATGACGATCTCCGTCACGGAGGGGTCGGCCTGGGCGCCCGCGATGCTTTCAGATCTCACCGCTCAGGGCGTGCGGATCCCCGAGATGGAGAAGGTTGCTGAGATGGCGGCTGAAATGACCACTGGACAGGCCGCCGAACAGAGCGCTCCCTCGCGTCCGCGCTGCGGGCTTCTCGGTCGCAAGCTCGGGTACTCGTACTCCCCGGCCATTCACGCGGCTTTGGGCGACTACGACTACGACCTCCACGAGGTCCCGAACGAAGAGGATCTTGAAAAGTTCCTCAAGGAAACGCCGTTCGACGGTCTCAACGTCACCATTCCCTACAAGGTGGCGGTGATGGCGCACTGCGCGACGCTCTCGCCGCGCGCGAAGGCGATCGGCTCGGTGAACACGCTCGTACGCCGTCCCGACGGGACGCTCCATGGCGACAACACGGACGACGCGGGCTTCACGGCGATGGTGGAAGAGAGCGGCGTCGACCCCGCAGGCAAGACCTGCGTGGTGCTGGGTTCGGGCGGGGCGTCGAGGACGGTCGTGGCGGTGCTCAAACGCATGGGCGCGAAGCGGGTGGTGGTCGTCTCCCGAAGGGGTGAAGACCACTACGGAAACCTCGCGCGCCACGCCGACGCGGCGCTCCTCGTCAACGCGACGCCCGTCGGGATGTACCCGAACGTCGACGCGAGCCCCGTCGAGGACTTGTCGGTCTTCCCGAAGTTGGAGGCCGTTTTGGATCTGATCTACAACCCGCCCAAGACGAAGCTTCTGGCCGACGCCGAGAAGCGCGGGATCCGGACGGTGAACGGCCTCAGGATGCTCGTCGTGCAGGCGGCGGTGGCGAGTGCACTCTGGGGATGCTCCGCGTACGACGCCAAGCGCTGCGCGGCGATCGAAGCGGCGATCCGTCTGGGCGAAGAAAACCTCTGGCTCGTAGGCATGCCCGGCGTCGGCAAGACCACCGTGGGCGGCCTTTTGGGCGAGGCGTTGGGCCGTCCCTTCGTCGACCTCGACGCTGAGATCGAGCGGGTCGCCGGGATGCCGATCCCCGAGATCTTCAGGACGCGCGGCGAAGCGGGATTCCGAGAGATCGAAGCCGAGGCCGCGATGACCGCCTCCCGCGGGCGCGGGACCGTCATCGCGACGGGCGGCGGCACGGTGCTCCGCGAAGCGAACCGCCGCGCGATGCGGGAGAGCGGGACGGTGGTGTGGCTGCAGCGGGACCTCTCGCGCCTCCCGACCGAGGGCCGACCGCTCTCGGAAGCCAAGGGCGTCGAGAAGCTCTACGCCGAACGCGAACCCATCTACCGCGCGGCCGCGCACCTCGAAGTCGACGCGAACCTTTTGGCCGGCGCCGAAGCCGTCGCGGAGCACGTGATCGGACGGCTGATGCGGGCGTGAGGGAAGAGGGTGGTTTTGGTCGAATGAAGAAAGATGTGCGCAGATTGACGGCGAAAGCGCGCAGAAGAATGAAAAAGGCGACGAAATGGAGACGGAAGACGTGAAGAAGATGAATGCTCCCAAGAAGATCCTGATCATCAACGGACCGAACCTCAACATGCTCGGCATCCGCGAGCCCGACCTCTACGGGGCGGTGACCCACGAGAAGCTCGTTGGCCTGCTCGCCAACTGGTGCCGGGAGGCGGGCGTCGGGCACGACTACTTCCAGTCGAACCACGAAGGCGCGATCGTGGACCGCATCCAGGAGGCCTATTTCGAAGGGGTCGACGGGATCGTGATGAATCCCGCCGCCTACACCCATACGAGCGTCGCGATTCTGGACGCCTTGAAGGCGACCGCGATCCCGACCGTGGAGATCCACATCACGGACGTTTCGACCCGGGAGGACTTCCGCCGGGTGAGCTACGTCGCGCTCGCGGCGAAGCACCGGATCATGGGGCACGGGATCGAGGGCTACCGGGAGGCGATCGGGTGGTTGGTCGACTATCTCAATAAGGCGTGAGGGAGGTTTGCGGGGCGCATGCGTAGCGCATGAGAGGCCCAAGAGACGTGCCTCACAACGTTGGTTCGGAGAAGAAGAGGGGTGTTTTCAACAGCAGTGCGTTGATTTTGCTGAAGTTGTGTTGGTTTTGAGGGTGGTTCGAACTTGGCTGAGCCCATGGGAATTGTTGGTGACCTTGGGTGTGAACGCCGGGTGGCGTTCACGGTTCGAACCACCTGTTTTTCTTTCGAGAGAATCATGACCAACAAGAACTTCGACAACAACGATCCGTCCTTCCGGCCGGAAGCGGCGGTTGGGACCGAAGAGACGCCCGGGACGCCGGGCGCCTCCGAATCCCGCGAGAACAAGAACCTCCTGAGCCCCCGCGGGCGCATTGGGCGGTGGACCTTCGCCCTGGTGTGGATCACCGCCACCATCCTCAACACCTTCCTCATCGAGCTGAGCAACATCTTCGTGGAGCCCAATGAGGCGATGATCCTCCTCGCGGTGATCGTCGCCGTCGGCCTGGTTTCGGTCTTCGCGGCGATCAAGCGCTGCCGCGACGCCGGGATCGCGACCGCCTGGGCCATGCTGGCGTTCCTGCCGCTCTTCAACTTCCTGCTCTTTTTCTATTTGGTATGGAAGCCCGCGAAGGATGCGGTGAGGTCCGAGCAGTCCGGACGACGGGAAACGCCGACGGCGAACCGTCCCGCCAGGGGCGCGCGCACGGATGAAACCGTGGTGAACGTTTGGGATTGCGATTGGGATCGCGATTCTGAAGCCGCCCGGCGCCTGCCCGCGCCGCCCGCATCCTCAGCTTCTGCCTCGTCTTTGGACGAAAGGGTCCGGGAGAGCGGGAGGCTGCAGGGCGAATGGGAGGCCGAGCGCGCGAACGCCTTCATGGACGGAATCGGCGCACGGCTCAAAAGTCTCTTTCCCGGCCTCGCCGGAGGCGGCGACTGCTCCGGCCCGGAGGCGGCGCTGATCGGCGTCTATTTGTTGAGCTACGTGATCGTGGCGGGGTTCGCGATCAACTGGGCCTTCGACATCGCCTGGGGGCACGTCGTCGCCGTCTTGGTGGCGGTCACCGGCCTCATCTGGCTGATTCCTTTCGGAGGCATCCTCGCGGGTTGCCTGGTTTCCTGGTACCTGTCGGAAGGCTGCGGCTGGTGGGTGATCTTCTCGTTCACCTACGCCTTCCCCTTGGCCGTCGCCACGCTCGTCGGGATGCTTTCCCGCGGGGCGAAGGGCGCGGTGAAGTCATGGCCTGAGGCGCGCGCCGAGTTGGCGTCCTTGAAGCGACGCTGGTTCGGCCGACGCTGACGCCCGCCGTCAGAGAAGGCTTCCCACTGAACGGGCGGCCGGTGCCTTCGCGCCGGTCGCCCGCCGATCCCGCCTTCACCTTGACGACGCCGGGCCCGATCCATAGAATTCGCGTTTTGCTTCGCAGACGGTCGGCAAAGTACGCTTTGGATTGCAACGATTGGCGTGCGTTGGGTCGGCTCGGTGTCGGCGGCCGAAGGCCGTCCGAACCGAAAGGCAGCGCTCTTCGGAGCGTCATCTGGTCTCATCGAGCGGGAGGCTGCGGGAGGCGTTTCCGAACGCGTCCCTCAGCCTTCATTTTTCCCTTCACAATTGGCGACATCTATCAAAATTGAAAAATCGTTAGGATCTTGCAATTACGGAAGACCTGTTATAGAATGAGTCCAACGAAAGACGAAAAGCGATAGGAAACGCTGATCAGTCTTCTTTGAACCTCCCCTCGTAAGAAGGACTTCCCCGCTGTACGAAGCTGAATTTCAGGGAATCTGCTTGAAAAGACGCTTCGAACTTCCCTAAAATGATGGGTGGAGAGGATTCTCCGAAGGGCCAACCAAACATAAGGAGTCACCTATGTCCTGCTGCCAGAACAAGAACGCCTGCAAGCTCAACACCTACGTCGCCAACCTCATGGTCTGGACGGTGAAGCTGCACAACATCCACTGGAACGTCGTCGGCCCGATCTTCAAGCCGGTCCACGAATACACCGAAGCCCTCTACGACCAGTGCTTCGAAGCCTACGACGAAGTCGCCGAGATCCAGAAGATGCGCGGCGCCACCCCGCTCTCGACGATGAAGGACTACCTCGAAGCCGCCACGATCGAAGAAGTCTCCCCGCGCGCCTTCTCCTGCTGCGAAGCGCTTCAGATGGTCTACGACGACATGAAGAAGATGCAGGATCTCGCGAAGGAAATCCGCGCCGAAGCCGCCGAACGCGACGACTTCCAGGTGCAGGCCACCTTCGAAGGCTACATCGCCGCCTTCCAGAAGGAACTCTGGTTCCTCGACGCCATGAAGGAAGGCCACGCTGAAGAATCCTGCGGCTGCAAGAAGTAACACCGCCTGATTCCCGAGCGCCCTCCGAGCGCCGGAGGCACCCGCGAGATGGTCGCGGTCCCGGCGCGGGCGTTTGGATGCGTCCCGTACGGCACGACGGCCCGTCACGAGAGTGGCGGGCGTCGTGCTTTTGGGCGTCCGGAAAGGCGTCGACTCTCCGGCCGCATCCGGCCTCCGGCAGGAAGACGGATATGAAGAGAGCCCGGTTGAAACCGGGCTCTCCGTGTGTGCTCGGGCCGCCGTCCCTTCGCCGGGAAGAGGCGGCGTTCGTCAGAGCTTCGCCTTCTCCACCTTGGGCTGCCCCTTGGTGAGTTCGTCGCGGGCCGCTTCGGCGCGAAGACGCGCCTCTTCCACGGCCGCCTCGCCCTTGGCGCGAACCTCGGGGTCGACGTGGGGGCAGCAGGGTTTGCGGGCCTGACCGGGTTTGGCGCAGGCCGCGGCCCTTTCAGCCTTCTCGGCCCGGGCGAGCGCCTCCAACTGCTCCAGCTTCTCGGCCTTTCTCTCCGACTTGGTCTTCACCGGGCTCTGTTCTTCCGGGGCCCAGCCGACGACGCGCGAGCACACCAAAATCGGAAGGCGCGTCAGCATCACGAGGAAGAGCTTCGTGAAGAGCGGCGCCATCGTCCACCAGCTCGGTCTGCGCATGAGCTCTTCCCGGCTCGCCGGCACGGGGAGGTTCCTCACGCGCAGACCCGCCCAGAGGAGCCGCACCAGAAATTCGGTCTCAAAGCCGTCCTCGGGCACGAGTTCGGCGTTGATGAGGACCGACAACGTCGCTTCCAGCGGATAGAGCCTCATCGGGCAGAGGGCGTCTTCGTGCGAGAGCGAAAGCCCGCAGAAGCCCGACGAGAAGTCGATGAGGTGCTGGCCCGTGACGCGCTGGCGGCGCATCGGGGTTTCGATCTTCACCGAATACCCGCAGAGAAGCTGCGAGGGGAACTTTCGCGCCAGGCGCATGAAGTGCTGCGCCGCCCCGAAGCTGAAGGGGCCGGAGGCGTCGATGACGAGCACGCCCCGCACGCCCAGCTTCGCCATGCGGCGGAAGCCCTCGCGGTAGAGCTTGAGCTTGTTGAAGCCGTCGTGGTGCACGACCTGAAGGTCGGGCGCGGACATCTGGTCGAGGACCTTGCGGGCTTCGGGCGAAAGGCCGTTCGATTCGATCAGGATCGGCACGCGCCGCTCATGAAGTTCCGCGACCACGCGGCGAAGACGCTCAAGGGGCTTCGCCGCGAGCGCTTCCCGCACGATGACGAGGCAGGCCTGTGCGGCGTGCGGCGCCTGACGGACGCCGGACGGACCGGCGACGGGCGTGATCGGCGGCATCGCCGACAAAGGCGGAACGGTGCCTGAGGGCCCTGGGTTGTCCGGCGCGGGAGCGCCGGACGAGGAGGACGTCGAAAGTGTTTGGGGCATGCGTTTCGGTGAATGGCGGGGTGTTCAGGAGGTGAGCATACCCCAAAGCGAAGGGAATCGCGTGAACGGATCCGTGGTGGTGAGCCTTTGGAACGTTTTCCCTGACGTCTTCCTCCGACAGCGGACGTGAGAACGGGGCGGGAGGAAGCGGAGACCAAGGGAGAAGAAGGAGACGAAGGAGAGGAAGGAGGGAGGGCGCCGGACCGCAAGGACGCCTTTTTCGCGGTCCGGCGCCTTCCCGTTGGGGTTCTGTGCTGGGTGTCGTGTTACAGCCCGTCAGGAGGCCGCGGCCCGGGGGCGGCGCGCCGCCTCCCTGCCATCGGGCGCCTCGGTTCGGACGGCGCGGATCATGCGGGCGACGTCGCCGACGAAGGTCTCGACCCGCTCAAGGGTCGCCGCCGTGACCTGACGGTTCTCGACCGGGGCGGCCTCGAGGATCTTGGCGATGCCGACGCCGAAGGCGACCGCAACGGGCACCCGTCGGCCCACGAGTTCGGGGAGGACCTTCACGAGAGCGGTGCCCAGGGCGGCTGCGTTCGCGGGATTCTCAATGCGGGAGAGGTCCGCGTCGAAGAGGACGGGAAGCTCAACGCCTTCCGTTTCCATCACCCGGAACTGCGCCCGGACGGCCCCGGCCGAAGCCGCATCCGGCATCGGCGCCACCATCGCCCCCGTCACGATGCGGACGAGCTTCCCGACGCGCGCCGCGTCGGCGTTGGGCGGCAGGAGTCCGGCCAAGGCGAGCCCTTCGGTCGCGGCGGCATCGTCGAATGCCGTTTCGAGTTCGCGCATCCCGACCGGAAGGTCCGGGATGTAGAGCGCGTCGACGCCCGCATCCGCCGCGGCAGCCGTGAAGGCTTCAAGACCGAGGACGACGATCTGGTTCGCGTAGAGGGTGAGCATGACCGGAAGATCCGGGTATTCGTCGCGGATCGTGCGCACGAGGCGGAGCGACTGCTCCAGGTCGGCCCCAGCTTCCAAGGCCCGCACCGAGGCGTGCGCGCAGTCGGGGGCGTGGGCGCACGGGTCCGAAAAGGGAAGCGTCAACGAGAGCGCATCCGCGCCCGCTCGGATCACCGCGCGGAGCACCTCGACGGAGGCTTCGGGCGTGGGATCGCCGAGCGTCACGGCGGGGACGACCGCGGCGCGGTCGGTGAAGCGGGTGAGTCGGTCAAAGCGGTTCGTGCTCTTGGTCGTGTTCGTCTGGGCGGTCATGGCGGCGGTCTCCGGCTGGGCGTTCGGGATGTTCTGGATGGGCGTGAGGTTCGTCACGTGCATGGCGTTCATGGCGCGGTCCTCCTCAGGCGGCGAGCGTTTGGGCGGGCGAGAGGGGCTTCAGGACCCCGTCGACCGTGCGTTCCTCTTCCTCCAAGCGCGCCGCCACCTGGAAGATGTCCTTGTCGCCGCGGCCCGAAAGGTTGACGATGATCTTTTGTTCGCGCTCCGGGTTCTGCCGCGCCATCTTGAGGGCGTAGGCCAAGGCGTGGCTGCTCTCCAAAGCCGGGATGATCCCTTCCAGACGCGAGAGCTCGTGGAAGGCGGCCAGAGCCTCTTCGTCCGTGACGCTCACGTACTCGGCGCGGCCGATGACCTGGAGGTGGACGTGTTCGGGGCCGATCGACGGGAAGTCGAGCCCCGCCGAAATCGAGTAGCTCTCGTTGATTTGGCCTTCGTTCGTTTGGAGGTTCAAAGACCGCGCCCCGAAGAAGATCCCTTCGGTGCCCATCCCGAGCGTGACGCCGTGCTCCTTCGTATGGATCCCGAGGCCGGCGGGTTCGACGCCGATGAGTTTGGCGGGGGTTTCCTTGAAGTCCGTGAAGATGCCGATGGCGTTGGAGCCGCCGCCCACGCACGCGATCACCGCGTCGGGCGTGCTGTGCTCGACCTCGGCGAATTGCCGCCGGGCCTCTTCACCGATGATCTTCTGGAACTCGCGCACGATCGTCGGGAAGGGGTGCGGACCCGCAGCCGTGCCCAGCATGTAGTGGGTCGTCTGGAAGTTTTCGCCGTAGTCGCGAAGGGCCGCGTTGCAGGCTTCCTTCAGGGTGCCGCGGCCCGCCGTCACCGGCACGACTTCAGCGCCCATGAGGCGCATGCGGAAGACGTTGGGCTTCTGGCGCTCGACGTCTTTGGCGCCCATGTAGATGCGGCACTCCATCCCGAAGAGCGCGGAGGCCAAGGCCGTCGCGACGCCGTGCTGGCCCGCGCCCGTCTCCGCGATGATGCGGGTCTTGCCCATGCGGCGGGCGAGAAGAATTTGGCCCAAGACCTGATTCGTCTTGTGCGCGCCCCCGTGGACGAGGTCTTCGCGCTTCAGGTACATCGTCGTGCGGGTGCCTTCCGTCAGGCGGCGCACGCGCGTGAGCGGCGTCGGGCGGCCGGCGTAGGTCGTGAGGAGCTCGGAGAGCTCACGATGGAACTCGGGATCGGCCTGCGCTTCGATGAAGGCGGCTTCGAGTTCGTCCAAGGCGGGGACGAGGATTTCAGGGACGAACTGACCGCAGAAACGGCCGAAATAGGGGTTGAGCTGCATGGTGCGGTTCCTTCTGGTGTCTTGGGTGACGCAGTCGGCGCGGTTGCAGTGCTTTGCGTTGAGGCGCGCCGGAGGTTCGGGTGACGGCGGAGGCCGTCGGCCGACATAACGTGTCGGTTGCGGAGGCAGAAAGAAGGAATCAGCACCATCGGTGGTGCGCTTCGGGCCGGATGCGGCGGAGGGATTGAAACTTCGACATGGTTCTGGTCCTGGAGGTTTGGTGGACCTGCGGATGCCGAAGCGGGGAGGGGGTTGGCCTGTGGCCGGATACGAAAAAAGCCCGCGATCAGCGTCCGCGGGCCTTGTGTCTCGAAATGAATTCGTGCGTACGACGAACAGGTGCCCGCTAGGAGAGCGGCCACCACCAGCGCAGCGACGTCGTCGCGCGGCTCGGCTTGTTGTTCGTACGGAGGATCATGGCGTTGTCCGAGATGTCGTGTTCGTTTGGGGTGGTGCGGGTTTCTCGTGGGGGCCTTGCGGGGCTTCCCCGTCCGGAGCGCACGTTTTTCACTCTATACACGGCTTTCGCCGGCTGTCAAATCCCGGGCGGAAGAAAAGTTGTGGCGAACGGATGACGGGACTTGAGAAAAAGCGCTTCCGGGGGACGCCGGTCGGGGAGGCCGAGGAGGGCGTGAAAAAGAAGGTCGTCGGGTTTCCGTTCGGGGGTGGTTCGAAGGAGGGTGAGCGTAAGCTTTTTGGAGGGGTTGAGGAACGGTCTTTGCGGTTGAATGTGCGTCAATGCGGTGAAGGATAGCGGGCGTAACCGCTCACAAATAACTTCCTGAAATGTGGTGTCGGAGGGTTCCCGTGGAGCATCTTCGACGACCCCCGGTCCCGGTTTCGTTTTGGCTCGGGTCTCCCGTTTTCGACGGCTGGAGGTCCCGAAGTTGTAACAAAGCGGGAAAACAGTGCGGATCGGGGCCTCCGCGGATCCCACAACACCCTGAAATCGGGTGAAAATACGAGGATTCGCACGGATGCGGAAGTTGCCGGACGGGTATCGTTTTGAAGTCGTGATGCCTTTTGCTGGGATCTCTCCACGGAAGCGGTTGATGGGTCTGGAAATTTAGGGTTTACCCTAAAGAAAGAGCCTCTTCAAGCTCCGGTGAAGCGGTTCCCGACCCTCCCGTCCCCTTTCCGCAGGTCGTGCCTCCAACGTCCTTGCCTTCTCAACCGCCTTCCGGTTTTTTTGACCAACCGACATGGAACACGGTCTTCCGCTCATCTCGACCCTCGTCATCGCGTTTTCGCTGGCGCTCATCTTCGGCTTCGTCTGCGAGCGCTTCCTGAAGTCGCCCGCGCTCGTCGGCTATCTGCTGGCCGGCGTCGCCGCCGGGCAGCATACGCCCGGCGTCTTCGCCGACCCGGCCCTCGCGCACCAGTTGTCCGAAATCGGCGTGATGCTGCTGATGTTCGGGGTGGGTCTGCACTTCTCGGTGAAGGACCTCATGAGCGTCAAGGCGATCGCGCTTCCCGGGGCGGTGCTCCAGATGGCGATCGCGACCGTGTTGGGCGCGGTGGCCGTGCACTTCTTTTGGGATTGGGCCTGGGGGCAGGCGTTCGTCTTCGGGGCGTCGCTTTCGTGCGCCTCGACCGTGGTGCTTCTGAAGGCGCTTGAAGTCCGCGGGATCCTCACCACCCACGACGGCCGCATCGCCGTGGGCTGGTTGGTCGTCGAAGACGTCGCCACCGTCCTCATTCTCGTGCTGTTGCCGCCCCTGGCCGGCCTCATTCTCGGGCCCAACTCCGCGGCCGCGCTGGCCGAGCACGCCTCGGACGCGGTTTCCGTGGGCGACGTCGCGGGCGAAGTCGTCTCGGCGGGCGCCGCGGCACTCTCGGGCGAACCCGCGCCTGCGGCCGGGGCGGAAGTCTCGCTGCTGCGCGAAATCCTGATCACGTTCGCGAACGTCGCCGCCTTCACGGCCGTGATGTTCGTGGTGGGCCGCCGCGTGCTTCCGTGGCTCATGACCCAGGTCGCCCGCACGGGTTCCCGCGAACTCTTCACGCTCTTCGTCTTGGCCTGCGCGCTGGGCGTCGCGTACGGCGCCGCCGAAATCTTCCACGTGAGCTTCGCCTTGGGCGCGTTCTTCGCCGGCATGGTGATGCGCGAGAGCAGCTTCGCGCACCGGGCGGCGACCGAGTCGCTGCCGCTCCAGGACGCCTTCGCCGTCTTGTTCTTCGTCGGTGTGGGGATGCTCTTTGACTGGCACATCCTCTGGCAGGCTCCCTTTGAAGTCCTCGCGGTCCTCGCCATCATCATCTTCGGGAAGTCCCTGGCGGCGTTCTCGCTCGTCGTGGTGATGCGCCGCCCGCTCGGGACCGCCATCACGGTGGCCGCCGCCCTGGCGCAGATCGGCGAATTCAGCTTCATCCTCATCGGCCAGGCGGCCGGCATGGGCTTGGCGGACGGTCACGCGGTGAACCTCGTCGTCGCGGGCGCGATTCTCTCGATCGCGCTGAACCCCGTCGCCTTCATGCTGATCCCGAAGGTCGAAAAGGCGCTCACCTCGCGCTTCGCGTGGGCGCGTAAGGCCGCGATGCTCGAAGCCCCGATGGAGACGCTCCCCGAGGAAACGCCCGCGGAAACGCTCTTGGGTCAGACGCTCGTCATGGGCCGCGGCGCGATGTTTGCGCCCTTTGTCGAGGCGCTCGCCCAAGCCGGCGAAAAGCTCGTGGCGATCACGCCCGACCAAGCCGACGCCGAGAAGCTCTCCGAAGAAAACATCTCCGTCATCTGCGGCGACCCCGCGGACGTGCGCGTGCTCGTGGGCGCGCACATCTTCCAGGCCCGCAACATTCTTCTTCTCTCGAACGGCCCCGAAGGCGTCGCCATCCTGGAGACGATCCGCAGCGCCCGCACGGACCTTCCCGTCACGGTCGTGACGAAGAACGGCGCCTTCTGGGCGGAAGTCTCGAGCGGGCTCTTGGAAGGCGTGAAGATGCTCTCGGTGGAGAGCGCCGCCGTGTCGGGCCTGGTGCACCGCATCCGCAAGGCCGACGCCGCGGGCGAAGTGCCGGGCGACGTGATCGTCACGGCGCAGATGGCGAAGCGCGAAGCGCAGCGCCAGGCCGCCGAAGAAGAGGCGAGGAAGGTCGAAGAGGCCAAACGCGCCGCGAGGGAAGGGCAGCAGGAAGGTGCTGAGGGTGCCGAGGCGGCGCCTGAAGCCGCGGAAGCAGAGAAGACCGCTGAGGCCGCTCCGGCTGCCGAAGTGCCCAGGGCCGATGCCCCCGTTGCGGAACCCGTGAAGGCTGCGGAGCCCGCGGCCGAACCCGAAACGCCGAAGGTCGTTGAGGCCGTCCCGGCCGTCCCGGCCGCCCCGGCCGTTCAGCCGGCCGAAGCCGGGAAGCCGGACGAAGCCGCCCCCGTGCCGCCCACGGTGGAGCCGCTGATGCCGGAACCCGACGAGACGCCGGTCGCGGCGGAGAAGACGGAGGCCGACGGGAAGGCCGAACTCGCCAAAAAGGCAAAGGACGCCGCGAAGGAAAAGGCCGCCGAGGCCGCCCCGTCCGCAAAGACGATTTTGGGCAAGCTCCCGAAGCTCTTCGGCCAGTAATCCGCCGGTACGTCGGTACCCCAACAAGGGCCGCTGTGTTCGAAAACTTCTTCGAACCGCGGCCCTTCGCGTTATCATGCGGTCACCTGCGGCGGATTCGTGGTGAGATCTCCGGTCAAGAGAGGTCCCGCCGACGCCGCGTCTTTCATTTTCCCGTACGGAGACCCCCCGTGAAGTACTTTGATTTCGAGATCTGCGGCCTGAAGCGCAAGCTTCCCTACGTCAAGGTGGCCGACAACCTGGCGCTCGCGAGCTTCGTATGCTTGTCCGACACCGAACTCGTCATGGCCTGCGCCCCCGAACTCGTGAAGCGCCTCCCGGAGGTCGACGTCCTGATGACGGCGGAAGCGAAGGGCATCTGCCTCACCTATGAGATGAGCCGCCTGATGGGGATGAAGGAATTCGTGGTCGCCCGCAAGAGCAAAAAGCCCTACATGCAGAACGCCATCTCCTTCAAGGCCTGCTCGGTGACGACGCAGAAGGAGCAGACGCTCTGGTTGGACGGCGTCGAAGCCGAGAAGATCCGCGGGAAGCGCGTCGCCCTGATCGACGACGTGATCGCGACGGGCGAGAGCCTCGCGGCGATCGAGAACCTCGCGAAGGCGGCGGGCGCGAACGTCGTCGCCCGCGCGGCGATTCTGGCGGAGCTCGAAGCCGTCGACCGCAAGGACATCATCTATCTCAAGGAACACTTCGTCTTCCGTCCGAACGAGGACGGGACCTTCACGCCGATCAAGAGCTTGAAGGACTGAGGAGCGCTGGGCGCCGGAAGCGTGACGGAGGTGTTGACTCCGGAGCGGCCGGCGCCTACACTTCGAACCAAGCGTACCCCGCACAGGATCCGTTGCCCGAACAGGCAGTGGACTGCACCAGGCAGGGTCTTCTTTTATCTGCGTCCGGTTCAATGCCGGGAAGCCTGAGCTGAACTCCCATCTCCAACAACCTCTGTTGGACACGAATCCTCCCCGTGAAGAGTAAAGCAGGGCGGCGACGCCCACACTTTTTCCAAAATCAGGTATAAACTTAGTCGGCAAAATAAATAACCCGGCGCACCCGCGCTCACCCGCAGTCCAACCATGCAGTTCCAGAAAAGGATGATCCCCGCCCGAGAAGCCCTCCGCCGTCACTACGGCGAGAGCCCGACGGCCGACGTCGACGTGGCGGGCGTGGAGATGATGCTCTATCTCACGAGCACGACGCGCCTCATCCACGACGAGATCTACGCGGCGCTCGAAGACGGCATGGGGTTGACCGAAGGCAAGTTCACCATGCTGATGGTGCTCCTCGACAAGGGGAGCCTTCCCGTGGTGGAGCTCTCCGCCCACATGGGCGTCACGCCCGCGACCGCGTCGATCATGCTTCGCCGGATGCTCTCGCAGCCGGTGCCGCTCGTCACGAAGCGCGCATCCGAATCCGACGCCCGGTCCTTCCTGATTGAACTCACCGACGAGGGACGCGCTCTTCTGGAGCGCGCGCTTCCCGACCACTACGCCCGCGTGACGAAGTTCGCGTCGAACCTCAGCCACGCCGAACAGGAGGAACTCATTTCGCTCCTGCGCAAGCTCCACGGCGACGGGGCCGAAGAGGAGGGCCTGCCCGCAGCAGAGCCCGTCGCCTCCCGGCGGAAGCACCCGCCGACGTAGGCGTGCGCCCGCCTCCCCAAGGCTTTCGGTCTCAGCCGCTGATCCAGCACCTCTTCTTTGTCCGGATGTTTAGTCGGCAAAGCAACTGAAGACCGACAACGCGGAGCAGGACACGGGGGACGGAGGCCCCGATGACAAGGAATGCCTCAGAACCCACGGAACACCATTTCAAGCCCAAATCATTAGCCGACAAAACAAAATGACCTCGCAGAAGAAAACCGACAAGACCATCCTCCGCACGATCGCGGGCTTTGCGGCCGTGCTCGCCGTCGCCGTCGGGCTCATCGCCCTCGGGAACCGCAACGACGCGGCGAGCGAAGGCGAGCGGCTCAAAGCCGGGCTTCTCACCGCGCACGAAGTGCGCATGGCCTTTCAAACCGTGGGCGGGCGGCTCGTCGACCGCCCGATCGAAGAGGGGGTGACGGTGGAAGCCGGGCAGAAGCTCCTCGCCTTGGATCCCACCGACGTGATGCTCGAGATCGAATCGACCGAAGCGAAGATCCGCCAGCAGGACCACCAGATCGCTTATGAAGAGGAGGGCATCGCGCTGGCGCTCGCCCGCGCGGACGAGACCGAAGCGTCGCTCTGGCGTCAGATCGAAGCCGCGGTAGCGAACCGCCGGAGTGCGGCGGCCGCGTTGAAGTCCGCTGAAGCCGACTGGACGCGCGCGAAGGGCTCGAAACTGATACAATAAGTCTAATCATATATACTTAAATCTAAGCAAAATGGATAGATTCAT
>NZ_JH604927.1 GCF_000250875.1 Sutterella parvirubra YIT 11816 | reverse complement strand
GTCTTCGTCGAGGGCGACATCCGCGATGCGGCTCTTCTTGAGCGCGTGCTGCGCCGCGAGTCGATCGAGGCCGTCATCCACTTCGCCGGCCTCAAGGCCGTGGGCGAAAGCGTCGAGAAGCCCATCGAGTACTACGACAACAACACCGCGGGGACGTTGAAGCTCCTCGAAGCCATGCGCGCCGCGGACGTGAAGCGCCTCATCTTCAGCTCGTCTTCGACCGTCTACGGGACTCCTGAGAAGCTCCCCCTCACGGAAGACTGCCCCACGGGCGAGGCGACGAATCCGTACGGGCGCTCGAAGCTTCACATCGAGGAGATCCTCGCCGACGTCTGCCGCGCGGACAAGCGGATGAGCGTGATGTGCCTGCGGTACTTCAACCCGATCGGCGCGCACCCGTCGGGCCTCATCGGCGAAGACCCGAACGGCATCCCCAACAATCTTCTCCCCTACGTCGCCCGCGTGGCGAACGGGCGCCTCGAGCGCCTGCGCATCTTCGGGAACGACTACCCGACGCCCGACGGCACCGGCGTGCGCGACTTCATCCACGTCGTGGACCTCGCCGAAGGCCACGCCGCGGCGCTCCCCTACGTGTGCGCGCACACGGGTTGGCGCGCGGTGAACTTGGGCTGCGGGCGCGGCTACAGCGTGCTCGAAGTCGTCGCCGCCTTTGAGCGCGCCTCGGGGCGGAAGATCCCGTACGAATTCGCGCCCCGCCGCGAAGGCGACATCGCCGCCAACTGGGCCGATCCCGCCCTCGCGCTGGAGCTCTTCGGTTGGAAGGCAACGAGGACCCTGGACGACATGTGCCGCGACAGCTGGCGGTTTGAATCGATGTTGACGAAGGACTGATCCGACCCTTCTCCACAAGAATTTGGGGCCCGTCTCACCGCCGGGCCCCAAGTTATTCACGGGGTTATCCACATTTTTTGTCTTTGAAAATCAAAGGCTTCACGCAAAATCCCCGGCTTTTCCACATCAACCGCCGTTTCGGTGCTTGGGGATGAGTTTAGCAAGGTACGGCCCCGTGACGCTCGCGGGATTCGCCGCCACGTCTTCGGGCGTCCCTTCGGCGACGATCCGGCCGCCTTCGTCGCCGCCGCCCGGCCCCATGTCGACCACCCAGTCGCTCGAGGCCAAAACATCGAGGTTGTGCTCGATCACGAGCACGGTGTTCCCGAGGGCGGTCAACCGCCGCAGCACGTCCAAAAGCTGATCGACGTCGGCGAAGTGAAGCCCCGTCGTCGGCTCGTCCAGGATGTAGAGCGTGCGGCCCGTGTCGGTGCGGGCGAGTTCCGTCGCCAACTTGATGCGCTGGGCCTCGCCCCCGGAGAACGTCGTGGCGCTCTGCCCCAGGCGGATGTACCCGAGCCCGACGTCGCGCAGCGTCTCGAGCTTCCTCACGATGCCGGGATGCGCGTCGAAGTACGGAATCGCCTCCTCGACGGTGAGCTCCAGCACGTCCGCGATCGACAACCCCTTGTAGCGGACTTCGAGCGTTTCGCGGTTGTAGCGCTTCCCGCCGCAGACGTCGCACGCGACGTAGATGTCGGGGAGGAACTGCATCTCGACCTTGACGACGCCGTCGCCCTGGCACGCTTCGCAGCGTCCGCCCTTCGTGTTGAAGCTGAAGCGGCGCGCGTCGTAGCCGCGCTCGCGCGCGGTGAGCGTCTGCGCGAAGACGTCGCGGATCGCCGAGAAGAGCCCCGTGTAGGTGGCGGGGTTCGAGCGGGGTGTGCGGCCGATCGGGCTCTGGTCGACGCTGATCACCTTGTCGAAGTGCTCGAGCCCCCGGATTTCGCGGTGGGGAAGCGGCACCGTCTGCGCGCGGTGGTAGTGCGCGGCCAAGGCGGGCAGCAGCGTGTCGAGGACGAGCGACGACTTCCCCGAGCCGGAGATCCCGGCGACGGTCGTCATCGCGCCCATGGGAATGCGCAGCGTCACGTCCTTGAGGTTGTGCCCGGAAGCCTCGACCAACTCCAGCCAATCCGCGGCCTTCGCGTCGAACGCGGGGCGCGGGGGGCGCTTCGCGACGTTCCCCGAGAGGTAGCGGCCCGTCAAGGACTCCGGATTCGCCGTCACTTCGGCGAGCGTCCCCGCCGCGACGATCCGGCCGCCCGCTTCGCCCGCGCCCGGCCCCATGTCGACCACGAAGTCCGCCGCGCGGATCGCGTCCTCGTCGTGTTCGACCACGACGACGGTGTTCCCGAGGTCGCGCAGACGGCGGAGCGTTTCGATCAGGCGGTCGTTGTCGCGCTGATGAAGCCCGATGCTGGGTTCGTCCAAAACGTAGAGGACGCCGGTGAGGCCCGAGCCGATCTGGCTCGCCAAACGGATGCGCTGGCTCTCGCCTCCGGAGAGCGTGTCAGCGCGGCGCCCGAGCGTGAGGTAGCCGAGGCCGACGTCGTTCAGGAACCGGAGCCTCGACGTGATGCCGGAGAGAATGCGGTCCGCCACCTGCGCCTTCGCGCCCGAGAGCCTGAAGTCGGCGAAGTAGCGGTCGAGCGAAGAGAGGCTCTCGGCGCTCAGTTCAGGGAGCGTCCTCATCGCGTCGCCTTCGCCCAGGCGGACGTGGCGCGCGGTTTCGCAGAGTCCCGAACCTCCGCAGTCGGTACAGGTCACCTCGGCGCGGAAGCGCTCAAGCGCCCGCCGCAGGGGATTGTCCGACTGCGCCCAGAAGCGGCGCAGTTCGTTGACGACCCCGATGAAGGGCGGATCGAGCCGCTCCGCGGCACCGCCCCCGTAGAGCACCATGCTGCGGACGTCTTCGGAGAGTTCGCGCCAGGGGGTCGAGAGCGAAAAGCCCGCGGTCTGCGAAAGGCGCACCAACTTCGCCCAGTTGGCGCCCGACATCGGACCCCAACCCTCAAGGGCGGTGCCCTCCAGGCTCGCGGTCGGATCGCGCAGGATGCGCTCCAAGGAAAAGTCCGAACTCACGCCGGTGCCGCGGCACGTGGGACAGCACCCGACGGGGCTGTTGGCGGAGAAGAGCCGGGGTTCCAAGGACCCCACGGTGAAGTCGCACTCGGGGCAGGCGTAGCGCGTCGTGAAGGCGTACTCGGCGTCGCCGTCCATCTCGGCCGCGATGACGCGGCCGCCCGAAATTTCGGCGGCGCTCTGGAAGCTCTCCGAGAGCCGCTCGCGCACGTCGGGCTTCACCCGCAGGCGGTCGACGACGACGTCGGCGTCCTTGGCGCCTTCGAACTCCCCGGGGAGCGGCGCACGCTCCAGCATGACGACCTCACCGTCGATGCGGAAGCGCGTGAAGCCCTTCACGAAGAGCGGCTCGATTTCGCGGCCGACGTCCTTCTGGCCGCCCCGCACGATCGGGGCGAGCACCATGAGGCGCACGCCTTCCGAGAGCGTGAGCGTGCGGTCTACCATCGCCGCCACGGGGTCGGCGCGAAGCGCAAGACCGTGGGTCGGGCAGTGGGGCGTCCCGGCGCGCGCAAAAAGGAGGCGCAGGTAGTCCGCCAATTCGGTCGCCGTGCCGACGGTCGAGCGCGGATTGCTCCCCGCGCTCTTCTGGTCGATCGAAATCGAGGGCGAGAGCCCTTCGATCGACTCGACTTCGGGGCGCGGCATCAGCTCCAGGAACTGCCGCGCATAGACCGAGAGGCTCTCGACGTAGCGGCGCTGCCCCTCGGCATAGAGCGTGTCGAACGCAAGCGAACTCTTCCCCGAGCCCGAAAGCCCCGTGATGACGATGAGCTTCCCGCGCGGCAGATCGACGTCGACGTGCTTGAGATTGTGCGTGGCGGCGCCCCGGACCGAAATGACGTCCACGGTTTGACCTTGACCTTAAGGTTGAATGCGAAATTTCTACTATAGACTGCCCGGCACGTCTCCAACCACCCCCAACACCGACCGGATCCCGGAAATACGAGCCGCCAAGAACGATGCGAACGAACACCACCGACACCGCACACCGCATGACGCCGAAGGAACGCCGCGCGAGTCTCTCGCTTGCGGGCATTTTCGCGCTGCGCATGCTCGGGAACTTTCTGATCCTCCCGGTCTTTGCGGTCTACGCGCATCAGCTCCCGGGCGGCGACGACCACTTCTGGGTCGGGGTCACGCTCGGGATCTACGGCCTCACGCAGGGCATTCTGCAGATCCCCTACGGCTGGGCCTCGGACCGCTGGGGTCGAAAGCCCATCATCGTCCTGGGGCTCGTCATCTTCGCGATCGGGAGCTTCATCGCCGCGTGCGCCGACCATCTGGGCGTCGTGATGCTCGGGCGCGCGCTCCAGGGAGCGGGCGCCATTTCCGCCGCGGTCACGGCCTTCATTTCGGACGCCGTGCGCGAGCGCGTCATCACGAAGGCGATGGCGCTGGTGGGCGCCTCGATCGGGCTCACGTTCGCCCTTTCGCTTGTGATCGCGCCGCCACTCACCGAACTCTGGGGCGTCTCCGGGCTCTTCACCATCACCGGGATCCTCGCGGTGAGCGCGATCGGCGTCGTCCGTTGGGTGACGCCGCCGGAAGAACCCAAGACCGGGCGCTCGGAAGTCGAAGCGCACTGCCCCTGGCAGGAGATCGCGCTCGACCCGCAGCTCCTCAGGCTCAACCTGGGGATCTTCATCCTCCACGCGGTTCTGACCGCGCTCTTCGTCGTCGTGCCGGGCCGCCTCGAATCGATGGGGCTTCCCGTCCTCCACCACTGGTACATCTACCTTCCGGCGGTGCTCTTCGGCTTCGCGGTGATGATGAAGCCGATCGGCTGGGCCGAGCGCGCCGGGGCCGTGACGAAGCTCCAGCGGATCATCATCCTCGTGATGACGGTCGTCTTCGTCCTCTTCGTCTTCCTCATGCACTCCGTCTGGGAGATCGCGTTCCTGCTCGCGCTCTTCTTCGGCTGCTTCAACATCCTCGAAGCGACGCTTCCCGGCCTCATCTCCCGCGCGTCGCCCAAAGCCGATAAGGGGTTGGCGCTCGGCATCTACAACACGACACAGAACATCGGCCTCTTCGTGGGCGGCGCTCTGGGCGGGTGGATCTCGGAACATTTTTCCGCGGAGGCCGTATTCGCCGCGGCGGCTTTTGCTATGCTCATCTGGTTCGTCGGTGCGAGGAACCTCAAAGAGCCCCGCAGGACGACGCACGAAACGGGCGAAGCCCTTGATGTGTAAGTAAATTTTTAGTTTTTGGGTATAGTTATGGCTTCCGTCAACAAGGTCATTCTTCTCGGCAATCTCGGCGCGGACCCCGACGTCCGCTACACCGCGGAGGGCAACCGCGCCATCGCGCAGCTCTCGATCGCGACCACGCGCCGCTACCGCAACCAGCAGACGCAGGAACTCGTCTCCGAGACCGAATGGCACCGCGTCGTCATGTTCGGCCGCACGGCCGAAGTGGCCAAGGAATATCTCCATAAGGGGAACCCGGTCTACATCGAAGGCCGTCTGCGCACCCGCAAGTGGCAGGACCAGAACGGCCAGGACCACTACACGACCGAAATCGTCTGCGACCAGATGCAGCTCCTCTCCTCCCGCGGTGACGGC
>NZ_JH604926.1 GCF_000250875.1 Sutterella parvirubra YIT 11816 | reverse complement strand
CCGTCTCGCCGTGAGGCAAGGAGGCGTATTTTACATGTCCCGGCGGCTTTGTCAAGCCGCCGTCGAAAATCGTTCAAAACCCATCAAAGAGCGACGGCTCTTTGGGTTCGGCGCCCGTCCAGGGGATCGCCGTCCCCAAGTGCCCATCCGCCTTTTTGAAGTGCCCGCACCCGAGAAACGGTTCCGGCCCCCTCGTCACCGACAGGGGCGAAGGGTGCGACGCCGTCAGGATGAGATGCTTCCCGGCGTCGATCAACGGGATCTTCTCCTGCGCGGGACGCCCCCAGAGCATGAAGACCAGACCGTCACGCTCGTCGGAGAGCGCCCGGATCAATCCGTCCGTCAACGCCGTCCACCCGAAGCGCCGGTGCGAAAGGGGCATTCCCTCTTCGACGGTGAGGATCGTGTTAATGAGGAGCACGCCGGCTTGCGCCCAATCAATGAGGCGCCCCTGGGTGCGCCGCACCCCGTACTCGGCCTCAAGCTCCTTGAAGATGTTCTTCAAGGATGGCGGCAACGCCTCATGTTCCGGCACCGAAAAGGCAAGACCCTCGGCCTTCCCCGGCGTATGGTAGGGGTCCTGCCCCAGCACCACGACGCGCACCCGCTCGAAGGGCGTGAGCTCCAGCGCCCGAAAAGGCGTCGGAGGATAGACGTTCGCCGACTTCGCGGCATCCGCCACCTTGGCGACGACCGCCTCGCCCTGAGGCGAGGCGAGAAACCCCTCCACCAACGTCTTCCAGCGGCCCGTGAGCCCCGCCGTCGAAAAGTCCGGCGCCCTCATCGGTCACCCGCAAGGTGACGGTTTTCCAGCACGTCCGTATGCATGCGGTAGTAGTTGATGCGGCAGGCGAGTTCGGCGTTCTGCTCCTTGGTGCGGCTTCCCTTCGTCGTGTAGCGGACGAAGTCGCACTCACGCTTCACGAAGGTTTCGAAGCTCTGGCTCGAACGGATGAACTTCTCCCAACGCTGCCGCGTGCGGTGCGGCTTGTCCCAAGCCTTCGCCACCACGGTGACGCGCTCGACGGCGTCCTTGTGCTCCGCCGTCACCAATTCAAGCTCCATCTCCAGGCACTTCTGACGCTGCTGGTCGTCCGCCGCCTTCTGGTGGCACGCGGCGACGCGTTCCGCCGTCGGCACCGCCTTCGCAGGCGCCGCCGACGCGCCGCCCGCGAGGACCGCGAGCGCGGCCGTCGCCGCCAAAATGATCTCCCTCATCGCGCGGCCTCCTTCAGGATGGGCGCCATCGCCTGCGGGACGTCGTCCCAGAGATCCTCAAAACCGTTTTGGGCGGCCCACTCGTCGATCGTGACGCCTTCGTTGTAGCCCGTGCGGACCAACACCGTGCGCATCCCGGCGGCCCGCCCGGCCAGCGCATCGTTCTGACTGTCGCCCACCATGACGCAGGCCTTGGGGTCGACTTGGAGCTGCTCGGCCGCCATCCAAAGCATGTCCGGCCAGGGCTTCGCCCGCTCGCAGTCGCTCGCCGTCACCACGGCGTCGAACGCGTCTTCAAGGCCGTTACGCTCCAAATACTCGACGGTGCGCTCACGGATCTTGTTCGTGACGAGCGCCGTCTTGATGCCCGCGGCGCGCAGCGCTGCCACGGCCTCGAAGGCGCCCGGAATCGGACGCACCAGGTCCGGCATCCCGCTCCAGACCTCGATCAATTCCGGAAGGAGCGCTTCGGGTTCGGGCGTTTCCACCGCGTGGCCTCGGAGGCGCCACCAGTCGGCGAGACGTTCAATGAGCACGCGGATCCCCTTCCCGATCATGTCGCCCACGTCTTCGATCGGGGGCTTCGGCAGCCCCCGGCGTTCGGCAAGCGCGCAGACGCCCGCGTGGATGTCGGGAAGCGAGTCGACCAACGTTCCGTCAAGGTCGAAAAGGACGGCCTTCGTATCCATGCGCGCTCCTCAACCGAGCGTGGCGACGTTGGCGCGCATGGCATTGATCACGTCGCGGTAGCCTTCCTTCGAACCCGCGCCGAAGACCGCGGAGCCCGCGACGAACGTGTCGGCGCCCGCGGCCGCCACGTCGGCGATGTTCCCGGCCTTGATGCCGCCGTCCACCTCAATCATGATGCGGCGCCCGGTTTCGGCTTCGTAGCGGTCGAACCGCTCCTTCACCATGCGGACCTTTTCAAGCGTGGACGGAATGAAGCTCTGCCCGCCGAAGCCCGGATTGACGCTCATGAGGAGGACGAGATCCAGGCGGTCCATCACGTGGTCGAGGTACGAGAGCGGTGTCGCCGGATTGAAGACCAGGCCCGCCTTGGCGCCGCGTTCGCGGATCAGCTGCAGCGTGCGGTCGATGTGCTTCGAGGCTTCGCAGTGGAACGTGATGATGTCGGCGCCCGCGTCGATGAAGGCGGGAATGAGCGCGTCGACGGGTTCGACCATCAGATGCACGTCGATGGGAGCCTTGGTCCACGGGCGGATCGCTTTGAGGACCTGCGGGCCCACCGTCAGGTTCGGCACGTAGTGATTGTCCATCACGTCGAAGTGGATCCAGTCGGCGCCCGCTTCGGTCACGTCGCGGACTTCCTCACCCAGACGGGCGAAGTCGGCGGAGAGGATGGAAGGGGCGATTCGGCACGTGCGCATGAACGTTCTCCAAATGGTGTGCGTCGTTTTCGGTGGTCGTCAGTATAGCCGTCCGCTTCCCGCGGTTCCGATAGACTGTAGGGACTTCCGGCACGGCCGCAACACTATCTATCCATCTTTGATGACGTTCACCCGCCCCCTCCGCCTTGCGGCCCTCGCCGCGCTCGTTCTGCTTTCGGCCTGTACGACCGTGGAAAAGCCGCCCGTACGTACGACGAGCGGTCCCGAATTCACCCCCGCCGCCTTTGAAGAGGCCCGCGGCGTCGATACTGAACACTGGCGCTCGGCGCTTGCCGCCTTCCGTCAGTCCTGCACCGCGATCGGCTCGCGCCCGGTGTGGGCGGGCGCCTGCAGCCGCGCGGCGGCGGTCGACCCCGCCGCCGCGGAAGACTTCTTCCGCGCGAACTTCACCCCGTGGCGCGTCGCCACCGTGGAGCGCGACGACCGGGGCGACGAGGTGAAGCGCACCGAAACGGGCCTCACGACGGGCTACTTCGAGCCGCTCCTCTACGGGAGCCGCACCAAGCAGGCGCCCTTCGTCCACCCGATCTACGGCGTCCCGGACGATCTCCTCATCATCGACCTCGCAGAAATCTATCCGGAGCTGAAGGGCAAGCGCCTTCGCGGGAAGTTGGACGGCCGCCGCGTCGTCCCCTACGACACCCGCGGCGTCATTCAGAACCGCACCGACCTCGAACCCTGGGCGATCGCCTGGGTGGACGACCCGGTGGCGGCCTTCTTTCTTCAGGTGCAGGGGTCCGGCCGCATTCTTCTTCCCGACGGCTCCTTCATGCGCGTGGGCTTCGCGGACCAGAACGGCTACCGCTACCGCTCGATCGGGAATTGGCTCGTCAAGAACAGTGAGTTGAAGAGCCACGAGCTCAGCATGCAGCAGATCCGCGCCTGGGCCGAACGCAACCCCGACCGCGTGAAGGAGGCGCTCGCGCAGAATCCGAGCTTCATCTTCTTTGAAGAGCGACACGGCGACCCCTCGCTCGGGCCCACGGGCGCCCAGGGCGTGCCGCTCACCGCGCAGGCGAGCGTCGCCGTGGATCCGAGCCGCTGGACCTTGGGGACGCCCTTCATCATCGAGGTGAAGCAGGACCGTCCGGCCCTCGCCTTCACGCGCCCCGTCGTCGCGCAGGACACCGGCGGCGCCATCCGGGGCCTGATCCGCTTCGACTACTTCTGGGGCTTCGGCGACGAAGCCGGCGAAGCGGCGGGGCGTCAGCGGAGCACCACCCGCGCCTGGGTGCTGGTCCCGAACGGCTTCACGCCCGAGGACATCCTCCCGAAGCGCTGAGCGCGCTTCGGGAGCAAAACGCCCGCGAAACCGCGGGCGTTTTGCTTTGAGGTGCCGTGAGGATCACTGTTCCTGCAGGAGCTCTTCCAACTGCTCGGCGGGAATCGCGCCCGAGATGCGCGCGCCCGACGGGAAGAACATCGTCGGCGCCCCGGTGATGTTGAAGCGGCTCATGAGGGAGGCGTTCCTCATCAGCACGGACGAGTCGCACGTGACCCCGGCCGGCTGCGGACGGATGCCGTTCGCCATCCAGTCGTGCCAGGCGCGGGCCGGATCCTTCGCGCAGACGATTTCGCGGTTGTTCTCTTCGCCGCGCAGCATCGGCACGATGAAGGTGTAGACGGTGAGGTTCCCGACCTCGGCGAAGGTGCTCTCCATGCGGCGGCACCACGTGCAGTTCGCGTCCGAGAAGACGACGACCTCGCGCTCGCCCTTGCCGAAGACCTGCTTCACGGCATCTTCGAAAGGCCACTTGCTCCAGGCCTCCTTCGCGACCTCCTGGAAGCGCGCCGCCGTGAGGTTCGACTGCGTCTTCGTTTCGATGATGCTCCCGGTGATCACGTGGGCGACCGTCTCGTCGACGTAGAAGACGCGGCCCTGCACCACGACCTCCCAGAGGCCCGCGACGGGCGCCGGACGCACGCTCTCCGCGCGCAGGCCGGTGTTCTTCATCAGGTTGGTACGGATGGTTTCCTCGTCGGCGTGCGCCTGCGCGGCGCAGAGGACGGCCGCCACGGCCGCGAGCACATGCTTGATTTTCATCGTGTTCGTCTTGGAAATGCCGGCGAAGGGGAAAAACCCCGGTCCGGACGTTCAGTCTTCAGGAGTGGAAGTGAGTGTACGTGTTTGCGGAAGTCCCGCGCAAAGCGCGCATACCGTGTTTGCGGTATTTTCCGAAGCCTCCCGAGGGGAAACTTGACAGCCCGAAAAGACTTCCCATAAACTTGCAGCTCTTGTCTCGGCTGGGTAGCTCAGTTGGTAGAGCAGCGGATTGAAAATCCGCGTGTCGGCGGTTCGATTCCGTCCCCAGCCACCACTTATTCTCCGTGGTGGTCGGCGAGAGAAAAATTCGGCGTGGCTGGGTAGCTCAGTTGGTAGAGCAGCGGATTGAAAATCCGCGTGTCGGCGGTTCGATTCCGTCCCCAGCCACCATTCAGAAGTCCCTGTCGAGCGATCGCGGGGATTTTTTGTTTTTCGGCCTCCCGAAAACACGAACGGGACCGCGCCCGGCGATCCCGTTGGGGTCGAATCACTTCCTCGAGGCGGCCCAAGCCTCCCAACCTTCCCGGCGGAGCCTGCAGGCCGGGCATTCGCCGCAGCCCCAACCCCAGTCGTGATGGTGTTCGCGGTCGCCCATGTAGCAGGTGTGAGTGCGCTCCCGGACGATCTCGACGAACGCGTCGCCCCCGAGCCTCTGCGCGAGCGCCCACGTCTCCGCCTTCGAGAGCCACATGAGCGGCGTCTCGACCGTCATCGGGGCGTCGAGCCCCAAGGAGAGCGTCACCTGAAGGCTCTTCAAGGTGTTGTCGCGGCAGTCCGCATAGCCCGAATAGTCCGTCTCGCACATCCCGCCCACGAGCACCGAGAGCCCGCGGCGGTACGCGATCGCCGAGGCGAACGTGAAGAAGAGAAGATTCCTCGCCGGCACGAACGTGTTGGGGACGCCCGAAGCTTCGAGCTCGATCGCGCGCTCCTTCGTCAGCGCGCAGTCCGAAATCTGCCCCAGCACCGACATGTCGAGGCGGTGGTCTTCGCCCAGGCGCGCGTCCCACTTGGGGTTGAGCGCGCGCACCGCACGGAGCACGTCCTCACGGCAGCGCATCTCCACGTCGTGGCGCTGACCGTAGTCGACGCCCAGCGTCTCGACGCGCTCAAAGTGTTCGAGCGCCCAGGCGAGGCACGTCGTCGAATCCTGCCCGCCCGAAAAGAGGACGAGCGCGCCGCGGCGGCCCGCGGGATGGTCAAGTTCCTGCATGAATGACTCCATGTGCGTTGAGGACTACCGCCTCTCGTGTCCGAGAAGCGCCGTGACGCGTTCGCGCACGGCGACGCACTCAGCGATGTGGGCGTCGCCCAGGCGGCAGAAGGCCGCATAGCTTAGCGCTGCGGCGGCGGTTTGTCCCGCCACCGGAATCCACTTCGCGGTTTTGCTCCCCGCCCAACGGAGCCCCAGCTGTTTGAGCGCCACGAGGACGAGTCCCTGGGAGACGACGCGCCCCGCAAAGAGGGCGCCCGTCATGTCGACCGCACGCATCGTCGCCACGCGCCGCTCGGTGTCGAGCCGCGCGATCTGCTCGGGCGAAAGCCGGAAGGCGTCGTTCACCGCCCGCATCATGTCGAGGAGCGCCGCCGCGTCCGCCGCGGCGTCCAACCCCGGCACGGGCACGAGGCTCATCCCAGCGGAGAGCGCCGCGCGGCGGCGCACCGCGCGCCGGGCCTCCTCGACGGCGCGCTCGAGCGCGTCGGCGGCCGCGTCTCCCGAAGTCTCCCTCTTAAGCATGGCGAAACCATTGTCTCCCTATAATTCGCAGACTTCTCAAAGAATAACCCCTCGGCGGGCCCGCCACGACCCCATGGGCGCCCCGCCGGACCAAGCTTGATTTCCCGTAATGCAGCTGCTTGCTTTAGGTCTCAATCACACGACGGCCCCCATCGCCGTGCGCGAGCGTGTGGCCTTCGGGCCCGAAGAGGTCGGCGCGACGATCGCGCACCTGATCGAGCGCTTCGGTGCCGCGCCCCAGGGCGGCATCCGCGAAGCCGCCGTGCTCTCCACCTGCAACCGCACGGAGCTCTACTGCGCCGTGGAGGATGCCCAGGCCGCGCGCAGCTCGGTGCTCTCCTACATTGCGAACCAGAAGGGCGTGCCGCTCTCGGAACTCGAGCCCCACATCTACACCTTTGAGCAGGAAGAGGCCGCCCGCCACACCTTCCGCGTCGCCTCGGGTCTGGACTCCATGGTCCTCGGCGAAACGCAGATCGTCGGTCAGATGAAGAAGGCCGAAAAGCTGGCGCGCGAGCACCACGGCCTCGGCGTGATGCTCAACCACCTCTTCCAGGCGACCTTCACCGTTGCGAAGGAAGTCCGCACCGCCACCGCGATCGGCGCCAACTCCGTGAGCCTCGCCGCCGCGGCCGTGCGCCTGGCGCTGCGCCTCTTCGGGACGCTCGAGGGCGAACGCGTCCTCTTCGTCGGTGCCGGCGAAATGATCGAACTCTGCGCCGCGCACTTCGCGGCGCAAAAGCCCAAGAGCATCACGATCGCCAACCGCACGATGGAGCGCGGCCAGACCCTGGCGCGCACCGTCCACGCCGACGCGATCCGCCTCGCGGACCTCCCCGACACGATTCACGAGTACGACGTCATCGTCTCCTGCACGGCCTCGGCCCTTCCCATCATCGGCCTCGGCATGATCGAGCGCGCCGTCGCGCAGCGCCGCCACCGCCCGATGTTCATCGTCGACCTCGCGGTGCCCCGCGACGTCGAACCCGAAATCGACCGCCTCGACGACGTCTACGTCTACACGGTGGACGACCTCGGCAAGGTGGTGAGTCAGGGTCTGCAGAGCCGTCAGGCCGCGATCACGCAGGCCGAGACGATCATCGGCCTTCGCGTCACGGACTTCGCGGATTGGCTGAAGCAGCGCGACGCCGTCCCCACCATCCAGTCGCTTCGCGACCGCGCGAACTACCTGCGCGACTTTGAGTTGGCGCGTGCGCTCCGACACCTCCACCACGGGGACGACCCCGAAGAGGTGCTCGAAATGCTCGCCCACGGCCTCACCAACAAGTTGGTTCACGACCCGACGATTCTGCTTCGCAACGGCGAAGGGCTGTCGCTCGAAGACCGCGACCTGATGGAGCGGCTTCTCGACCGCTTCTACCGCCGCCACGACCGCTGACCGGTCGGGACACGCTGAAGAACGGGCGCCGCGGCCATGCCGCAGGCGCCCTTCTTTTAAAATGCCGGTCTCTCCAAATCCATCGACGAAGACGCCTCCACACCCATGCTCCAGGACTCCATGCGCGCCAAGTTGGGCGCGATGAGCCGCCGGATCGAGGAAATCGACCGGATGCTCGCCGCCCCCGAAACCGCGAACGACATGAACCGCTTCCGCGATCTGACGCGTGAGCGCAGCGACCTCGAACCCGTGACGAAGCTCTGGACCGACTTCCAGGGCGCCGAAGCGGACCTCGCGACCGCCGAGGAGCTCCGCGCGGACCCCGACATGCGCGACTTCGCCGAGGAAGAGGTCCGTGCGGCCGAAGCCCGCATGGAGACCCTGGTCGAGGAACTGCGCATCGCGCTCCTCCCCAAGGACCCCAACGACGAGCGGAACATCTTCCTGGAAATCCGTGCGGGCACGGGCGGGGACGAGAGCGCGCTCTTCGCCGGGGACCTTCTCCGCATGTACCTCCGCTATGCCGAAGGTCAGGGTTGGCGCACCGAGATCGTCTCCCGAAGCGAAAGCGAATTGGGCGGCTACCGCGAAGTGATCGTGCGCGTGATCGGTCAGGGGGCCTATTCCAAACTGAAGTTCGAGTCGGGCGGGCACCGCGTGCAGCGCGTTCCCGTCACCGAATCCCAGGGCCGCATCCACACCTCCGCCTGCACGGTGGCGGTGCTCCCCGAAATGGACGAAGTGGGCGACGTGGTGCTGAACCCCGCCGACCTCAGGATCGACGTCTTCCGCGCCTCGGGCGCGGGCGGCCAGCACGTGCAGAAGACCGACTCCGCGGTGCGCATCACGCACCTTCCCACCGGCATGACGGTGGAGTGCCAGGACGAGCGCAGCCAGACGCAGAACAAGGCCCGCGCGATGGCGGTCCTCGCCGCACGCATCCGCGCTGCGCAGGTCGCCGAGCAGCAGGCGAAGGAAGCGAGCGAGCGCCGCTCGCTCGTCGGCTCGGGCGACCGGTCCGAGCGCATCCGCACGTACAATTTCCCGCAGGGCCGCGTCACCGACCACCGCATCAACCTGACGCTCTACCGGCTCGAAGCCGTCATGGACGGCGACCTCGACGAAATCATCTCGGCGCTCGCCGCCGAACACCAGGCGGAAGCCCTTGCGGCGCTCAACGCCTGACGACCCGACCGCTTTTGGACCGCTTTTTCCGACCATGACGACGCCCACCGCCCACGAACCCGAGACCATCGCCGAGCACCTCGCGAACGCGGCCGCCCAGATCGGCCGCTTTGAAGCGCACGTTCTCCTCGCGCACGTCCTCGGGAAGACGCGCGAATACCTGATCGCCCACGACGACGAGGTGCTGGCGCCCGAACAGGCGACCGCGTTCGAGCTCGTCGTCTCGATGCGCGCGGCGGGCACCCCGGTGCCCTACCTCACCGGTCGGCAGGAGTTCTTCGGACGTTGGTTCGCGGTGGACGACAGCGTCCTGATCCCCCGCCCCGACACCGAGGTGCTGATCGAACAGGCGCTCCTCGTCACCGGCCCCGCGCCGAAGGTGCTCGACCTCGGTACCGGGAGCGGCTGCATCGCCGTGACGTTGGCGCTCGAAATTCCCGGCGCGCGCGTCACCGCCACGGACAAGAGTCCCGAGGCGCTCACTGTGGCAAAGAAGAACGCAGCGGCGTTGGGCGCCGACATCCGCACGTTCGAGGGCGAATGGTTCGAGGCGGTTCCCGAGGGTGAAACCTTCGACCTCATCGTCTCGAATCCCCCCTACATCCACCCGCAGGACGAGCACCTCCTCTCGCTCGAATTCGAGCCCGCAGGCGCCCTCACCGACGGCGTCGACGGTCTTGAGGACCTGCGCCGCATCATCTCGGGCGCGATGGCGAGACTCACGCCGGGCGGCTGGCTTCTCCTGGAGCACGGCTGGGACCAGGGCCCCGCCGTGCGGGAGCTTTTGGAAGCCGCGGGGTTCGCGGGCGTACGCACCAAGAAGGACTACGGCGACAACGACCGCGTCTCGATGGGGCGCCGCGCGCAGTAAGCCGCAAGCGCAGAACGAAAAAGAACGGAAAAGCATGAAGGCCGACGCCTCCCGGTTGGAGGCGTCGGCCTTCTCTCCCTCTTGACCAAGAGCGGATTACTTGACGTCCTGAGAGAGCGCCTTCTGGACCGAGAACGGCCAGGCTTGGTAGCCCGTGCAGTTCTTCAGCTGAATTTCAACGGAGGGCTCCTTCGCGCCCCACTTGAATTCGTTGATGAAGGGGTTCGGGGCCGAGGTGAAGGCGCCCGACGCGAGGTCGAAGTTCGCACCCGCCGTCGCCGAGTAGACGAAGATCGAGTCCTTGTCGGCCTGGTATTCGGTCAAGGACGTGACCGGGCTGTACCACTCGTGACCGCGTTCCTTGCCGTACTCCCAAACCTGTTCGACCGTCATCTTCTTCTGGTCGATTCTGTAGACGACCGAGCGGCTGTACTTCATCTCAGGCAGCGCCGGCTGCTCCATGCCGCGCGAGTCGCCGTTGTCGAAGGCCGAAACGTAGATGACGTCGCCCTTGCTCTTTTCGTCGATCTTGAACGCGGTGTGCTGCGTCCAGGTCCAGTCGAAGCCGCCTTCGCAGGTCGAACCTTCGCACTTCACCTTGTTGCCCTTGCTGTCGACCGGCGTCAGGACCTTTTCGGCCCAACCCTTCTTCCAACCTTCGGGCGAGGCGAGGATCCACTTCACCTTCTTGTCGCGGCCGATCTTTACGATGGCGGACTGGTGGCGCGACGAGATGATGATCGAGTCGTCTTCGGGGTCGTAGTCGACGGAGTTGACGTGCGCCCAGTTGCGGCCCGGGCCCGTGCCCACGATGTCGCCGAACTTGTCCGAGGCGTCGAGCTTCGCGAGTTCGTCCGCGGTCAGGGTCTTCCCGGCCTGCGAGGCGTCGATATTGAGGCACACCGCACCCTGGTCGAGCACCTTCATCACGTTGTCGCGGTACGGGTCGAGAATTTCAGCCAGGCGCCATTCGTCGACCACCGTGCCGTTCTGATCGACTTCGGCGATGACGTCGCGCACCGTGCGGACGTTCTTCCCGTCGGCGCGCTTCCAGTTGGAGCTCGCCACGCGCAGGAAGTAGTGGCCGTTCTGCGCGTCGTCCATCGAGTGCGAGTAGTCGCCGTAGCGCAGCGGCAGGCGGCGGTTGAAGACTTCGCGTCCGAGGATGTCGTACTTGACGTAGCGCTGGCCGAAGCCCCAGGTGAGAAGTCCGTCGTCGTTCTGAGGCCTCAAGGTGGATTGCGTTGTCGACC
>NZ_JH604925.1 GCF_000250875.1 Sutterella parvirubra YIT 11816 | reverse complement strand
AGCAGGTCCGGTTTTCGACCCCCACCCCACTCCTCGAAGAGTGCCGGAGCGCCGGGAACAAGACGCTGGTCTTCACGCAGTACGCGCAGATGGGCGAACGTCTGAAGACCTGGATCGAGAAGGCGGGGTTCGGGAAGAACATCCCCTTCATCCACGGGCAGGTGCCGACCGCGCAGCGCCAGGAGATGATCGACCGCTTCCAGGAGGACGCGGACTGCCCGGTGATGGTCTTGACGCTCCGCTCGGCCGGGGTGGGTTTGAACCTCACCGCCGCCAACGTCGTCGTCCACTACGACCTCTGGTGGAATCCGGCGATCGAAGAGCAGGCCACCGACCGGGCGTTCCGCATCGGGCAGCAGAAGGACGTTCTCGTCTACCGATTCATCTCGGCCGGGACCTTTGAAGAGCGCATCAACGCGATGCTGACCACGAAGCGGAAGTTGGCGGAATCGACCGTCAACACGGGTGAGCGCTGGATCGGCGACATGACGGACCAGGAGTTGGAAGAAATCTTCCGGTTGGAGTAAGAAGCCGGGAGGCTTGGAGAAGGCGGAGGGGCCCATCGCGGGGCCCTTCGCTTTTCGGGACGTGCTCGGGTAGAGTTGCGGCTTGAACGATCCGTACGACGAAGGTGACGAGGAGACCCGGGGGATGTCCGTGAAGCGCAAAAAGAAGAAGCGGAAGAAGGCCGAGGACTGGGCGTCCTACTCCGGTTGGGACATCTACCTCTACGGCGGGCTCGACACCGAGGAAACGGCGTTCTACTCGTCGATGGAGCCTGAACTTGCGGCTTCGCTTCTTCAGGACGAATTGGATTCGTTGAAGGAGAAGCGCAAGCGCCGCGGGTGCAAAGGGCGGCGTTCCGAGATGCGCCGCCGTGACCGGCGGTCGAACGCGCCGCTGACGCCGCAGGAGGAAAAGCTCCTCGATGAACTTTCCCCGCCCGCGGAGCGTTTTGAGCCCGGGGCATGGCCGGACGCACAGACCCGCCCGATGCGTATGACGCGGCCGTCGCCCGAGACAACGCACGGGGATCTCCTCAGCGAAGCCGGTCGGAACGACTGCGCCGACGAAGAGCTCCCCTTCTGAAGCCGCGCTCGACCGCGAACTGCGCCATCCGTCATACTTCGCTCACCGACTCCTCCGACCAACGCACCGCCATGACGACTTCGACCCGACCGACCCCGACCACCCTTTTCCGGCCCACCCGTTTCGGCCGCAGCGCCCTCCTCGCCCTCGCGCTCTCGGGCGTGCTCGGAGCCGTCGGGCCGGGCTCCGGCGCAGGCGCAGGCTTCGGTGCTGAGGCGGGCTGCTTCACGGCCGGCCTGCCCTCGGCGTCCGCCGCGGAAGCGAAGCAGTCGGCTTGGGTGCCGGGCACGGTCGTCCCCGACGCCGAACTCAAACAGTTCCCGATCGGGGACTGGTTCAAGGCCGCGCCGATCCCGGACGACGTCTTTGCCCGCATGAAGGGAAAGAGCTTCAAGGCGGACTGCACGGTGCCGCGCGGGGAACTCCGCTACGTGACGGTCCTCCACTACGGTGCTGACGGGAAGATCCGGCGCGGTGAAATGGTCGTGAACCGTGCCGCCGCGGCGGACGTGACCGACGTCTTTCAGAAGCTCTTCGAAGCTCAGTACCCGATCGAGCGCATGACGCTGATCGACGATTTCGGCGCGGACGACGAGGCCAGCATGAGGGCGAACAATTCGAGCGCCTTCAATTTCCGCGTCGTGAAGGGTTCAAAGAAGCTCTCGGCGCACGCGCGCGGCCTCGCCGTCGACATCAATCCCCTCTACAACCCGTACGTCCGGGTCATGAAGGACGGCACCACCGTCGTGCAGCCCGAAGCCGGGCGGCCCTACGCCGACCGCGAAGGGATCTACCCCTTCCGCATCGACGCGGACGACCTCGCGGTGAAGCTCTTCAAGGCGAAGGGCTGGAGCTGGGGCGGCGACTGGAAGTCGCTCAAAGACTTTCAGCACTTCGAGAAGCCGCTGCCGTAACCGACCTCTCTATTCGAAACGGTCAGCTTCGGCCGGGCGCCCGGATGAGCCGCCCGACCAAAAGCACGTACCCCGCCGCGTAGACCGAGCCGATCAGAGGGGCCGGTCATTACGGTGGTGCTCTTCCCCGGGTTTGAAACCATCGACGCGATGGGCCCGGTCGAGATGCTGGGCTGCTTGGAAGGCGCAACCACCCGCTGGGTGTCGCTCTCGGGCGGCGTCGTGACGAGCGCCCAGGGCGTGCCCGTCATGACCGAGAAGATGGACGACGACGCCCCCGAGATCCTGCTCATTCCGGGCGCAGCGCCTCAGTGGCTGAAGTTGGAACCCGCGTTCTTCGATGCGATCCGCCGGGCGGCTGAGAAGGCTCAATACGTCCTCACGGTCTGCACGGGCTCGTTCCTCTTGGCACGCACCGGCTTCCTCAACGGCCGCAAGGCGACCTCCAGCAAGAACGCCATCCCGATGGTCTTGGAGAACGCCCCGAAGGTCCTCTGGCAGAAGAAGGCCCGCTGGGTGGAGGACGGGAACGTGTGGACATCGTCGGGCATCACCGCCGGGATGGACATGGCTTTGGGGTTCATCGCCAAGACCCGCAGCGTCGAAGAGGCCCGCCGGATCGCCGCCTTCACCGAATACCATTGGAATGAGGACGCCGCGGACGATCCGTTCGCCAAGTAAAGACTAAGATGGTCTCGTCCGTTCCAGAGCGCGGAGGCCGAGACCCATGAGCAAACCGTTCAACCCCGTCGACTTCTTCGAGTCGGACGACGAGATTGTCGACTTCCTCGTCGAGTGCTGGTTCGACGATCCCGAAGGTCTCACGTACCTCCGGGCTTGCGAATTCGTCGCGGACGCCCTGGGCGACACGAAGACGTTCGCCCGGTTGGTCGGTCTGTCGGTCCGCGCGATCACCAAGCGGGAAAGTGCCCGGGCTGCAGACGGCGGCCGGGATGCTTCCGCCTGACGCCCCGATCACCCCATCACATCTCAGGAACAGTAAAGAAATAAAATTTACT
>NZ_JH604924.1:2329-8205 GCF_000250875.1 Sutterella parvirubra YIT 11816 | reverse complement strand
TCCTCCCGGGCGACGTACCGGAACACGCCGTCCGGCCCGACTTCCTCAGCAATCGCCCGAACCCATCCGGCGTCGACGAGCCGCTTCAAGACTCTTCCGGCCGCCGTCCGGCTCAGACCCGAAGCCTCCTCAACCTCCGCGCACGTGCGGCCTTCTTCCCGTTCCGCGATGAACCGCAGAACCGCGCTCTCCTCGTCGGAGAGCGCCTCCACGACGCTCGGAAGCTCCACCTCGTGGAGGAGACCGGTCTGCGGGACCCCGGCCGTCCGCCCCGTGCCTTCGTACGCCCGGAAGATGTCGCCGAGAGCGCCGGCCGCGGCGGCATCCTCCATGCGGCCGAGACGCCGGAGGATGTCGCTGAGGCCCAGGTTCGGGGCATCCGCCGCACCGGGGACCACCACCCGGATGACGTCCGGGTGGATGTTGAAGGCGACCTCCAAGGGCGAGGCGAAGTCGCGGTCCGTGAAGGCGTGCGCGAGGGCGGCGCGAAGCGCCGGCACCGGCCACGGATGACGCTCGATGCGGCGGAGCATCCCCGTCTTGAAGATGTAGGGCGCATCGGCGTCGTCGAGGAGATCGCGGACCCGCTCCATCTGCCAGAGGAGCGGTCCCGCGACCCGGCGGTTTCGCCGCAGGTTACCCTCGGCGTCGAAGGTGTTGACGAGCGTCGCGAGGTTCCACTGGTCGGAGAGGACGAAGCCGAGAAACGTAAAGGGGCCGCCGGAGGCGGAAGCCGCAGCGGAAGCCGTGGATGCGGCGGTCGTCCGCAGGCCGAAGCGGACGGGCGTTTCCTCCGTGAAGGGAACGCCCGCCTCTCTGAAGGCGCGCTCCAAGTCGCGGAAGGTGAGGTCGTTGCGGGTGATCGGACGCGTGAGGAAGTGGTCGGCGTCAGGGTGGTTCATGCTTGGGGCTCCAGGGGTGTGGGGCGGGCGCGCGGAGGGTTCCGTCCCCACCCGGCCGGGCGTCGGCTTCGACTATAGCACCGTAGGCGAAGATGCTGATCCGGCTGAGGTTTCCGACCGTCTACCGCCCTCACTCCGTCACGCGACTTCCGGCCATCCCCCTCTTCCCGCGCCCCTGCCGCACACCTTTTCCACTCCCCCAAAACGCTCCGAAGCCTGGCACCTCATCGAGGCACCGGGCTTCGGAAACCATCCCGTTTCAGACGTGGAGCGATTCAAGTCCGACCGATCAGATCTTCTTCGCGGCGCGGAGCGCCTTCATCTGTTCGGCCATGTAGGCCGAATCGGCTTCGCTCACCATCGAAATGCGGACCCAGTTCGTGGCGGGCGGGAAGGGACGGCCCACCATGACGAACTTTTCCTTCAAGGCCCCGGCGAAGGCCTCCAGCGTCACGCCCTTGGGAAGTTCGGCGAAGACGAAGTTGGTTTGGGACGGAAGCGTGCGCATGCCGAGGCCGGCGAGCGCCTCGACGATGATCTTCTTCGAGGCGGCGTTGACGCGGCGGCTTTCCGCCAGGAACGCTTCGTCGTTCAGTTCCGCGAGACCGGCCGCGATCGCGGGCACGTTCTGGAAGATGTCGTAGGCGATGTGGTTGCGCACCTTCTCCGCGACGGGCTTCGCGGCGTACGCGAACCCGAGGCGCAGACCCGCCATGGCGAAGAGCTTCGAGAAGGTCTTCAGAACGATCACGTTCTCGAGCCCTTCCTGAACGAGCGTCGCCGTCGAGACGAACGCCTTGTCTTCGACGAACTCGGCGTAGGCTTCGTCGACGAGGAACATCGTGTTGGCGGGTTTCGAGCGGATCCAGTCGTTCAGAACCTTGCTGTCGACGATCGTGCTCGTCGGGTTGTTCGGGTTCACGAAGTAGACGATCGACGGACCCTTGTGGTTCGCGACCGCGGCCTTCATGCCTTCGATGTCGATCGACCAGTCGGGGCCCATCTTCACCTTCGTGACGGGGATCCCGTTTCGGACCGCGCACATCTCACCGTCGCCGTACGTGAGTTCGGGGATGACGAGCTGGACGTTTTCCGTCTTGTAGGCTTCGATCGAGGCACGGATCGCTTCCGCGGAGCCCTGCGAGAGGGTGATCTGTTCGGGCTTCCCGCCGATGAAGGCGGCGCAGGCGGCGCGGAGCTGCTCGACTGCGGCGAAGGGGTAGCGGTTGCAGCGCGCGGCGGATTCGGCGACCGCCTCACGGGCCTTCGCGGAGAGACCGAGCGGGTTCTCGTTGAAGCAGGCGAGGATCGGGTTCTGCGCGGAGGGCGCAGGCGCAGCGGCCGACGCGGCGGCGAGAACGTTGGTGGCGGCGGAGGCGGCGGAGGCCGTCGCGAGCGCGACGGGCAGCGCCTTCAGTAGATTGCGGCGTTGAATCGGCATGGTCGATGTTCCTTCCCAAGAAATGCCTTTCGATGGTCCGGAGCCGCGGCGTCGGAGAGGCATCGCCCCGAGTCCGGCTCCCTGTCTTCTCATCCTACGGCGGGGGATTTCGAAAAAGTCCCGGCGCGCGGAGGGCTTCGCAGGCTCTCTGCACGGCCTTTGCGCCTCGTCGTTCCGGCTCAGCGAAATGTCTCATCACGCACTAGGCAGTTTGCCGGAGGGGTTCTCTCGGATCTGCTGCGGGACGGAGGTTGTTGGCGAATGGGGTCGGTGGGGATTGCCGCTTCGGGGAGGATTTCGGACGGCCGCGATCGTACCGGTTCTGAGGGAACGGCCGCGGGCGCGGCAAATGAGCGGCCAAGGAGCGGCAAAGGACCAACCTCACGGGGCGGGCGGAAAAGCCGTATGTTTGGAGAAGGACCTTTCTTCTCCTTGAGGCCGACCATGTTCAGCAAGCCCCACGCGACCACTACCGCCATCCTCGCCGCCCTGCTCGCCTTCGGCATCATCAACGCCGCGCAGGCGGGCGGCACGGCCTATCACTCGGACGGTTCGTCCACCACCCAGATCGGCAACTCGTACTACAACTCCGACGGGTCTTCCACCACCCGCATCGGCAACACCTACTACCACTCGGACGGGAGCTCGACCACCAAGATCGGCAACAACTACTACCATTCCGACGGCTCGAGCTCCACGAGGATTGGGAACAGCTACTACAACAGCGACGGTTCGAGTTCGACCAGAATCGGCGACACCTATTACAACTCCGACGGTTCATCGACCTCGGGCGCCAACCGGATCGACGGCGGGTATCCCGGCTGGCGGCCTTGACCGCTCGGAGGGCTTCGACGGCTTGAAGCCCTCCGCCGCCGGGCCCTTCAACGTTCTTCCTCGTTCCTCCACGTTCATCACCATCACCGCGACCACGCCCATGCCGCACTCGCCCACGCCCACCTACAGGCTCCTCTCCAAGAACAAGCCCATCCGCTTCCTCGCGCTCGCCATGCTGCGCGAAGCGGCGTCCCGGGGCGGGGACGACCAAGCGTTCCGGGCCCAAATCCCGGGGAGAACGGCCGTCCGGCTCTTCGGCCCGATGCAGACCGGCGCCGTGCTCCGCAACCTCCGGATGCTCTGGTGGGAGCAGGCGGGCATCTGCGACGCGGACGTCTTCCGACCGGTCTTCACCGAACTCACCGTCAACGCCCGGCTGACGCCTGACGACACGGAGTGGAGCCGCAACGGCTTCGTGCTCGAGCCGACGCTCGTGCAGCTGAGGCGCTGGGAAGGCCGCAAGAAGAAGGACGGCCTCACCCACTGGAAGCTCGAGCTCTTCGACGGGGACGAGGCCGCCGCCCGCGCCGCCTTCCGCGCCGCGCATGAAGAGCTCGGCAGGCCACAGGAGCCGTTCTACTGATCCGACCTGCGGGCGAGAAGCCACACCGAGCTCCTCCACCCACTCCAAAACCAACGGCGCCGCCCGATCAACCGGACGACGCCGTTCTTGATGAAGTCTTCCCGTCGGGCGTGGGCCTGAAGCCCGCATCGGAACCCTCAGCCCGCACGCCCGCGGAAAGCGTCAGCGAAGCCTCAAAGGAGATGCTTCCCGTCGCGGGATTCGCCCGTCTTCACTTCCTTGGTTTCGACCGGCACCACGTCGAAGCCCACGACGCGGTGGCCGTTCACCTGCGTGTAGAGCCAAAGGTCCATCAGAGCACCCGGCACCGCACCCTTGGCGAGGTCCTTCGCCTTGAAGGCGAAGACCACGTCTTCGATGCCGTCGCCGTTCACGTCCTTGTAGGTCATCGATTCGGCGGGCGCGAAGCCCGAGAACTGACGGGTCGAGTTCAGCTGGTTCGCGCTCATCCCGGCGCGGGTCGCCTTCATGTTGGAGCCCTTCACCGCGTGGTTCTTCGAGCCCAGAAGCACCATTTCGACGAGGTCTTCCGCGTCGGCCTTGACGGTCTTCGCGAGGATCTCGACCTTCATGGGCATCAGGCGCGCGTTTTCGGCTTCCATCAGCTTCAGCACCTTGTCGTAGGCCTTCTGGTTGTAGTCGTGGAGGAACGCGCGGCGCTCTTCATCTTGGAGCTTCGCCGCCTTGGCGGTAATGGCGGAGCGTTCCTTCAGGAACTCGGCCTCGACCTTCTCGATCAGCGCCGTGCGCTTCGCGATTTCATCGCCGCGCAGGTAGTCGATCGCGTTGGTGCCGGCGGAGAAGACGCTGTGCGGCGTGAATTCCGCGCGGAAGTCGAACATCGCGGGCGTGCCCGCGAAGTGTTCCTTCGTCGCCGTCGCGCCGTCCAGGAAGGCGGTGCCCTTCGCGGGACCGGCCAACGGATAGAGCGGCACGTAGACCGACTGGCAGGGGCGGCCCACCGTCTTCCAGGCTTCGGTGAGCGTGGGATCCTTCGTGAGGTTGTAGACGATCGAGTCGTGCGAGGTCGTGCGGCAGATGCCTTCCGAGGCCGAGTGGTAGAGCTGCTGCTCTTCGCCGATCGTGTCTTCGTGGAGGCGCAGAAGCGTCATCGCGTCCTTGACGCCCAGCTTCTTCGCGGTCTTGACCGAATACGGGAACTGTTCGGGATCGTTCATCTCGGTGCCGGTCAGGAACTTCCAAGCGATCACGTTGCGGTTCGCGTTCCAGCGCTCGGCGCGGATGCTCTCGGGCGCGACGATCTTCCGCCAGTTGAAGTACCGGTCCTTCTTCGGGTCGAAGCGCCCGTCCTTCGTCGCGCGCTCGACCTGACCGGGTTCGACCATCCAGCGTTCCGTGTCCTTGAGGTCGACCTTGTCCATCGTGAAGACGTTGGGAATGTAGATCACCTCGTCGTCCGCGATCTTGTGCGCGGCCCAGGAGTTCCCCTGATGGATGGCGAGCTGCCAGGCTTCGTTCGCGTCGGCGAACGTGTACGTACGGCCGTCGTGGAAGTAGCCGTACTCTTCCAAGAGCTTCGTCGCGATCTCGACCGCTTCGCGGGCCGAGTGCGCGCGTTCGGCGACGATGCGGCGGATGCCGTAGCCAATGCCGCCGTCCTTCACCTCCATGCGGTCGGCGTCGAAGATCTCGCCGCACCAGTTGGTGGCGATCGCGACGCCCGCGTCGTTGAAGAAGCCGTCCGCGAAGGACGCGCCGTCCGGCACGAACGTCTGCGTCCAATAGAAGCCCAGCGTTTCCTTCACCTGCGGGATCGCGGCGGCGTTCTTTTCGAACTTGATCATTTCGCCATCTTTGTGCTTGGCGCTAGGCACATAGTGCTGAAGATTGAATAAACGTCCACCATTGTCCTCATTGTGCGCCACAATGATGTTTCCGGTTTCCGAGAGCGCCTTCCCGATGATGAGCGTGCTGCAGGCCTGGGCGGTGCCGGCGGCCGCAAAGAGCGCCGCCGCGGCGATGATCGATTGCTTGAAGATGGTCTTCATGGCGAGTTTTCTCCTCATGATTGGTCGGGCCGCGTGTGCTCAACGCCGGGAAGCGGTCGGCGGGGGCTGAAGGTGCCGGTTGGGCCGATGGTCGGTCGACGCATCCG
>NZ_JH604924.1:0-2288 GCF_000250875.1 Sutterella parvirubra YIT 11816 | reverse complement strand
GACGCATCCGGCATCCCGAAACCGGTAGGGGCCGGTCCCGGGAAAGAGCGCCCTGCCGGAGTTGGTCCTCACGGTCCGTCCGGTCATTGCGCGCGGTTCGGGCAAGTCTATGACGGTCTTAGGCAAAACGCACGAGGCGGAAAACCCGAGGACGCTTCGCGGCTCGCTGAAGGAGCGGCTCCGCGGCGTGCGTTCCTTTGCCGTTGATGCTTCACGCGAAGAGATTGATTTCGCTGCGCTTGCCGCAGAATGGAAAGCCCGCCTCCGGCGGTGCCGGAGACGGGCCCATTCGTGCGTTTTTAGTGCGTTTTCCGTGCGTTTCGAAGCGTTTTGGGAAGACCGGTCGGGAAACACCTCCCCCGCCCCGGCCCCGGTCCGTCGACGCCGCAATCCTCAGTTCCTCAGTTCCTCAACTGCGGATCCTCCACCCCCTCGCCAGGAGCACCGCCGCGCCCATGAGCGTCACCGCCGCCGTCACGGCCGCGACGGCCAGACTCGTCAAGGGTTCCACCGCTCCCGCCCCGAAGAACCCGTAGCGGAAGCCGTCGACGAGGTAGAAGAAGGGGTTCAACCTCGTCGCCCCCTGCCAGAAGCCGGGCAAGGCTTCGACCGAGTAGAAGACCCCGGAGAGGAACGTGAGCGGCATCACGACGAAGTTCATCACCGCGCCCATCTGGTCGTACTTCTCGGCCCAGAGCGCCGTGATGAGACCCAAGGACGCCATGATCACCGCCCCGCACACGCCGAACGCCAAAAGGAGCACGGGGTGCGCGGGCGTCGGCGCCGCCCAGTAGGCGCAGGCGAGATAGAGCCCGAGACCCGCCAAAGCGGAGCGCAGACAGCTCGCCGCCACGTACGCGGCCGCCACCTGCGCGCCCGGGATCTGCGGCATGAGGACGAAGACGAGGTTCCCCGAGATCTTCGATTGGATCAGCGACGACGCGGTGTTGGAGAACGCGTTCTGGAGCACCGTCATCATGATGAGGCCCGGGATGATGAAGGCCGTGTAGGAGACGCCTTCGTAGACCGGGAGGTGCTTCGAGAGCGCCTCACCGAAGACCACCAGATAGAGGAAGCCGGTCAGCACCGGCGCGATCACCGTGTGCATCCAAACCTTCATGAAGCGGACGACCTCCTTCCGGAAGAGCGTGAGGAAGGGCGTCCAGGCCGAAGAACGGACGTCGGCAAAAGCGTCGACAACGGCGTCCGCTTTGGCTTCGGCATGGCCGTCCGTTTTGATCGAAAGGGTCGGGCCGGTCGTCATGCCGCCTCCGCGGAAGTGGTGATGTTGAGGAAGACGTCTTCGAGGTCCGCTTCGCGCACCGTCAGGTTTTCAAGCCGCACGCCCGCCGCGGTGAGCTCGGCGAGCTTTGCCGACAAATCCGCGGCGTCGCCCACCCGGACCGTCACTTCGGGGCCGTGCCGGCGGATGACGTGGGGAAGAAGCGCGGGCGGGAGGTCACCGCCCGTGATGCGGGCCTTGAGGACGCGGCCTTCGAAGCGCGAGAGCAGATCTTCGGTGCGCTCCAGGGCGGCCAACTCGCCCTTGTTCATGATCGCGATGCGGCCGCACATCGCCTGCGCCTCCTGGAGGTAGTGGGTCGTGAGGATGACGGTCGCGCCCGCGGCGTGAAGTTCGCCGATGAAGCTCCAGAGCGATTCGCGAAGCTCCACGTCGACCCCGGCGGTGGGTTCGTCGAGCACGATGATCCGCGGCCGGTGAACGAGCGCCTGCGCGACGAGGACGCGCCGCTTCATCCCGCCCGAGAGCGCGTTCATGCGGCGGTCGGCCTTGTCCGACAACCCCAGGCGCTCCAGGATCTCGCCGATCCAGCGGTCGTTCCCGGAGAGACCCCAGTACCCCGACTGAAACCGGAGCGTTTCGCGGACCGTGAGGAAGGGGTCGAAGGTGATTTCCTGCGGGACGATCCCGAGCCGCCGGGCCGCTGCGCGCTTGTTCTTATGGAGGTCGAGCCCGCACACAGACAAACGCCCGACCGACGCCGTCGCGAGCCCGCCAAGGATCGAGATCAACGTCGTCTTCCCGGCGCCGTTCGGGCCGAGGAGTCCGAAGAACTCGCCCTCTTCGACCGTGAAGGAGACGCCCTTCAAGGCTTCGGTGCCGTTCGGGTAGGTTTTGCGCAGGCCCTCGACCACGAGGGCGGGCGGGGAAAGTTGGGCGTGGGGCGCTCGGGCGTGTTGCATGGTTTCTGAGGGTTGAGTGGGCATTGGGTTTCTGGAAATGGGGGTTGGGTTCGAGGGTTAAACTGGTCGTACGGAGAGTTTCC
>NZ_JH604923.1 GCF_000250875.1 Sutterella parvirubra YIT 11816 | reverse complement strand
CTTGACGAGGTCAAATCCTCCCTTCTTTTCGCCGCCCACCGTGCCGAAGAGCCAGAGGTCGGTGACGACCCCTTCAAAGCCGTACTTCGCCGCGGCGTCCGACGGGAACGTGAAGACCGCGTCCGGACGGCCGTCGCCGTCGACGTCCTTCAACACCACCTTCGTCGGCTTCGCGCGGTCGGCGTAGAGGTCGACGTCCGGATTCGGGTACGTGACGCCGAAGATGAAGCTCTTTTGGTCCGCCTTCGTGACGTCGACGTCGTCCGAGCCGAAGAGAACCACGTCGACCGTGTCCTTCTTCGTGAGCGACAGCGTATCCGCCAGGATCGCCACCCGCAGGGGCTTCATGCCGGCGAAGGCGCCGCGCATGAGCGTCACCGACTCGTTGTACGCGTCGGCGCCGTACTGATGCAGATACGCTTCCGCCTTCGCGGGCGAAACGGTCTTCTTGAGGTACGCGGCGGTCTTCAGAACCGCGTCGCCCTCAGAAACCCACTTCAGCTGCTGCGCGTCGATCGCGGCGCGCAGGTCCTTCCTCGCGGCGTCGTCCAGGTAGTCGACAAGGTTCTGCGCGTCGAGGAAGGCGTAGAGCCCGAAGTCCGCCTTGTAGTCGAAGCGGTCGGGCGAGGCGTGGAAGTGCTCCGCGGTCGCGACGTCGGGCGACATGAAGGCCCGCGCCTCGGCGGGCTTCGCCAACGGGAAGAACGGCACGTAGGGCGTCTCGCAGGGGCGGCCCGAAGTCTTCCAGCCGCGCGTCAGAAGCGGATCCGCCTTCATTTCGTAGACGACCGACTCGAACGTGCCCACGTTGCAGATGTCCCGCATCGACTGATGGAAGAAGCCCGAGGTGCGCTCCTCGCGCTTCCAGTGCCCGGACAGAATCGCCTGCACGTCCGCGACGCCCAGCTTCTTCTCGGGTTTGATCGAGTACGGGAAGGCTTCCTGGTCTTCCGTTTCCTTCCCCATCAGCATTTCCCAAGCCGTCTGGGCGCGGTCCTTGTTCCAGTCCGCCGCGCGGCGCGAGACCGGCTGATAGCTTTCGCGGAAGGAGAAGTCGGAGGCGTCGCCCGCCTTCGCGGGCTTGTACTTCCCGGTCTTCACGGCGTGCTCGATCAGATCGGGCGACATGATGACGTCCTTCGCGTCGACGTCGATCTTGTCCAGCGAGAAGGCGTTCGCGATGTAGGTGACTTCGTCGTCCTGCACCTTGCGGGCGATGTAGCGGTGGCCTTTGAGGAGCATGATCTGCCAGGCTTCGTTGCGGTCCGCCACCGTGTAGGTGCGACCGCCCGAGGTGTAGCCGTACTTCGTCACGAGTCCGATCGCGACGTCGACGGCTTCGCGGGCGGTCTTCGCGCGCTCGGCCATCAGGCGGCGGATCCCGTAGCCGACGCCGCCGTCGACCACCGGGTTCTCCTCTTCGAAGGTCTTGTTGCAGTTGTTCGAGACGATGGCGACGCCGTGCTCGTTGACGAAGCCGTCCGAGAACGAATACCCGGCCGGGTGCAGCGTCTGCGTCCAGTAGTAGCCGTAGGTGTGCGCGACCTGCGGGATCTTCGCGGCCGCGGGTTCGTACGTGATCATCTCGCCCGACTTGTGGTCGGCCGCAGGCACCCAATACTGGCTCATGACGATGCGAAGGTCGTTGTCTTCGTTGTGCCCGACGATGATCTCACCCGTCGCCGAGACGTTCTTTCCGACCACCACGGTCGAGCAGGCCGAGGCGTCGACCGCCATCCCGGCGACCGCCGTCGCCACGGCCGCCACCAACATCTGATGTCCGAACTTCATGTTTCTCCTCCTTTGGGTTCTGGCGACCGGCTGGTCGGGCCGGTCCGGTTGATTTCGAGCCATGCTAGGAAGAGCGCCGCGCCCGGACAATTGGGGTTTGGTCCGTCGGCGGGCCGACGGGGCGCGCGGCTTCAGGCGGCCTACGCCTTCCCCACGATCGCCGCGCTCGGCACGAAGTCTTCCTTCTCCGCGTCCCAGACGCAGAGGTTCCCGTCGTGCATGTCGTAGTAGAGGGCGTGAAGCTTGAGGGTACCCGCCTCCACCCTGTCGTGTAGCCACCCGTAGGAGAGGAGATTCTCGATCGAGAGCAGGATCGCCGCCTCCTCGCAGTGGCGGCTCCGGCCGTGATGGTCGTCCTCGGGAATGTCCGTGTGGGCGAGCTCGTCCAACACGGGATGCGCGAGGCAGAGCCAGCCGCGGATGTAGCTTTCGTTCTTCACTTCCACGGGGTTCAAGAGCCCGTGGATCCCGCCGCAGTTCGAGTGCCCCATCACGATGATGTGCTCGACCGCGAGGTGCTTCACCCCGTACTCGACCGCCGCCATCACGGCGTCGGGGGCGGCGGACTGGTCTTCCGCCGGGACGAGCGCCGCGACGTTCCGCACGACGAAGAGGTCGCCCGGGCGGCAGCCCATCAGGATCGCGGGGTCGACGCGGGAGTCACAGCAGGCGATGACGAGCGTGCGCGGGTTCTGGCCGTGCTTCAAGGCGTCGAAGAACTCGCGGTCGCGCTCCAGGTGCGCCTCCTTGAAGTTGTGAAAGCCCTCGATCAGGTCGTGGAAGTTGGTCATGGGGGTGTTGTTGCGGGATTCGGTCTTGGGGGTTCGGTGGCTCCGTTCGGGAGCCGTCGCGCAATATAGCGCGGGCGAAGACCGTTGAGGAGGCGTTCGGGGTCCTCCATTGAGAGGAGGAAGCTCCCGGGACCGTAGAGTTTTTAAGCTTCTTGCCGATAAGCTTATCGTCCATAAGCTTATCGGTCGTACGCTTCCGCCCACCCCTCAGTGCGCCTCGGCGGCGGCCCCTTCGATCCGTCCGGCCCCTTCCGTCCGCGAGAGCGCCCTCGGCACGACCGCCAACACCAACGCGTTCGCCGCGACCGACGCCGCAGCGTGGCGGCCGAGGGTGACCGTTCGCGCAGAGCGGCCCGAAGGGCATGCGGAGAGACGCCCGAAAGACGTTAGAATTTGCCGGTATGCCGACGGCCCGCGGCTCCTCAAGGCCGGACGCGCGACCACCAACGCCACGCACCACCCAAGCCTCGACCAGAAAAGGACGGAAATGCTCACTCACCGCATCGAAACGGAAGAAGACACCAAGGAGCGCCGGATCACGCCCGCCCTCAAAGCGGCCGGCTGGCCGTCTTCGTCGATTTGGATGGAGTACTCGCTCCGGAGCGACCGCTTCCGCATCGTTCCCGAGAAGAACTTCGCCCAGAAGGTGAAGCCCAAGGGCCGCAACCGTCCCGACTACCTCCTCTGCCGCAACGTGAACTGCCCCATGGCCGTGATCGAAGCGAAGAAGTCGTCGATGAAGGCGGAGGACGGGCTCGATCAGGCGATCGTCTACGCGAAGATGCTCGACATTCCGTTCGCCTACGCGTCGGCGGGTGAGAAGTTCCTCGAATTCAATCTGAAGACGGGCGTCCTGCGCGAATTGGGCATGGACCAATTCCCGACGCCCGACCAACTCTGGCGCATGTGGTGCGAAGCCCGCGGCGTGCCCGACGACCGCGAACATGCGATGGCGAACGCCCAGTACTTCACGAGCGAAGACGGCAAGATTCCGCGCTACTACCAGATGGTCGCGATCAACCGCGTCGTGAACGCCATCGTCGCGGACAAGCGCCGCCGCGCCCTCCTCGTCATGGCGACGGGGACCGGGAAGACCTACACGGCCTTTCAGATCGTTTGGCGGCTGCGCCGCGCGGGCGTGGTGCGAAACGTGCTGTACCTCGCCGACCGCAACCAGCTGGTCGACCAGACGATCGTCGGCGACTTCGCGCCCTTCGAGCGCATCCAGACGAAGATTCAAGGGGGCGAGATCGATTCGAGCCACTGCATCTACTTCGGACTCTATCAGCAGCTGAAGGGCCGCGAGGACGGCGGCAGCGGGAAGACCTTTGCGGACAACTTCCGCCAGGTCCCGCGGAACTACTTCGACCTCGTCATCGTCGACGAGTGCCACCGCGGGAGCGCGTCGGAGGAAAGCAGCTGGCGCGAGATCCTGGAGTACTTCGAGCCGGCGATTCAGATCGGCCTCACCGCGACCCCCAACAAGAAGGACGGCTCGGACAACGCCGCCTACTTCGGCGATCCGCTCTACACCTATTCGCTGAAGCAGGGGATCGAAGACGGGTTCCTCGCGCCCTTCCAGGTCGTGCGCGTGCACCTCGACAAGGACCGCGACGGGTGGGAGCCCATGGAAGGCGAAGTCGACGCCGACGGGAAGCCCATCGAGCAGCGCCTCTACACCCTGGACGACTTCGACCGGCGGCTCATTCTCGAAAACCGCACGCAGACCGTGGCCGAGTACGTCACCAAGTACCTGCGCCACATCGGCCGGATGTCGAAGACGATCATCTTCTGCACGACGCAGGACCATGCGGCGCGCATGAGGGACGCCGTCCGCCGGTGCAACCGGGACATGGTGGCCGAAGAACCCTTCTACGCCGTGCGCATGACCGGGGACGACGATGAGGGGCGCAGCCTCTATTCGAGCTTCACGAGCCCCTACGAGCCGTACCCCGTCGTCGTGACGACCTCGAAACTTCTCACGACGGGCGCGGACACGAAGTGCGTGAAGCTCATCGTGCTCGACACGCCGATCCGCTCGATGACGGAATTCAAGCAGATCATCGGCCGCGGCACGCGTCTGCGCGAGGACGCCGGGAAGACGTTCTTCACGATCCTCGACTTCCGCGGCGCGTGCGAACTCTTCAAGGATCCGGAGTTCGACGGCGAGGCCGAGGTCGAAGTCGAATGGGGCGAAGGCGATCCGGTGCCCAAGCCCGAGCGCCGGGAACCTCCGGTGGATATTGAAGTGAAGCCGGACGACGGAGACGACGGCGACGGGAATGACGACGGTGATGACGGTGACGGCGGCAACCCCGGGAACGGCGTCGGCAAAATGCCTCCGGTCGATCCCGAGAAGTCCGTCGTCTACCGCGTGAAGAACGTCGAGGTCACCGTCGTGGGGAGCTCGGTGAGCTTCCTCGACGAGTCAGGCAATCTCGTCACGGCGAAGTTCCGCGACTACACGCGGCGCAACATCCTTCAGCTCTTCGGCAGCGAAGCGGACTTCCTCGAAGTTTGGAACGGTCCCGAAGAGAAGAAGGCGATCATCGACCGTTTGGAGCGCGAAGGGGTTCTCTTCGACCAGCTCCGCAAGGAACTCAAGAACCCGGACGCGGACGAATTCGACCTGCTCTGCGAAATCGCGTTCGGCAAGCCCCCGATGACGCGTCAGATGCGCGCCTCGCGGGCGATGCGCAGCCGCTTCCTCGACAAGTACCAGGGCGTGGCGCGCAAGGTTTTGGAAATTCTGATCAGCATTTATGCGCACGAAGGCGTGCGTGAGGTCGACGACATCGCCGTCCTCCGGAGCGAAGAGTTCCGGGGACTGGGGGGCCTCCCAAAGATCGTCAAGGCCTTCGGGGACAAGTCGGGCTACCGCGCCGCCGTGCAGGAGCTCGAAGATGCCCTCTACCGACCGGAAGAACGGTCCGAAAACAAGAACATCATGGAGCTTGAATGAGCATTGGAAATTTCGTGAAGCGCGTCCGCGACATCATGCGTCAGGATGCCGGCATCAACGGTGATGCGCAGCGCATCGAGCAGCTGACGTGGATGCTCTTCCTCAAGGTCTACGACGACGCCGAAAGCGTTTGGGAGCTGATGGATGACGAGTACGAATCGATCATTCCGGAATACCTCCGTTGGCGCCACTGGGCGAACACCGACATCGGCAACACGGAAGCGCTCAAAGGCGACGAACTTCTCGACTTCGTCAACAACGACCTCTTCCCGACGCTCAAGGACCTTCAGCTGCCCGCGCACTGCCCCCGCCGCAAGAGCGTGGTGAAGGCGGTCTTCGAAGACATCCACAACTACATGAAGGACGGCGTTCAGCTCCACGAGCTGATGGTGCTCATTAACGAGTTCGACTTCAGCGACCCGGAAGAGACGCACGCCTTCGGCCTCATCTACGAATCGATCCTGCGCGAACTCCAGAGCGCGGGTTCCGCTGGCGAGTACTACACGCCGCGCGCGCTCACCGACTTCATGGCCGCGCACGTCGGCTTGAAGCCGGGCGACATGGTGGCGGACTTCGCCTGCGGTACGGGCGGCTTCCTCAATTCCGCCCGACGCGTGTTGGAGCCCCAGGCCGCGGCCGGCACCAATGAGGACCGTGAGCTTCTGAGCCACTCCTTCTTCGGGATCGAGAAGAAGCCTCTTCCCTACCTCCTTTGCGTCACGAACCTGCTTCTGAACGGCATCGACGAACCCAACGTCCGCCACGCGAACTCGCTCACGACCAACGTGCAGGAGTTCGGCGAAAAGGACAAGTTCGACGTCATCCTCATGAACCCGCCCTATGGCGGCTCCGAGAAGCCCGTCATCCAGGGGAACTTCCCGGAGCAGTTCAGGAGTTCCGAAACCGCCGACCTCTTCATGACGCTGATCAGCTACCGGTTGAAGAAGGACGGCCGTGCCGCGGTGGTCATCCCCGACGGGTTCCTCTTCGGCTCGGGCGCGAAGCGCGCCATCAAGGAGCGCCTCGTCACGAAGTTCAACATGCATACGATCGTTCGCCTGCCGACGAGCGTCTTTGCGCCCTACACCTCGATCGCCACCAACGTCGTGTTCTTCGACAACACTGGGCCCACGAAGGAGACCTGGTTCTACCGCGTGGACATGCCCGAGGGCTACAAGCACTTCTCGAAGACGAAGCCGATGCTTCTGGAGCACCTGAAGGAGTTGGATGCCTGGTGGACGGACCGCAAGGCCATCACGGTGGACGGCTTCGACAAGGCGCGCGCCTACACGGCTGAAGAGCTCCGCGGGAATGACTACAACCTCGACCTCTGCGGCTTCCCCTCGGAGAAAGAGGAGATCCTCCCGCCCAGGGAACTGATCGAAAAGTATCAGGCCGACCGTGAGGCGCACGAGCGCGTGATGGACGAGATGCTCCGGAAGATCCTCTCGAAGATCGGAGGGGAAGAATGAAGGCGGAGACTTTGAGGAAGTCCATCCTGCAATGGGCGATGGAGGGGAAGCTCGTTCCCCAGCTTAACTGTGAACCTGCTGTTGAGCAGATTGGTGAGGCTCCGGAGGAGGTGCCGTTTGCGATTCCGGAAAAGTGGAAATGGTTGCGTTTTGGAGATTTAGGGAACCTCTTCACGGAAGAGGTTCG
>NZ_JH604922.1 GCF_000250875.1 Sutterella parvirubra YIT 11816 | reverse complement strand
GAGTAGATTCGGTTAGATCTATCAGTACGGTAGCTCGATGCGGAGAAGACCAGATTCATCCCCACCATCACGAGCGGGATCCAGGCGTTCGCAATCCCGGCGTCCGCGGCGCGCAGAACGATGAAGGCGTTCGAGAACCGCGCCAAGGAAAAGAGCACGCCCAGCACCAGCACCGCCCGGAAGGCGGGCGTGAGGCGCTTCAGACCCTCACGCGTGATCGGAAGGGGCTTCCTCGGCCCCGAGACTTCCGGGGTCTTCGGATTCTCGACCCCCGCCAGGATGAGCATCAGGCAGAGCGCCCCGGGGATCAACGCCAGCCAGAAGATCGTCCGGAAGGCGTCTTCCGTGAGGGTGAAGAGGAGCGCTGCGGCGATGGCGGGGCCGACGAAGGCCCCGGCCGCATCGAGCGATTGGCGAAGCCCGTAGGAGGCGCCCAGGAGTTCCTTGGGCGAGACGTCCGCGATGATCGCGTCCCGAGGCGCGCCGCGCACCCCCTTCCCGATGCGGTCCGCGAAGCGCGCGAAGAAGACGGTCGTCACGGTGTCGGCGATCGCGAAGACGGGCTTCGAAAGCACCCCCAGAGCGTAGCCCGCGAAGACCAGCACCTTGTGCCGACCGAACCGGTCGGCGATGACGCCGGAGAAGACCTTGGCGGCCAGGGCGACCGCCTCGGCCGCACCTTCGATCAAGCCCACCCAGAAGACGTCGGCCGCCAACACCTGCACCATGAAAAGCGGCAGCACCGCGTGGATCATCTCGGACGAAACGTCCATCAGGAGGCTGACGAACCCGAGCACCCAGACGGTGCGGGGAATGCGGCGGAGAGGCGAGGCGGACATGATGCGGGGAATGCCTGGGGACGGGGGTCGGATCCGTGAAATTCTAGAGAACCGCCGTTCAAGCGCCGACAAAAGGTTTGACGCACGGCGAATCTGTCCGGAAAGGGTGGCGTTCGGTGGCGTTCAACGCCCTCCCGCAGCCCCCAGAAAGCCTGCCCTCACCTGCGCGGGAAGAACCTCGCCGCCTCGCCTTCCAAGGACTTCCGGTTCAAAACCCCGAACGCCGCAAAGACCAACGCCTCCACGACGAAGGCCGGCACCACCGGGTGCCAACCCCCGAGGTCGGGCTTTACGAGCAGCAGCGCCCCGTAGGTCAGAAGCCCCGAGACGATCGCCGCGACCGCCCCCGCGGCGCTCGCCCGCCGCCAGTAGAGGCCGCCTACGAAGGGAATGAGGAACGTCAACTCCAGCCCCCCGAAGGCGGCCAGGTTGATCCAGGCGACGATGCTCGGAGGATCGAGGGCGATCAGGAGCGCGGCCACGCCCAAAGCACCGGTGCCGAAGCGGGCGATCCGCTTCACCCGCACGTCCTCCACTTCGGGCCCCGTGAGCTTCAGAAGGTCGTGCACGACGGCGGACGCCGCCGCGATGAGAAGGGACGAGACGGTCGACATGGTCGCGGCGAGCGGACCGATCAGCGTCACCCCCGCGACGAAGGGGTTCATGTGCTGGGTGAGGACGTAGGGAATGAGGTGGTCCGTGGTGGGAAGCCCCTCGGGCCAGGCGGACACCACCCCGCGGGCCAGCACCCCGATGAAGGTCATCCCGATCATGAGCGCCCCGCAGACCAAGGTCCCCACACGGATCGCCTGATGGAGGTCCGCACTCGTGCGGTAGCTCATCGCGCGCACGATCGATTGGGGCAGCCCCGCCGTCCCGAAGCCCACGAGCACCCAAGCGGAGAGAAGGAGCGGCCAGGGCAAAAGCCCACCGGCATCGGGGGTCATGAAGCTCCCCGCCGCACCCGTCGCGCCCGAGGCGTTCAAAGTCGAAGCCGACGCGATCCCCGCGGTGAAGGCGTCCCAGCCCCCCGCAAGGCTCAAGAGCTCGCCGCCCAGAATCAGCATTCCGGCGACCATCAGCACCGCGCAGAGCGTGTCCGTGACCGCCACCGCCCGGAAGCCCCCGAAGGCCGTGTAGAGGACGGTCAAGCCTCCGAAGACCAGGAGCCCCGCGGCGTGCGGGAGACCGGTCGTGGTGGCGAGGACCGCGGCGCCGCCCACGAACTGCCCCGCGATCATGACGGTGAAGAAGAGCAGAAGCGCCAGCGCGGAGAGCACGGCCAAGGTCTTCGACGCGTAGCGCGCGCGGATGAGATCCACCACGGTGACGGCGTTGAATGCTCTCGAGAGGAGCGCGGTCTTTCGGCCCAAAAGACCCAGGAGGAAGAACCCGGCCAGCATCTGCGGCGCCGCGAAGACGACCCAGCCGAGCCCCAGCTGCCAGGCGACGCCCGGCCCCGAGACGAAGCTGCTCACGCTCCCGTAGGTGGCGGTCAGGGTCATCGCGAGCACGACGCCCGAGAGCGACCGGCTCCCGAGGAAGTATTCGAGGCCGAAGCCGCCGCGCTTCGCGGCGCGGTCTTCCATCGCCGCCGCCCGGCTTGCGCGCTCGGCGCGCAAGGTGAGGAGCATGAGCGCCACGAAGAAGACGGCGTTCGGAAGAACGAGAAGGAGGACGTTCACGGGCGGCCCTCCTTCGTCGGGGCTTCATTCCGGTCGTCGGGACGCGCTTGCGCCTCCGGCTTCCCCGGCACCTCGATCGGGGTCTTCGCGAAGACCCGGTACGTGAGCCACCACGAGGCGGCGGTGGTCAGCACCCACCCGCCCACGACGGAGGCCGCAAACCAAAGCGGAAGCCCGAAGACCGAGCCGCCGGTTTCAAGAAACAGAAAAAGCGTCCCCCAGAACCAGAGGAACGCGGCGACGGCCGCGGTCAACGTCGCCCGGGCCTCGCGGTGCGAGGCACGTAGCGCCTCGTCCCAAGCGTCGTTCCAGGCTTCATCCTGCATGCGTTTCTGGTCGGATCGGTCCATGTCTTCTTCTCCGGGTTCTTCGTGCGCTCGGCGCTCCGCCCTTACGCCTTCGCCCGGCGCGGACGGTCCGGGAAGGCCATCCCCGCCTCGCGGCAGGTGCGGCGAAGGAGCACGAGGTCTTCCCAGGCCTTCGCCTTGGCGTCGGGCGACCTGAGAAGGTACGACGGGTGGTAGCTCACCACGACGGGAACCTTCTTCCCGGCGACGGTCATCGCGTGCACCGCCCCGCGCATGCGGCCCAGGGGCGCGTCCCCCATCTCGGGGAGCATCGACTTGGCGGCGAAGCGCCCGATCACGAAGACGACGTCCGGGGCGAGGATCTCCAGCTGGCGGCGCAGGAACGCTTCGCAGGCCTGGAGTTCGTCGGGGAGCGGGTCGCGGTTTTGGAAGGGACGGCACTTGAGGGTGTTCAAAATGACGGCGTCCTCCCCGCGCACGACGCCGATGGCGTCGAGCATCGCGGTCAAAAGCTGACCGCTCTTCCCCACGAAGGGCTTCCCCTGGAGGTCCTCTTCGCTCCCCGGGGCTTCGCCCACGACGACCAGTTTGGGCCCCGGTTCGCCGTCCGAGAAGACGACGTGCTGGCGCGAGGCCGCCATCGGGCACGCGCGGCAGCCGTTCGCGAGTTCGCAGAGACGCTTCCAGTCCGCGGTCGGGATTTCCGCCGCGATCTCGGGGGCGAGCTTCGCGCCCGCGGGCTGAGCCGGTTGAGCGGACTGAGCGCCCTGCCCGGGCATCCCGGCGACGGGACGGGCGGTACGGCGCTGGAGATCCTCGGGCGGGCCCGGGCGCCGCGGGGGCGCCGTGCGGGCGAATTCGGGGCGCGGCCCCGCGCCGACGCCGCCCACGCCGACCGTACCGGCGGCGACCTGCGGAACGGGCGAGCCGCCGGGGGCCGTAGCCTGCACCGACCGCGCCGCCATGGCGTTCCGCACCGGCGGGACGCGCTCAAACCCGGGAACGTCGTCCGCGAAGGGGTCGGGGACGTTGCGGCGCACCCAAAGGGGGCCCAATCCCAACTGATCCCAATAGGGCTTCCAGCCCTTGGCTTCCTCGCCGAACGGTTCGGGGAAAGGTTCGGCAAAAGGCTCGGTGAGGGCTTCCTTCATGTCGTCCGTCATCGCGCGTCCTCCCCGCCGTTTTTGGTGATTTCCAGGCACATCAGCACGGCGTCTTCGCGCTGCCCGTCGACCAGGTAGTAGCCCTTCCGGAGCCCCACCCGCTCGAACCCCAGCTTTTCGTAGAGCCCGATCGCGGGGGCGTTCGAGGCGCGCACCTCCAAGTGCATGCGGACCATCCCGTCCGCCCGGGCGCAGTCGACTTCGTGGCGCATCAAGGCCGTCGCGAAGCCCTTTCGCTGCGCCGCCTTCGCGGTGCCGAGAATCAAAAGTTCGGTTTCGTCGACGACCGGCATCAGCACCGCCCAGGCGGCGATGCGGCCCTCATCCTCCAGCACCACCGCGCGGCGGTGGTGCGTCAGCGCATCCTCAAAGCCCGAGCACGACCAGGGCGTCACCTCGACTTCGTGCTCAAGCCGCGCGACCTCGTCGAGGTCGTCCGCGGTCATGGGGCGGATGGTGGGAGAGCCCGCCCGCATCAGAGGCGCTCCCCGGCGGCGCGTTCGGCCATCGTGAGCGCGACGCGGTTCCTGACGTAAAGCGGCGCCGCAAGCGACGGCTGCACGGTTTCGCCCGAGGCCGCCTCAAAAACCGCGATCTCCGCGATCGCGGCGGGTCGGCTCGCCGACTCGGCGACGATCCGAAGATCGGTGACGCCCTCAAACGCCTCCGGGTACGCCGCGGGGGCGCTCCCCAGAATCAGGGCGGCGCCCGCTTCGCGGGCGGCCGCGGCGACCGCCTCGGGCTTCATGAGTTCGGGCGCGGTGACGGTGACGAGGCGCTCACCCGCAGCGGCGACTTCGTAGACCGCCGCGTAGCACTCCGCCATGCGGGCGTCGTTCGCGACGAAGATGCGCGTCTTGGGGGCGAGACCTTCCTTCTTGGCGAACGCATGCGCGAGCGCTTCGGTGTTCGCGACCGGCGCGGTCATCTTGTCCAACGCCCACGCGAGCCCCTGGGCGACGCCGCACGCGACGCGAAGCCCCGTGAAGGCCCCCGGCCCCGCCCCGAACGCGACGAGGTCGACGTCCTTCTTCGAGACGCCGGCGTCCATGAGGACTTCGCCCACCA
>NZ_JH604921.1:4544-14494 GCF_000250875.1 Sutterella parvirubra YIT 11816 | reverse complement strand
AGACGCCCCGCGCTTTCTGAGGCGAACGCAAATTGTCAAGCGATTCCGGACAAACGCCTAAATCTTTGATCGTAAGCAAAAACACCTAATCGAGTTGCAAAACATGTTGGGAAACGCTTCGGGGTGTGCAAGAATCCGCCGCACTCTCTTCGGCGTCGAGTTCCGGGGCGCGTCAAGACGCCCATCCATCCCCTGACGCCGTCAACCTTTCGAAAGGTACGCAAGCCATGGAGTTCGTTGAGCTTCTTCTTTTGTGTGTTGCGGTCCTTCTGCTGATCTTCAAGCCCGAGCAGGAAAAGCTCGCCTGGTGGCTCACGATCGGCGGTTGGGCCGTTGTGGTCTTCATGTACGTCGGGCACGTCTCGACGGCGATTCTCGGCCAGTTGAATCTCTAAGGAGCGGACATGACGGATTACGCCAAGCCCGTTAACGAAACGGACATCAAGAAGGCCAAGACCTTCTACGACATCGTCTGCTGGGGCGGTCTTCTGATCGTTCTTCTCCCGGTCGGCATCGCCAACATCATCCTCGGCTACCTCATGGGCGACAGCCCCTGCACGCTCTGCTGGGGTCAGCGTCAGCAGATGGCCTACATCGGCGTCGTCGCGCTCTTCATGGTGCGCTACGGCTTCAAGCCGAAGTACCTCGCGACCATGCTCGTCATGGCGGCGATCGGCCTCTACTCCTCGTTCCGCCACCTCGGCAACCACGCCTTCCGCGACGTCGGCCAGGGTTTCGGTCTCGACATCTTTGGGCTCCACACCCAGTTCTGGGCTGAAGTGGTGTTCTGGTGCGTCGTGATGCTCTTCGGCCTTGCGACCTTCCTTGCGCCCCGCTTTGACGCGCTGATCGCCGAAATGCGCGGCAAGCCCTTCCGTCCGCTCACCGGCTTCTACAAGATCGCCTTCGGGATCGTCGCCTTCATCATTGGGTCCAACTCCTTCCAGGCGCTTTGGTCGACGGGTCTTCCCCCGAACTGGGGCCAGGGCGACCCCTACCGCTTCTCTTGGAACACCAAGTACATCAAGTGGTCGGATGAGTCCTGGGAAGGCATGTGGGCCGGCATCAACTTCCTCGGCCGCCGCGACGTGAAGGATCCCGACTTCGCGTACGCCCCGAACGAGAAGAAGCTCGGCATCACGTTCGAACACGATGCCGAAAAGGGTCCCTTGAACGTGAACGGCAAGCTCGCCGTCACCGCGACGCGCGACATCCAGGGCATCGACGCCAAGTTGAACACCCTCCAGAAGATCCGCGGCGAATACGTCGTGACGTCGAAGTACGACTTCTGGTTCCTCGGCGAAGACCTGAAGCCCGTCGTCCACGCGGCGATGGACCCCTGGTTCTCGGCCAATGTGCTTGACATCGTCGGCGTCACCGAATTCTGTGACGACGCCTACGTCCTCATGGGCATGAACAAGTCGTTCCTCAAGATCCGCAAGAACCCGAACGCCGACGACGTGACCGGCTGGCCCAACTTCACGACGGGCCGCGATCAGGTCGAAGCGGTGGACGGTTTCGGCCGCGGCCGCATCGGCACGGAACGCGCGAAGATGTTCTACGTGCACTCCTCCGCCACGGACGGCAAGTACGTCTACATGGCGACGGTCCCCGACAACAAGGACAAGAAGACGTTCGTGATCTCGAAGGCGCTCCAGTCGGACTTCGTGCTCTCGGGTGAATTCAAGCCGACGTCCGACCTCCTGAAGGACGGCCGCAGCCTCGGCGAACTCTACGTGACCGGCATGGTCTACGAAGACGGCCGCCTCTGGGCGGTGTCGAAGAACTTCAACGTTCTGATCGCCATCGACCTCGCCACGGAACAGGTCGTCGACGTGAAGGCTCTGCCTGCCGACCTCACCGACATCCGCGGTCTCGTCAAGTCGGGAGACACGTTCGAAATCCTCGACGGCAACCGCATCGTGACGCTCGAAGCCGCGAAGTAATCCGCTGCTCCTGAAGCTTCACCTGAGGTGAATGTGATCGGGCCGCTCTTCCTGGGGGGAGGAGCGGCCCGATCCGTTTTTTGGGGTCCCGGAGGCGGCCGGGCGCAGGGCGGGGCTTCAGCCCTTCAACCTGTAGAGCGTCGAGCGGCCGCCGGCCTTCTCTAGGAGCCCCGCCTCCACCATGACGGCGAGGACCGTGATCGTGCGGGTCTGAGACCAGCCGAGGGCTTTCTGAACGTTCTTCCGGGCGATCGGCGCGGTCTGGCCCCGGACGGCGAGGAGCGTAAGCACCTCGCCGAACTCGGGCCGGTCGGGGAAGGCGTGCTCAGGGTCGTCGGGATTGGGGAGCCTCGGGAGCGTGATCGTCACGGAGGAAGTCGTCACGTTGAGGAGCGCTTCGACGGACGAGCCCTTGGCCCAGTCGCGGATGAGCTCGATCCCCGTGCCGATCCCGGCCGTGAGGCCCAAGCGGTCAAAGAGCCGGAGGAGTTCGGGGTTGCGGCAGTCGGTGCGGAGCCGCAGAGCGGCGTCGGCGGGGCTCATTGGCTCGGTGAGCCCGCCGATGACGGAGAACGTCACGTTCGAGGGCGTCACGTCAACGAGGAGCGAAGTCTTCCGGGCGTAGTCGCGAAGCGTGAGCGCGGCAGCCAACGCCTCCCGGAGGACGTCCGGCCGGACGTGGAGGTGTTGACCGCGGCCGACCGCGCGATCGAGGAAGTCCTCGGCGCGGATGAAGTGTTCGAACACCGATCCCGCGACGCACTCGGCATCGAGCACCCGGAGCTTCCCGTCGTCCGCAAAGCGGGTGAGGACGAGTGCGTGTTCGCTCTGGTCCGAGCAGATGTGGGCGAGGTTGGTGTAGGCCCGTCGGCGGCGGTCCCAAAAGCCAGGGGGAAGGGCTTCGGGGTTCACGGGCAGCCCGGGGCTCACGGACTGTCCGGGCCGTGCGCTTTCCTCGTGTCCGAAGGGCAGACCCCGCTGACGGAAGATCCCGGCGCAGGCGTTGAAGGTGAGGTCCTGCCGGAGGGCGGTCCGCGCTTCGAAGGGCGTCGGGTTGGCGGCGCGCACCATCGCGGCGATCTCGTCGGCAGTGGCCGGGGCGACGGCTTTCCCCCGCCGCACCCAGACCGTGCCGTCGGGCTCGGGCTCGGTTTCGGTTTCGGTCTTGTACAAGGGCGCGGGGACGCAGGGCCTCATCGCGCCGGCCTCCACGTGGAGGCGGAGCACGGTCCTGCCGTCGAGTCGGACCCGTTCGGTCTCGACGAAGGGGAGGAGACAGGGTTGGATCCCGTCACGGAGGAGGTCCGGAAGTTGGCGTTCGAAATCGTTCGGGTCGCGGAGGCCGGTGACGGTGCCGTCGGACGCGACGCCCATCCAAAGGTTCCCGCCCGCGGTGTTCGCGAACGCCGCGATCGTGCGCAGAAGCCGGGCGTGGTCGGCCGGGGTGCGCGGTTTGGGGAGGAAGGCGTCGGTGAAGGTGTCGGAGCAGGGGATCATCCTGAACCTCTTCAGAAGGGTGGCTGACCCCGACAATCTACCGCGCTTTTCTCACGGAAAACAGGTCTATTCCAACAATCTCACGTGAGATTGTTGGAATGCTGAATTGAAGCGGCCGTTCGAATCGGCCCGACCGGGAAGTTCTCCAACGGGTCGTTCCCGGCGGAAAGGCCTCAAACGGCCTCCGCCTCCTCCATCAACGCCGCCACGTCCTGCGGCGTCTTGACGCCCAACTTCCTCAAGACCGACGCGCGGTGCACCTCCACGGTGCGCAGCGCAATCCCGAGGCGCTCCGCCATCTCGCGGTTGGTGAGGCCGAGGGCGAGAAGCCGTGCGAGCCCGGCTTCGCGCTCGGTGAGTTCGCTCCAGCGGCGGCGGGCTTCGGCAGGGGTGGTGAGGCCTTCGACTTTGGAGAGGCTCTTCACCGCGGCGCGGGCGATGGAGGCCAAAAGCCGCTCGTTGTCGATGGGCTTTTGGATGAAGTCCGCGGCCCCCTCCATCATCGCGGAGACCGCCATGTCGACGTCTCCGTGACCGGTCAAGAAGATAATGGGGAGCGTCAGCCCCAAACGGTTCATCGCGGCCTGGGCTTCAAGGCCGGAGAGCCCCGGCATCCGCACGTCCATCACGACGCAGCCCGGCGCACTCGGGATGTCGGCCTTCAAAAAGTCGTCCGCGCGGCCGTAGGCCGCGGTCTTCCAACCTTCGAGTTCGAGCACGAACTGGAGGGCGTCGCGCAGCTCCGCATCGTCGTCGACGAGGCGGATGAGGGTGCGCTTCTTCGCGAAGGCGGTTTCGGTCTCGGAAGGAAGAGGACGGGCGGTCATGGTCATAGGCCTCCGGGAGCGGCGGGAGTGCCGGGTGTTTCGGACGATGCTTCGGATTCGGACGGGTCGGGCGCGGCGGTCTTGGGCTTCGCGACGGGCAGCGTCACCCGCACGCTGAGGCTCCCCCAGGCGCTCCGGCCGAAGGTGAGCCGTCCGGCGTGGTTCTCGACGATCCCGCGCACGATGGAGAGGCCGAGCCCGAGCCCCTCGGACTTGGAGGAGGACGCCATGTCGGCGAGCGACGTGAGAAGGTCGTCGTCGACCGCCCGGCCGTTGTCCGTGACGGTGAGGACGGCGTGGGGTTCGCCCTCGACCGTCTCGCGCGTGACGGAGACGATGACGGTCGGGGAGACGTAGGAGGTCGACGCCGGGAAGGTGCCGTCCCTCACCTGCGCGTCCAGGGATTCGAGCGCGTTCTTCGTGAGGTTCACGGCGACCAGTTCCATTTCGAGCGGGTCGGCGTCGATGTCGACCTCTTCCATCGGCATGGTTTCGATCACCGACTTCCAGCGGCCCGTGATCCGCAGGTCCGTGACGGCGGAGCCGACGAGGTCCTTCAAGGCGACGACGCTCCGGCTCGCGCCCTGACGCTTGGCGTAGCTCCTCACTTTCGTCACGATCGCGTCGGCGCGGGCCGTCTGGCGGTCGAGCTTCTCGAGCACGTCGAGGATGCTGGCGGCGGGGACGGTGCCGGGGGATTGCGTTCCGTCCGTCTTCCCCGCGGCCTGCGCCATCTTCCGGAGGGCGAAGCTGTAGAGCGAAATCGCGCCCAGGGGTTGGCGCATCTCGTGCGCGAAGATCGTGGAGAGCTGCCCGACGACGCCGATTCGCTCGAGCCTCTGGAAGCGCTCGCCCGCGGCGCGGGCCTTGTCCTCGAGTTGCTTTTGCGTGTCGAGCGCCGTGACGAGGGCACGGGTGCGGCGGCGCACGAGTTGGGAGACGCGGACCGAATGGCCGACCAACCCCAAGGCAAGAAGCGCGGCGAGGATGAACCACTCGCGGTGTTCCGACACGAAACGCCTGACCGTCCACTCGCGCAGGTATGCGTAGGGACCGGTTTTGAGGTCGCGGTAGAGTTGGTCGATGCTCGAGAAGTCCGTCGCGACGCCCCAGTAGAGCTGTTTCTCGCCCACGGGCGGCATCTCAAGGAGCGCACGCGTGACGAGCCTGGAAACGTCGGGGGCGGTGACGGCCGTCGACGCAATCGTCCACGAGGGGTAGAGGTCGGTCGAGCGGCGGCAGGCTTCGCCGGGACCGTCCTTGCGGTTCAGAACCCGGAAGCGCCCTTCGTCTTCGGGGTGCGTTTCGAGCCATTCCTCGAAGAAGCAGAGGCGCACGTTCACGACGTCGGCTTCGCCTTCGCGCAGAAGGTCGAACGCCTCGTGGATCCTCCGGCCGCCGCCCATGTAGGTGACGGTCGAGAAGAACTTCTCGGGGTCGTATCCCAAGCGGGCGATTTCGGCCAAGGGCACCTGCGCGCTCGTGAAGCCGTCCTTGGTGCTCGTGAGAAGCCGCTTCCCCCTCAGGTCGTCCAACGTCGCGAGATCCTCGCGGTTCTCCAAAACGACCAGGGCGGAGCCGTCGTTGTGGTTGGGGTCCGGGTAGTCGCGGGAGACCACGGTCGCGAGGCTTCGCGCGCCGTCCGCCACGAGCCGCACGAAGAACCCGGAGCTCGCGAGAAAGACGTCGACCTCGCCCTTGCGGACGGCTTGGGCGAGCTCGGGGAGCGTGTAGTGCGTGACTTCGATCCGGTCCTCGCCGAAGGTGCGGGCGAGCTGGGCCAACGTGGGATCGACCACCGCCTCAAAGGGCGAGGGCCGCACGAAGGTGATGATCCCGACCCGCAGCGTGTCGATGTCGGGGAACTGGAGGTGAATGCTCGCCGACGAGGTGACGTCGGCGAGCTCGGGGGAGGACGTTGCGGATGCGGCGGGCGCAGCGGACATGGTGGACATGGCGGACGCGGCGGGCGAAAGAAGGCCGCCCGCGAGGACCGCGAGCGCGAAGAGAGTGCCGAAACCCTTGCCGACCCTGCGCATGGTCCGACGTCCCTTACTCGATCGTGAGCGCCCGCTCCGCGCGGATCACCGCACGGACGACGGCGAGAAGCAGTTGGTGCCGGGGATCGATCCCCGCCGCCGGGATCCGCTCCACCCAGTCCAAATGCTGGGCGAGGAAGTCGACGGCGTCGGTCAAAAGCGCCTCCACCGCCTCGCGGTCGCCCTCCGCCCCTGCGGCGTGGAGGCGCTCGGTCATGAGGCCGTAAAAGAGGAGTTCCCGGCCCAAATGGTCGGGCGCGAGGTCGTCCCCCGTCGTGAAGCCGTAGAGGCGGTAGACGGCGTCCGCCGCTTCCGCCGCCTCGGGTTCTCCGCGCACGTGCGCTTCGCGGATGAGCTGCGGGTCGGGCGCGTCGTGAAAGTCGTCGTCAAGCTTCAACGCCTCGCGGACGTCGTCCCTGAGGGTGCTCTCCAGAATGTCGAAGCCCATCGCCCAACGAAGCGCTCGGTTCCTTGAGCGCAGAAGCTCAGGGGTCGCCGCGCCGCGCGAGAGCGTGACGCCGGCGGCGGCGAAAAAGCGCCCCACACCCATCATCCATTCGATGAGATCTTCGTCGGCGCGGGATTCGAGGAGGGGCTTCGGATCCGTCGCTCGACCGTCAGCTCGGCCGACCAGGGTCATGACGTCGGGCGCAGGATCGTTCTCCGCGGGCGCTTCGAAGGGGTTCCCGGGGCGGTCCGCCCACGAGGGCTTCGCCGGGGCGGCGTCGGTGTCGGAGTCGGTCGGATCTTCGAAAGGATTGTCGAAAGAATGGGCGGCGTGCTTCGTCATGCGGACCTGCGGGGCTTCAAAAGTGGATACCTGCGCATTGTGCGGGGTGCGGGCGGATTCTTCAAGACGGAGGGGGTGAGGCGGGGCGTGCGGGCGTGCGCCGTTCGCGGATGGGTGCGGCCGGCCGGGCGGCGGTGCCGGCCGATCGACAAAAAAATCGGCGTCCCGCCGTGCAAGGACCGGGACGCCAATCGAGCGTGTCGGGGTCTTGTCGTTGTCGTTCGTGCCCCGTGGGTGTGTCCGCCGCTCGATCCGGTGTGGTCGGGACCGGAGAGACTGCGGACGGCCGGTCGATGGGATCTCCTCTCCGAAAGATCGGCGCTGTGGACCTCGCGGGACGTGGTTGACATCTCTTTCCCTACGCGGTCGGCGCAAAGTATAAGTAGATCCTTTGGGGGATCATATGGGGTGTTTCGCTTAGGTCCTTTGACACATCTCTTTGGGGGCGTTTCTCTCCCGAACAGGCCGTTAAGGCTCCGTGAACCTTTACTCCGATAGAATGCGCAAGAACCTGATCCCAACGGGATTTTGAGGGCAGCCGGGGCCACGCGAACCGGACGGATTCGGCGTTCGCGCCGGATGCCTGCGGCCCGCCTGAACACCCGCGGGCGAGCCCTCACTTCTCTTCACGCCAAACGGAACCTCCGACCTTGACGACCACGCTTCCCGCGGCCGTCGATGCCGCCGAATCCGCTCCGCGCACCGACGCGGACCTCCGGCCGGACGCCTCCCGCGCAGGAGACGCCGCCGACGCCTTCACACCCAAGCGGAGACGCGTCCCCGCGCTCTTCGGCGGGGAACTGAACGCCCGCGACCTTGTGCTCATCGGGGTCTTCGCCGCCGCGGCGAAGCTCTCCGCGATCGTGATCGCGCTGGCCGGGGGCGGCTTGAATCCCCTCGCGCTGATTTTGAAGAACACCGTCGTCGCGACGCTTCTGGTCGTCCTTCTCGTCAAGGTCGCGAAGCCCGGCACGATCATGATCTACACGGCGGTCACCGTGATGGTGGGGTCGCTCTTGTCGGGCTCCGCGATGATGCTCGCGCCCGGCGCCGTGATCGGCGCCTTCTTCGGGGAAATGTTCTGGCGTCGGCCGTGGCTCGCCGTGGGCGTCTCCGAATTGATCGCCAAATTCGTCGCGCTCGCCGTCGGGTGGGTGTTCCTGCGCGAGAGTCCCCAACTGATGAAGGTCGTCGTGCCGGTGGTGCTCTTGGGCGCGACCGGCACGCTCTTCGGCCTTTGGCTCGCCCGTTCCACCGTCAAGGAGTTGCGCCATGCCGGCTTCCTCAAGCGCTTCGCATAAGTCAGAGAGGACGGGGACGCCGCACCGCGTCTTCCCCGAGCGCGTCGACGCCGCGACGAAGTGCGTACTCGTGGCCGTCACCGCTGTTCTCGCAGGGATCCTGAAGGGCCCGGTGCCTCTGATCGTTCTTTGGGCGCTGACGCTCGCCTGGGCGGCGACGCTCCGGCGTCCCGCGCTCCTCGTCAAGGTTCACGCCGTGGTGTTGGTGCTCTTCGCCGTCGCCTGCGGCTTCGCGATGGGGATCACCGTCGGGGGCGACGCGGTCGTGAGCCCGGCGGCGCTGGGGGCGCCGTTCCTCCGGGGCCTGGCGATGCTCAACGTCGTCCTCGTGTTAGCTCTCTCGTCGAAAGTCGAAGACCTGATGGCGGTATTGGAGAACCTCCGGCTCCCCTTCGTCGTCTACCTTCCCGCCGCCGTCATGATCCGCTTCATCCCGACCTTCATGGATGACGTCCGGATGGTGCGCGCGGCGCTGCGGATGAAGGGGATCGACGCGAGGTTCTGGTTGGCGCACCCGTTGGAGGGCGCCCGCATGGCGTTGATGCCCGTGCTCTTCAGAGCGCTCCGAAGTTCCGAGAACCTCGGGCTCGCGGCCGAGATGAAGGGCGTCACGGGCAGGCTCACGCCGAAGCCCCGTCCGCCCGTCTCGGGCGAGACGCGCACGACCCGCCGGGCGGCGTTTCTCGCGACCGTCGTGACGGTCGTGGTGTGGCTGACGTTGGGCGACTGGATGGCGCCGGAAGTGGCGATGCCGGGGTGACCATCATGACGACGAACCATGACAAGTTGGAAAAGGCCGTGACGGAACCGTTGATCCGCATCGAGCACCTCGACTTCGCGTACGACCACGAGAAGAACGTTTTGGAAGACATCAACCTCACGCTGGAGCCGGGGCGCGTGGTGCTCGTCACCGGGCATTCGGGCTCGGGGAAGTCGACGCTGCTCTCGGTCGTCAACGGCGTCATCCCGAACGTCACGGGCGGCTTGATCCGCGGGACGGTCCGGGTGGCGGGGTTGGAACCCGAACGTGCCGGACTCGGCGCCGTCGGACGGGTGGCCGGGACGCTCATGCAGGATCCGGAATCGCAGTTCTTCGCGCTCTCCGTGGGGGACGAACTCACCTTCGGGCTTCGCGCCCGCGGGGTGGCGTTCGGGGACGCCGAGCGGCGCGCCCGCACGGCGGCGGCCCGGATGGGGGTCGAATCGGAATGGACGCGGGACATCCACGTGTTGTCCGAAGGTCAGAAGCAGTTGACGGGCATGGCGGGGCTCCTCGCCCTCGGTCCCAAGGTGGTGCTTTTGGACGAACCTACCGCCAACCTGGACGAAGCCGGCCGCGCCGCGCTCGCGCACGTCCTCAAAGAAGTGAAGGCGGGCGGCCGGGCGGTTTTGGTCGCGGACCATCGTCTTGAATGGCTTCGCGGCGTCGCCGACGAAGTGATCCTGATGGAGTCGGGCCGCATCACGGCGAGAGGCACCCTGGAAGAGATCGCGGGGCGCGCGGGCGTGCGGGAGCTCTCGGACGAAGGCGCCGGCCGGGCGCTTCGGCA
>NZ_JH604921.1:0-4444 GCF_000250875.1 Sutterella parvirubra YIT 11816 | reverse complement strand
CGCCGGCCGGGCGCTTCGGCATCGGCCCGTCCGGGTGCGGTTCGGCGACGACGCCCCAACGGCGGAGGAGGCCGAGACTGAAGTTTTCGGCGTCTCGCACCTCTCTTGGGCGATGGCGGACGGCGGCCCCGTCGCGGTCCGCGACGTCGGGATCTCTTTGCCCGCCGGGATCACCGCCGTCGTGGGGCCGAACGGCTCCGGGAAGACGACCATCGCCCGCGTCCTGGCGGGGCTTGAAACCGGCGCGGAAGGCGAATTCCGCGTGCGGGGCGAGGTGTTGGGAAGTGAAGCCGAGCGGCTCCGCCGCACGGCGCTCGTCCTTCAGAACGCCGACCACCAGCTCCAAATGCGGAGCGTCGGGGAGGAAGTGGCGTACGCGAGGCGTTTGGCGCTGCGCACCCCCGGCTTCTGGAGCCGGATGCCGGTGTTGACGCCGGAAGAAGAAGCCAATGTGGGAGCCGCCTTGACGCGCTTGGGGTTGATCGAATTCCGTGACCGCCACCCGCAGAGCCTCTCGGGCGGGCAGAAGCAGCGGCTCGTCATCGCCTGCGCGTTGATGAAGGATCCGGCTTTGCTGGTGCTCGACGAACCCACGAGCGGGTTGGACGGCGGGAATCTGGAGCGCTTGGCGAAGCTCCTTCGCGAAGAGGCGGAAGCGGGAAGGGCGGTTTTGGTCGTCACGCACGACGAGGACCTTTTGGCCTACTGCGACTTCGTGCTGGACGCCCGCGAGGTGCGGGGGCTGAAGATCGGGGTGAAGACCGAGGTGAAGGCTGAAGAAACGGCCTGATCCCAAGGAAGAGTGAGGACCCGCTTCGGAGGGGCTTTCGGCGTCGGCCGGAGGCCCTTCGCGCATCGGGGCCTCAAGTTCAGCACCGTGTTCGGCGTCGAGTTCGGCGTCGTGGTCGTTTGACATTCCAACAAACATTGGAATATCATCATTCCAACATCTCTTGGAATGTCATCCCCATGGCCAACATCGACACGAAGCACCAGCTCTACCACCAGGTCAGCATCGTCGGGCGCGCGCTCGGGCACGAGACGCGGCTGGAACTCATTGAAATCCTCGCGCAGTCGCCGAGGACGGTGGAGGTGCTGGCGTCCCTCATCTCGACTGATTTGAAGAGCGTGAGCAACCATCTTCAGATCCTCGCCCGCGCCGGTCTCGTGACCGCCGCGCGCGAGGGCCGCTGCCAACGCTACGCGTTGTCGGGCGCCTGGGGGGCGGATCTGGCGGTGACGCTTCGCGCCGCCGCGGAGAAGGCGCTCGAATCGCTTGCGGAACTTGACCGTCAGATCCGCGCGGACGCGGACGTGATCTCGATGGAGGAGGCCGCGGCGAGGGTGGAGGCCGGCCGCATGATGCTCGTTGACGTGCGCCCCGCGTCGGAATACGCCGCCGGGCACATCCCCGGGGCGCTCCACGCCGAGGGGCACGAGATCGAGGCCCTGGCTCTGCGGCTCCCCGAAGGGACGGAACTGGGCGCCTACTGCCGCGGTCCCTACTGCTTCCTGGCGCGGGACGCGGCTCAAGCCTTGGCGAAGAAGGGCCGGACTCTTCACATCGTGCGGGACGGCGTCATGGAGTGGCGCGCCCGCGGGGGCGAACTCGAAACCTCGGCCGACGCGTCCGCCGGGGGCGGGAGCCCTGTACCGGACAAGTGAGGCGAAGCGGTGTCGGCGGGCCGGACGACCAGACCGACCAACCAAACCGACCAATCGGGGCCGACCTGACCAAAACGCCCCGAGGCCGCTCCGCCGACACCGCTCATTCTTCCCGGCCGGTCTCAGACCACCGGCCACGCTTCAACGACCAACGACCGCCGCCGCAGGGGCGGTTGAGGCTCCGGCTGCTCTGCAATCCTGCCGACCGCCTTCGACCGACATTCCGCCCGTTCAACATTTCAAAAAGGATTTTCCACATGAACCGCTTCACTCTCTTCGTGCGCACCATGGCCCCGGGCTGGTTCGCGGCCGTCATGGGGACGGCCGTCACGAGCCTGGCGCTCACGCTCTTCTCGAAGACCTTCGCCTGGGCGGCGCTCCCGGCCGAAATCCTCCACTGGGCCGCCGTCGTGATGATGACGGTGCTGGGGGCGGCGGCCGTGCTGCGGCTCGTTTTCTTCCCGAAGGCGGTGCTCCACACCGTCTCGCACCCGGTGGAAGGCGCGTTCTACGCGACCTTTCCGATCGCGCTTCTCGTCATGGCCGCCGAGTGGACCGTCCGCGCGGAACCCTTGACCGCCGTCGCCTGGCTCTGGTGGCCGGGCGTCGTGGGGACGTTCTTGTCGAGCTTCGTGATCCTCTCGCTTCTCTTCGCGGGGAAGAGTCTGACGCTTGACCAGGTGACCCCCGGTCACTTCATCCCGGCGGTGGGTTTGGTGGTCATCCCGGTGGCGGGCGCGGGCCTGGCGGCCCCTGCGGAAGGCTTGATGCGGGAGGTCTACTTCGGCGTCAACATGGTGGGGTTCGGTGCGGGGGTCTTCATGTACGTGGGGCTGACGGCGCTCACCATGGCGAGGCACTTCCTGGGGGCGCCCATCGTCGGGAAGATGACCCCGACCCTTTGGGTGCACCTGGCGCCCTTGGCGGTGATTCCTCTGAGCATGTTGGCGCTCCTTCACGCCGTGGCTGACGCCTCCTTGATCCGCTACGGGACGCTGGTGGCGTCGGCCTTCATGGGCGCGGCGTTGTGGTGGATGGTGATCGCGGCGGTGCTGACGGTGAAGAACCTCCGCGAGGGGAAGCTGCCGTTCGCGATCAGCTGGTGGGCGTTCGTCTTCCCCGTGGGCGCTTTGACGGTGCTCGCACTCCGGCTCTCCGCGATGATGGAGTTGGCGCTTTTGCCGTGGGTGGCGGCGGAGTTGGGTGCTCTTCTCGCCTTCTTCTGGACGGCCGCGGCCGTGGGGACGATTCGGGGTTTGCTGAACGGGTCGATTTTGAATCCGCCGGAGGTGAAGAAGCTGACGGGGGCGGTGGTCCCGCAGCCCGAGGCCGTGGCGGCGGTGAATGCCGGGCGAGACGGGTTGGAGAAGTCTTGAGTTTGGAGGTGCGTGAAGCCCCGTGAGTGATTTCCGAACACTTTCCGGGATCCCTTCGGCCCGATCGGGCAATCGGGCCGAAGTCCGGGAGGTCTGCCGGGGAGGGCTGGTCTCTCTTCCTCCCCGGCAAAGCAACGCCCCTCCGGTTTGAGACGAAGTGGCCGGCGGGGGGGCTGCGGGGCCGGAGCCCCTCGTTGCTCAACCGGTGAGGCGGTCGAGGTCCTTGAAGAGCACGTTGAGCTTCTCGACGATGCGGCGCTGCTCTTTGAGGGGAGGCAAAGGGAAGGGGCAGGACTTCAAGTCAGCCGTCCCCAAACGCTGTTGTCCGGCAGTGCCCTTGAAGTTTTCAACGCCGTATTCGATGAACCATTGACTCTTTAGGAACATCAATAAATACTCTTTGTCAACTTCTTTGGACGCTCTCAAAACATGGAATTCTGTGGATCCGCAACCAATGCCGTTTTTGAGATTAGTGGCAATGGCTGACTTCCTGTTTTGAAAGCAAGGGGTGATTTTGGCAAGAAGGATGTCGTCTTCGGCAAACTTTGCGTAGCCCGTTTTTACAGAGCTCCAGGATCTTTCGTCAGATGTGTTGATGTGGTTGATGTATCCTGCGTCAACTGATGCCATGGGTGCAAAGGAGACTTTGAGGGATTCATCATGGGTGGTTATTTTAGGGTTCAGGGTGGCGACATCCTGAATTCGCGTCCATTTCCATTTTTCGGGAATGGCAAATGGTACGTCTTCCGGAACTTCGCCGATTTGATCGACCGCGGGTTCGGTGTCGAGTTGAGGAGCCAACTTCCCCTGGATGGCTTCGCTCAGCAAGGAGGCGCGCAACTTTCCCGGCAGTTCCTTCTCCAACTGCTCAAGAGCTAACTGCTCCCTCCCGTATGATTCGACAAGAGGCAGAAGTTCGTTGAGTTTCTGGACGATGCGGCGTTGCTCTTCGATCGGCGGAACAGGAATCCACCAATCTCGCATGACGCCGATGGTCAGATTTTTGACGGTAGATCCAACGGCCGTTTTTTGAATGACGCCTTGAAGGTAGGGGGTTTGAAAAAGAGTCCGAAGATATTCAGGGTATTGTTTGTGAGACGAGAATCGGAGTGTGTTGGTGTCTTTGCAAAAAAAGATGTCATCACTCTTTACAACATAACATTTTCCTAATGTCCCGACGGCTGTAAAAACCAAATCTCCGGGATTAGGAGTTTCTCCTTTGCTGGTTCTGATGCGGAACAATTCCTTGTCAATAAAGAGTTCATTCACCAATGTTCCTGTGTCTGCTAGGTTTGCTAGCTCTCGTGCTCTCAAAAAAGGAATACCTTTAGATTTCCATTCGGATTTATGAACTCTTCGCGGAGATGAAAAGGTACCTAAGGAACCTCTTCACCGGGGCCCTT
>NZ_JH604920.1 GCF_000250875.1 Sutterella parvirubra YIT 11816 | reverse complement strand
AGTAAATTTTATTTCTTTACTGTTCCTAAGCCCATCGTCCCGCCGACGGGGAGGTCCCCTGGATCTCCCCGCTGGAACCCGAAAGAACCGAACCGCCCGAGGGCTCGTCCCGCCGGGCGGTTCGTCATTTCCGCGCCCCTGATTTTTTTCCGGGGCGCTTTCGCTTGACAGCGCCTTGACTTTTGGATGAAAATCACGTGTTTTCAAAGTCGCCCCTCTTTCTTCTGAGGTGCGGAACGCCCGCAAGTACTTGACAGTGCGGCGTTTTTCCTTTGAAAGCATGTTGAAACCGGCCCGGTTTTTCGGGCCTTTATTTGACGGACGTTTATGCCTACCATCAACCAGCTTGTTCGCAAGCCCCGCGAGCTCACGCACGACAAGAGCAAGAGCCCCGCGCTGAAGAACTGCCCGCAGAAGCGCGGCGTTTGCACCCGTGTGTACACGACGACCCCGAAGAAGCCTAACTCGGCTCTCCGTAAGGTTGCCAAGGTGCGTCTCACGAATGGCTTCGAAGTCATTTCCTACATCGGCGGTGAAGGCCACAACCTTCAGGAACACTCCGTGGTGCTCATCCGCGGCGGCCGTGTGAAGGACCTTCCTGGCGTTCGCTACCACATCGTTCGCGGTTCCCTCGACACCCAGGGCGTCAAGGACCGCAAGCAGGCCCGTTCCAAGTACGGTGCCAAGCGCCCGAAGGCCGCTTAATACCACTCGCGGTGACAAACCGTGGAGCAACGGTCCGATTCGCCGCCTGACGGTGAACGAACCGAGTAAGTCGCGATCCCTTTGGATCGCTTAGCAAAGAAAAAATGCGCTGCGCCCAACATGAAAATAGTGGCCGCGCATTGACTGAAGACACGAAAGAGGAATTCAAATGCCCCGTCGTCGCGAAGTACCCAAGCGCGAAGTGCTGCCCGATCCGAAGTTCGGCAGCGTCGAAATCACCAAGTTCATCAACGTGATCATGCTCGATGGCAAGAAGGCCGTGGCCGAACGCATCGTCTACGGCGCCCTCGCGCAGATCGAAGAAAAGTCCGGCAAGAACGCGCTTGAAGTGTTCACCACCGCGCTCAACAACGTCCGTCCGCTGGTGGAAGTCAAGTCCCGCCGCGTCGGTGGTGCCAACTATCAGGTTCCGGTTGAAGTCCGCCCGGTCCGCCGCATGGCGCTTGCCATGCGCTGGCTGCGCGAATCCGCCAAGAAGCGTTCTGAAAAGTCCATGCCGCAGCGTCTCGCGGGGGAACTCCTCGACGCGGCCGAAGGCCGTGGCGGCGCCATGAAGAAGCGTGACGAAGTCCATCGTATGGCTGAAGCCAACAAGGCCTTCTCGCACTTCCGCTTCTAACAGCTCATCCGCCCGCACAGAGACTTCAAACCCTCTGTGCGGCGTCCTAAAGAGGAACCTTAAATGGCTCGTCAAACCCCGATCTCGCGTTACCGCAACATCGGTATTTCCGCGCACATCGACGCGGGCAAGACCACCACGACCGAACGCATTCTGTTCTACACCGGCGTGAGCCACAAGCTCGGCGAAGTGCATGACGGCGCTGCCACCATGGACTGGATGGAACAGGAACAGGAACGCGGCATCACGATTACGTCGGCCGCGACCACCGCGTTCTGGCGCGGCATGGAAAACCAGTTCGAATCCCACCGCTTCAACATCATCGACACCCCGGGGCACGTCGACTTCACCGTCGAAGTCGAACGTTCCATGCGCGTGCTTGACGGCGCCTGCATGGTCTACTGCGCCGTGGGCGGCGTGCAGCCGCAGTCCGAAACCGTTTGGCGTCAGGCGAACAAGTACCGCGTTCCCCGTCTCGCGTTCGTCAACAAGATGGACCGTACGGGCGCCAACTTCTTCAAGGTCTACGACCAGATGAAGAAGCGCCTCCAGGCGAACCCGGTCCCCGTCGTCGTGCCGATCGGTGCTGAAGACACGTTCGAAGGCGTGGTCGACCTCATCAAGATGAAGGCGATCATCTGGGACGACAAGTCTCAGGGCATGAAGTTCGAATACAAGGACATCCCCGCCAACCTTCAGGCCACGGCCGAAGAATGGCGTGAAAAGATGGTCGAAAGCGCCGCTGAAGCCAGTGAAGAGCTCATGAACAAGTACCTCGAAGAGGGCGAGCTCTCCGAAGAGGACATCATCGCCGGTCTGCGCGCCCGCACGATCAACTGCGAAGTGCAGCCGATGCTCTGCGGCACCGCGTTCAAGAACAAGGGCGTGCAGCGCATGCTCGACGCGGTCGTGCAGTTCCTCCCCGCTCCGACGGACATTCCGCCGGTCGCCGGCTTCGACCTCGACGAAAAGGAAGCGACCCGCGAAGCTTCGGACGACGCTCCCTTCTCCGCGCTCGCCTTCAAGATCATGACCGACCCGTACGTGGGCCAGCTCACGTTCCTGCGCGTGTACTCCGGCGTTCTCAACTCCGGCGACACCGTGCTCAACTCGGTCAAGAACAAGAAGGAACGCATCGGTCGTCTTCTCCAGATGCACGCCAACGAACGTAAGGAAATCAAGTTCGTTGAGGCCGGCGACATCGCCGCCGCCGTGGGTCTGAAGGAAGTGACGACGGGCGACACGCTCTGCGCGCTCGACGCCCCGATCATCCTCGAACGCATGGAGTTCCCCGAGCCCGTGATCTCGCAGGCCGTCGAACCCAAGACCAAGGCCGACCAGGAAAAGATGGCGCTCGCCCTCAACCGTCTCGCTCAGGAAGACCCGTCCTTCCGCGTGCGCACCGACGAAGAATCCGGCCAGACCATCATCTCCGGCATGGGTGAACTTCACCTTGAAATTCTCGTCGACCGCATGAAGCGCGAATTCAACGTCGAAGCGACCGTCGGCAAGCCCCAGGTGGCCTACCGCGAAACGATCCGCTCCGTCGTCGAAAACGCCGAATGCAAGTTCGCCAAGCAGTCGGGCGGCCGCGGCCAGTACGGTCACGTCGTGCTCAAGCTCGAACCGCTCGAACCCGGCCAGGGCTTCGAGTTCGTCGACGCCATCAAGGGCGGCGTGGTTCCGCGCGAATACATCCCGGCGGTCGAAAAGGGCGTCGAAGACACCCTCAAGGCCGGCGTGCTCGCGGGCTTCCCGGTCGTCGACGTGAAGGTCACGCTCCACTTCGGTTCGTACCACGAAGTCGACTCGAACGAAAACGCCTTCAAGATGGCCGCCTCGATGGCCTTCAAGGAAGGTATGCGCAAGGCCAACCCGGTTCTCCTCGAGCCGATCATGGCCGTCGAAGTCGAAACGCCTGAAGAAAAGATGGGCGACGTGATGGGCGACCTTTCGTCCCGCCGCGGCGTCATCCAGGGCATGGACGACCTCGTCGGCGGCGGCAAGAGCATCAAGGCCGAGGTTCCCCTCGCCGAAATGTTCGGCTACGCCACGCAGCTGCGCTCGCTCACGCAGGGCCGTGCGACGTACACGATGGAGTTCAAGCACTACGCCGAAGCTCCGCGCAACGTTGCCGAAGCCGTCATCGCCGACAAGGCCAAGTAATTCAAACCATTGAAACTATCAAGGACCAAAAATGGCCAAGGGTAAGTTTGAACGTACCAAGCCCCACGTCAACGTGGGCACCATCGGTCACGTGGACCACGGCAAGACCACGCTGACCGCCGC
>NZ_JH604919.1 GCF_000250875.1 Sutterella parvirubra YIT 11816 | reverse complement strand
AAACAACTCCTGACTAAAGTCAGAAGCTTTATTGTCACCTCCGAAGAGGGTCAACATCGGGAAGGTTTACTTCTCCCCTTGGGTTATCCACTGATAGCCCAAATCGCGCAAGTTGCAGGCGCTATTCACGTCCGCGTGCGCGCGATTACCACAATTCGAACAAACAAACCTATGTTTGCGGCGCTTGCCTAGCGCCTTACACTTACTGCATGTCTGCGAGGTGTACCGAGGATCGACAAAAACAACCTCGATGCCTTCGCGTGCCGCCTTGTGGACGATCATTTCCTGAAGCTCTCGGAAAGGCCATCGGTGAAGCCGGGTACGGACGCGCAGCCCGGCCTTGATTCGGTCCCGAATGTGCGTGAGGTCCTCAAGGACGATCACGCGAATGCCGTTTGCCTTTGCTTCCTGAACAATCTGCTTGCTGACGACGTTGTTGACATGCTTGACGTGCCGCCTTTCTCGGCCGGAAGCCTTTCGGAGGTGCTGATTGGCACTCCGTGAGCCGTTGCACTGAAGGCGTTTGCGAAGAGCAAGATAACAATCTCGATCGTACTTGAGCCTTCCTCCTTTCCAAAGCCCGTGAGTGGTGGCCGCCATGTTGTTTTCACCGACGTCGGTGCCTTCGACCTGATCCTTCGTCAGGCCTTCCAACGAAACCTTCCTGCTCGGTTGTTCAACCGCTATGTGAAGTTCCCAATGCCCAGGCTTGCCCCGCTTACCCTTG
>NZ_JH604918.1 GCF_000250875.1 Sutterella parvirubra YIT 11816 | reverse complement strand
CAGGTCCGAAATACGTACCCTCATCCCAACAAGACGACCCAACCGACGACGAAGCGAAGCGCCACCGGACGGCGCCCCAAGCAGGGCCCGACCTACACGGTGCACGTCCAGCTGCGCCTCACGCCCGAACAGGCGAAGGTCTACCAGAGCATCGGCCAGACGGAATGGTTGAGGAAGATGCTCGACCACGTGGGCGACGTCGCCGACCGCTGGGGGATCGACTTGGAGAGCCTCGCGCCCACGCCCGAGACGATTCCGGAGAAGACCGCGACGCCCGAAGGCTGCCTCAAGGTGGGGCTTCCGGCCGACCGGGTGTCCTTCATCACCGCGGCGTCGCTGCTTATGAACGACCAGACCGACGTCGTGACGCCCAACTGCGACGGGACGGAAACGATCAACCTCATGCACCGGATCGCCCAGAACCGGCGCGACCTCTTCGCCTTTGAGGTGGAGGACGACGCGATGGCGGAGGACGGCGTCTTCCGCGGGGACCTCGTGTTGGTCGAACGCGGCCAGGTCGCGAACGACGGACTCTGCCTCGCGAAGGTGAACGGGAAGCTCTACCTGCGCAAGCTCTCCCGCCGGGGGCTCTCGCAGGAACTTCGCGCCGCGAACGCTTCGGGCGACTACCCGACGATGCGGGTGAATCTGAGCAACGCCGAGATTCTGGGGCCGGTCACCTGCGTGGTGCGGACGATGAAGAAGTGAGGGGCCGGAGAGGACATCTCCAGCGCCTTCATTGGAGACGGACCTTTGCGGTCCCTCTTTGCGTTTTGGGGCGGCGGCTCGCCGGGAAGGTTGGAAGAAGCAGGAGGGCTGCGGGGGCCTGCCGACCTCCGCCGACCCTGGAGCCTCCTGGTACCCGCCGCTTCCCGATCGGGGGCGAATCTCGCGCCTCGGGGCCCGATGAGAATTCCACGACGTCGGACCGTTCTGTCCGGGTTTCTGACGCGCCTCAAACCGCCCAAAACCGCAGGATCACTTTCAAGAACTCAATGATCCCCTAAAGAAGCCCGAAGAGTCCGGGGCTCTTCCGAAAAGGTAAACGCTCGGATTTTCGATATCACGGGTTAAGCCGTAATTTTCTTGTCCAAACAGAGTGAATCGGCACTTTCGGCGGTTTTGCAGGAGAGCTGAGGATCCGAAAGCTAATGGGAAGGCCCTATCCGTTGCAAACCTGCAACACGCATTGTTTTCGTGCATATCGTTGATTTTCATGGGTTTTATGGAACCAGCCCGATCCACCACGCGCATGAGCACTCGAACACCTTGACGCCGCTCGGCACAATGGACCGCATTCCCGCCCCGGAAAGTACAGGGCGACCCAACTCACACGTCTCTCTCAGGAGAAACCTCACATGTTTAAGAAGACTCTCGCCGGCCTCGCTGTTGCCGGTCTCTTCTCCGGCGCCGCCATGGCCGCCGACGTCAACGTTTACGGTGTTGTCGACCTCGGCCTGATGTACAACCACACGAAGTCGGAAGCGGGTACGACCGCCGACGCCATCACGACGACGAAGGATGACTCCCTGACGATGGAATCGGGCATGAACGCCGGTTCGCGCTTCGGCCTCCGCGGCTCCGAAGACCTCGGCAACGGCATGACGGTCTCCTTCAAGCTCGAAAACGGCTTCTCCGCCGACTCCGGCAAGCTCAGCCACGACGGCCGCCTCTTCGGTCGTGAAGCCAGCCTCACGCTCGCCGGCGCCTTCGGTCAGGTCTCCTTCGGCCGCATGGGCGGCGTTGCCTCCGCCGCCGGCACGTACGACTACGTCTACGCCATCGGCGACGCCTTCGACGGCTTCGACAACGGCATCGGTGGTCTCGTCACGTCCAGCCGCTACGACAACATGATCACCTATCAGACGCCCGAATTCGCCGGCATGAAGGTGCTCGCTCAGTACTCGTTCAAGAACAACACCGTCGCGAACGACGACGACAAGGCTCTCGGCGATGAAGGCAAGACCTCTGCTAATCGCTACGCCTCGCTCGCCGCTGTCGGCCAGTACGGCAACCTCAACCTCGTCGCCGCGTACGAACTTCAGAACGTCCGTCACGTTCAGGCGACCCCCGCCACCGAACCGAACGACGACCAACACACCTTCTACGTCGGCGCCAACTACGACTTCGGCGTGACCAAGCTCTTCGGTATGGGTCAGGTCTTCCAGGGTGTCCGCTCCCTGAACGGCATCGACGCTCTCTCCACGGACGGCATCGACGGCTTCGGCCTCACGGTCGGCGCTCAGACGCCTGTCGCGGGCGGCCTCCTCACGACGTCCGTCTACTACGCCAACGGCGACGACAGCCTCCACGCTGAAAGCCGTGAATCCACCTACTACGGCCTTGCCGCCCGTTACGAGTACAGCCTCTCGAAGCGCACGACGGCCTACGCTGGTGCCGGCTATGCCAAGCAGGAAGCCGAATTCAACAAGACGTCGAACACGCTTGTTGACTACCAGCTCGACAAGGACCTCGTCCAGGCCTACGTTGGTCTGAAGCACACCTTCTAATTTCGCCTCCGTCGGCCTGACCGACCAAGCGAACTGAAGGCAAAGGCCCGATGCCCCCAAGGCGTCGGGCCTTTCACTTGTGCGCTTGACGTGCGCTCTCGGGGCAACTCCCCTCGGATCCCCTCCTCCCATTGCTTTCCGAACGTTTCAACGGGCCGCCCGCCCCCTCCCCGACCCGGTAAAATGTTCGGATTGATTCCACCTCTTCCAAACACTCCAAACAACGAAGGAAACACCGTGTCCGCCATCATCCTCGGTCATAAGAACCCCGACTCCGACTCCATCGTCTCCGCGATCGCCTGCGCGGACCTCTACACGCGCCGCGGCATGGACGTCGTCGCCTGCGCGCAGGGTCTTCCCGCGCCGGAAACGGCCTTCATTCTTGAGCGCTTCGGCCTCGAAACCCCCGAAGTGATTTCGTCGGTCGCCGGGCGCGACCTCTACCTCGTCGACTACTCCGACCGCGCCCAGGCGCCCGCGGACATCGACGACGCGTGCCTCAAAGGCATCGTCGACCACCATAAGCTCGGCGACCTCACCTCGACCGCCCCGGTCGAATGCGTCCTGATGCCGGTCGGCTGCACCTGCACGATCCTCAAGGGCATGTACGACTACCTCGGCTTCACGCCCCCCGCCAACATCGCGGGCGCCATGCTCTGCGCGATCCTCTCCGACACGGTGATCTTCAAGTCGCCGACCTGCACCCCGGCCGACCGCAAGGCCGCCGAAGAGCTCGCCAAGATCGCCGGGATCGATGACCTCCACGCCCTCGGCATGGAACTCTTCACGGCGAAGTCGGCGGTTGCGGGCGCGGAACCGCGCTCCCTCATCTTCCGCGACTTCAAGGACTTCAACATGTCGGGCTCGAAGGTCGGCGTCGGCCAGTTGGAACTCGTCGACCTCGCGCTCGTGCACGACATGATGCCGACCCTTGAAGCCGAACTCGCCAAGGTGAAGAGCGAGGAAGGCCGCCACTCGGCGCTTCTGCTCCTCACGGACATCATGAAGGAAGGTTCTCTCCTTCTCATGGCGAGCGACGATCCCGCCCGCGTGGCGTCCGCCTGGGGGAAGACCTGGGAAGGCCAGCACATCTGGTTGGACGGCGTCATGAGCCGCAAGAAGCAGGTCGTGCCCTGCCTTGAGGCCGCCTTCAAGGCGTAAGACGCAGGCGTAAAACGTCAGTACCGATCACGCCCTGAGGCCGCACCGGCCTCGGGAGCGCACGGGGAGAGGGTTCTTCTTCGGAGGGGCCCTCTCTTCTTTTGGGAGGTCGGGGAGAGACTGCGGACTTCGGAAGACTGGATCCGACCGGCGCGATCCCGGACGGTACCGGGCGGCGCGCGGATGCCGCCGTTGAGCGCCCCAAGCGTGCGCATGAAAGCGCATCAGCGCCGTTCGAGGCGAATGAAGCCCCGGACGAGGTCATCCGGGCGCTCACGGCGCTCAAATGAAAACGGCACCCGGTTCGATGCCGGACGCCGTTCGTCGTGTTTGAAGCTTCGTCTGAGGGCTCCTGAGCGCTCTTGAGCGCCTCTGGGGAGCGCTGTCTGCTCCCCGCCGAGGGAACCCCTTCGGAAAGCCCGTAGGCCGTTCCTGAGGCCCTCAGCACGCCCTGAGAGCCTCCCCCCGAGGAATTACGCGCTCTTCGAGGCCTTGAGGAGGTCGCGGATTTCGCGCAGGAGCTCCGTCGTTTCGGCGGACACCGCGGGGGCGGGTTCGGGCGCGGGAGCCGGGGCGGGTTCAGCGGGCTTCTCTTCCTTCTGCGCTTCCTCTTCCTTCTTGCCGCCGGGGAGCACGCTCGAGAGCTTCGGGAGCTTGGCGACGGCTTCGCTCTCCAGCTTCACGCGAAGCGTCGTGACGACCTTGATCATCCAGAAGACCGTGAAGGCCATGAGGAGGAACTGCACGACGGAGGTGAGGAAGGCGCCGTAGCCGAGCACCGTGGCGCCCGCCTTGGTGAGCGCATCGTAGGTCCAGGGACCGTCGAAGCCTTCCGGGGGCTGCTTGAGCACAAAGAAGAGATTCGTGAAGTCGGGGCGGCCGACGAGGACGCCCAGGATCGGGTTCACGATGTCCTTGATGAGCGAATTGACGATGTTCGTGAAGGCCGCACCGGTGATCACCGCGACGGCGAGGTCGAGGACGTTGCCGCGGGAGATGAAGGCCTGAAATTCCTGAAGGAACTTGCGCATGAGAGTCTCGAAAAAGTGAGAAGTGAGTCGTGGGAGTTGAGTTTCTTCTTCGGGCGCGGCGCCAAAACGCGTCCAAAGCGGAAGCGTACGCGAAAAACGCCGGGCCGTGGGCTTTTCGGTGAAATCTTCAGTCTTTTGAGCCGTTTCGGCCGGTCTTTCTCGACGAAGACGCGCCCAACGAGGACTCCAAAGTGACGCTTCCGAACCGTCCGCGGCGGATTCGGCGGGGATCGGGCAAAGCACGCCGCCCCGGAAACGCCTCTCCCGTCGGGGTTTACCTCCAAAGCGGCAGAAAAATCTCGCGGAATCCCCGCCGCATTCGGTATAGTTTCGCGAACACCCACAGGCACGACTCCGTCCCTTGCGTCCGGAGCGCGCCTCAACCAAATCCCCCAACACTTCAAGACCCAAGGACCTCCGCCATGAGCGAAGCAACCGAAAACCCCGACATCAGCGGGAAGATCCGCCCCGGCGACTTCATCTCGTTCGCCCTCGCCGTCGTCTTCTTCTCCGGCATCTGCTACTCCGACGCCTGGTACGGCATCTTCGACTTCACGGTATTGGACGGCGAATTCGGCCGCCTCGTCTCGAGCGTCACGACCGGCGCGGAGGGCGACCTCGTCACCGCCATGTCGAACTACCGCGGCAAAGGCGGCTCGGGCGCCATCGACGGCTTCATGTTCGCGCTCTCGCTCGTCCCCTCGATCCTCTTCTCCGTCGCGATGGTGACGGTGTTCGAGCACTTCGGCGCGCTGCGCGCCGCGGCCTGGTGCCTCACCCCCATTCTTCGTCCCGGGATGGGCCTTCCCGGCACGACGACGCTTGCGATCATCGCGTCGCTTCAGTCGACCGACGCCGGCGCCGCCTTGACCCGCTCGCTCAAAGACTCCGGGCAGCTGACCGAGCGCGAAGCCAACATCTTCGCCACCTTCCAGATGACCGCGGGAGCAGCCGTGGGGAACTTCCTCTCGTCCGGGGTCGTCGTCTTCACGCTCACTGCGGCGGACGGCTCGCACGCCGTCCCGACCACGATCGGCGCCTGCCTCGGCGTCATTCTCCTCGGCAAGGTCTTCGCCGCCAACCTGATGCGCTTCATGCTGATCCGTCAGGACAGGAAGGCCGCATAAGCCTCGGGACCCGAGGCTTACGCAGGATTCCGGCACGAACCCCGCACCCGCCGCCCGGCCCGAAGCCGGGCGGCTTTCTTTTCGGGGCTCCGAACCGAAAAGCGGAAGCGGAAAAGCCGAGGAAAGGACGCCGCCCCGGCGTTAAAATAGGCGGATCGTTTCGACTTCCGGGTTCTTCATGAGCGCCCTTCACCACGTCCTTGCCTCCCTCGTCGCCCTCTTCTGGGCGGCCGCCTACTTCTCCACGCAAACGCTCTACGACTGCGGCGTCGGCCCCTTCGCGGTGCTGATTCTGAAAGCCGTCCTCGCCTACGGGCTCCTCATTCTGATCGCACCGAAGCGCATCTACGCCGGCAGCATCAAGGCGGAGGTGAAGTGCATGCTTTTGGGCGTCACCTTCGTGCCGCTCTACGGCGGGTTGACGAACCTCGCGCTCGCGCACGGCCAGGCCGCCAACACCGCGGTGATCCTGGCGACGGGGCCGCTTCTGGGCGTCCTCATTGCGTCCGCCGTCCTCTCCCGCGTGAAGATGCACTGGACGACGTGGCTGGGGCTCTGCTCGGCGGCGACCGGCGTCATCCTCACCGTGATCGACGGTGAGATCCTCCACGACCTCTCCGGCACGGCGGACCTCCTCGCGATGGGGGCGGCGCTCTCCTGGGCCCTCTACGCGCTGGTGCTCCATCGGCTCCGCACCGTGCCGCCCGCCTTGGCCGCACGGAAGTGCCTCGGTTGGGGGATCCTCGCCGCGATGCCCTTCTACTTCATGGAGGAGCCCACGGAAGTGCTCTCGCTCACCGACCCCGTCGTGATCGGGAACCTGCTCTTTCTCTCCTGGGGCGCGATGGCCGCGGGTTTGGTGCTCTGGCACCGTGTGATCGCCGTCATCGGCGCCAAGGCCGCCAACTACTGGCACTACCTCACCCCCTTCGCCGCGATCCTCATCGGGGGCTTCTTCTTTGAAGAACAGATGAGCTTCATCGGGCTCATGGGCGCGGGCCTCACCGTCTGCGGGCTGATTTTGGGGCAGCGCGGCGTCAACGCCGCTAACCGGGATGCGGCGAGGAGACGCCAGGCCGCGTGACGGATTTCGGGTGCCGGCGGCCCTGCAGAGGGGCGGTCGGTGCCATAATGGTCGGGACTCTTTTGGGGATATTCATCGCAGAGTCACCTTGAAAGCCGCTGACTCCACTCAGCGGCTTTCGCCTTTTTGACGTACGGAAAACCAAGGATCCGCCGTACGTACGCAGCTTTCTCCGGAGCGCCCAAAGCGAACGGGCGGCGCAACCCCAAGCCGCACCGCCCGTCGTCGTTCGCAGTCATCCATGGAGGCCTTGAAGGCCCCAGCATCCTTTTCGGGAGAACCCGGGCCGGGAGGCCCTCGAAGCCTCCCGCCCGCGCGTCCCGCGACGGGGTTCTTCCCGCCGCACCCGCACGACCCGCTTCCCACGGGTGAGCCGGAGCCGCCTGCGGCGCACCGTGACGCCGCAACGCTCCCAGAAGCCCCTTCCCTCGGGCCGTGCCGGGTTCCGTTGAGGGGCTCCGGTCAGGGGAGCCCCCTCAATCCTTCACGAGGGTCGATTTGCGCTCAGCGCCCTCCCCTCACTTCGAAGCCATCGCGTCTTCGAGGGTCGGGTGCATCACCTCGTCGTTCCTGCCCGTCATGTAGTCGTTGAAGATCGCCTCGGCGGGCGGCGTCCACCACGTGCCGTCGGGGAGCTTCACGCTCGTTTCCTTGAGCCTGTGCGTGGTCGCGCCGCAGGTCCAGAGCTTGAAGTTCCTCATCTGGTGGCAGAGGCACGTCTTCTCGGCGATGCAGGGGGCTTTGACCGAGGGATCGGCCGCCACCTGCTCGCGGTAGGCGCGCAGGTACTGGCAGTCGCCTTTGTCGAGCAGATACCCGTAGGCCTCGCACTGGGGCTTCGCGTTGGAGCAGATCGCGGGGGACTGCCGGAGCATGCGCATGGGGTAGCCGGTCGGAGAAATGCCGTTCACGACGACGTCCTCCGCTTCCGCATTGAAGTAGACCTGCTTCACGGGGTCGGGCAGACCCGATTCCTTCGAGACCGTGAAGCGCGTCGCGACCTGCACGCCCGCGGCGCCCCGCTCCAGAAGCCGCACGCCGTCGGTGCCGGAGAAGACCCCGCCCCCGGCGATGACGGGAATCGAGAGGTTGGCGGACTTGAGGAACGCCAGCACCTCGTCGACGATCGACGGAAGGCTGAATTCCGACCAGTTCATCCCGAAACCGAGATGCCCGCCCGCGAGCGGCCCCTCCACCACGACGAAGTCGGGCAGACGGTTGGTCTTCGCGGTGCGGCGCAGGAAGATGTTGAGGGCGCGCGCGGACGACACCACGATCCCGAGCTTCGCGTCGCGAAAGCGGGGGTTCTCCTCCATCATCGCGAAGCTCGACGTGTGGAGACCCGCGGAGAGGCTGATCCCGTCGATCCCGGCATCCAAAGCGGCGTTGAGGCGCGCCTTCAACGTCTTGAGGGGATCGTTCATGGTGAGCTTTTCCATCACGTTGATGAAGACCAGCCCGGGGCCGGTCTTGGCGCTCATGACGTCCTCGACGTAGCGGCGGGTGTGCCGCGCGATGTCGATCGTGTCGAAGTTCATGCCGAGCTTGAAGCCGAGGCCGGCGAGGTGCCGGAAGAATTTGGCCTTCAAGGCGGTGAAGTGCGTGGAGAAGAGCCTGTCGGTGACGTCGGGGAGCATGGCGTCCGAGACGTGCCCGATGCCGCCCAGGCGCGCCGCTTCGAGCGCGAGCGCCTTGGTCGAGATGTTGACGCCCATGCCGCCGATCACGAGGGGCTTCAGTTCAGTGCCGCCCAGGTTCAGGCGAAAGTCTTCCATGGTAGCGGAGAGCGTGCTCACGATGTTCACTCCAATTCGGGTGGTTCAAAGGGGTTGTCGGGTTTCGATGGGGTTTCGTCGGGGGTGCCGCAGGCGTTGTCCTGCCGCCGAACCATCCTGCCGCTCCAAGCGGCGGTTTCGCCCCGGCGTCCCGTGTTTAAGGGGCGGAAGGCGGAGGTGGTCGGCGGGGGTGTACCGTGCTGCCGTGCTGCCGTGAAGGGGTTTCTTCTCGGCGGCGGGAGCGCCGCGGAGCGTCGTCGGGCTTCAGTCGGCTTCGGAGGGCTTCGCGGCGTCCCTCACGTAGGGATTTGAGGGGACCCGCGGCGCGCCTCCGGCCTTGGGGAAGTTCTCCGGCGCGGTTGAGCGAAGTATGTCCGCTAGGGGTGTGCGGAAATCCAAGGGGTATTTCAGGGTAATCCCCTATTCTTTTGATGCGTTTCGGCGGCTTTTTCTTGCCGAAGGGGCGTCTGACGGGCGCTGAAGGCCTTCATATTCACCACGCGCATCATCGGTTCGGATGACCCTGTTTGCGGGATGGTTCTCAGGGATTTGACGGAGATTTCTGCCGGAGAAGCCCGGTGGAAGGCGGGTTCTGGGCGTGGTTATGTAAGCGGACGTTGAGGACGCGGACGTCGGCCGGGACGGCGGGAAGCCGGGTCGGTCGGGCGCGGATGCCGGGCGGACGGCGCGGCCGAACGGGCGCTGCGGGTACCGGGAGGGACGGGCCGGATCGGGGCGTCGGAAGCGCTGCGCGAGGGGTTGAAGATCAGATCGTCGAAGAAAATAGGCTCCGGCGAGGACGGACGGATGGCGGCGAACCGCGAGGGCTGACGGTTCTCTGCGGACGGCTCGGGTCGAGCGCGCTGAAGAGCGTTCGAAAGGGCCTTCAGAGACAGATTTTCAGAAAAAGAAGAGGTTCCGGAAGGTCCGAGACGGGGTGTCAGACAAGGGCCTGAACCGGGCAGGGACGAGGTCGGCGTCGGGCGGCGGGCCGCCCAGGGTAAAGCACCGGAGAAAGGGCGCGACGGCGGCTCCGAAGCCTCAAATCAGTGAGTGTGGGTCGCCTGGGCGGGCGGGAAACCCAGCGCGTTGAGCGGGGTTGTTTGTTCCCGATCGGGATGTTTCTGAGAACTCCAAGAGAATGCCTGCCGAACCTCATTTCTTGCTCATTCTCACCATTTGACTAGTGCAAAGCCGCGCCATTCGAAAGGGACTGAACACGGGCAAGCCCCCGAACGAACAAGCTCGTTCCCAGCCTCATAAAAGGGGAGAAGTTTGCTCGATACGGTGTGAACGTTCACTCTCAAAGCGCCTGGATCCTCGACGGGAAGTCCGGCAGGAGGGGCCCGGACGCCGTCGACGTGTCTTCAGAAGGCGGCTCGGCGGCGTCGAGGCTTTCTCAACGGCTGAAACGTCCCGGAGGACGGGGTATTCCGGCCATCCGAATAGGCCGCGGAAACGCTCTCGGAAGACTGTTCGTGGACGGTTCGTACATCTCATTTCTCATCCCGTTCGGGATGTGTAATCAAGGATTTTTCCTTGCCGACCTTCCCTGAAGAGTACCCGGGAGGACCTCCCCAAACCGACATCCCAGAAGTTCGTCCGGAAGAACGTTCAAAATTCATCGTCCGTAAATCTCATCATTTTTGTGTTTTCAGCCTTCCAGCCTGACACCCCTCCGGGAGGGTGGAGACGACCCGAGCGGGACCCGTCCTCCGGAAAACGATCTGCGGTTTCGGTCAGGTGAACGCGACAGGCCGTTCAAAGACTTCAACACCGAACCGCAGCAACGACCTCAGGAAGCCCATACGCGGATTTTCCGTATCGGGGATGAAACCTAAATCACGGTCCGCATGGCTTTCGCGTCGAACGGCACCGAACTTCAGTTTCCGAACGAGCGGCGTTGGAGCTTTTGACGACGTTTCGTGGCGTCAAATGGCCGATGCGCACCGCTCTGAAACCGCCTTACCCATCGGATATTGCGTGTTGTATGGTTTAGTCATCAGGATTCTTCATATAGAAAAATGCGCACGGATACCAATATCCCGCAAATATCCCAATCCGACACCACCCGTGGTGTGGAAGCGCCCTGATTGTCCTTAATTGCAAAATGATTTATACTAGAACCGTCAACACACAGGATCCTGCGTATTATGCGTCCCTCCTTCGCCCTGGATGAGGCTCTGAAGACCCTCGGTCTCAACCTCAAGAATGCCCGGCTCCGCCGCGCCCTCCCCCAATCCGTGATTGCGGAGCGTGCCGGAATTTCGTTGAACACCCTTTCGAAGATTGAAAACGGAGACCCCGGTGTTTCGATCGGGAACGTGGCGAGCGTCGTGCATGCCCTCGGGCTCACAAGCGCCATCAGCACCCTCGCCTCCTCGGAGAACGATCCGATCGGTTTGGCGAACGAAGCCCGCTACCTCCCCCGCCGGGTGCGCGCCAAGAAGTCCGAATGACGACAAGCCTTTGACCTCAGGTTTCCACAAATATGTTGCTTCCCTCTTTTCGAGCGTTCGACGTCGTCGTGAACGGCCTTCCTGGAGCACCGAAGGCCGGAACGCTGCTCCTCCCCGTCCGGCGCAAAAAGGTCGCCCAGATGAACGGCGACAACATGCGCGTGTACGGCGCCGACGATTCACCCTCTTCCTGGAACGACCAACGCACGGCCGAACGCTCTTTCGATCGCTCCTCCGATCGCTACGTCGACCGTTCGTCCGACCGCTACGCGGATAGACGCGACGCCCGCTCCCCGTCCCGCGACGGTTGGACCGACCCGAACGTCATCGCCTCCTGGGACCGGCCCAAGGGTCGGCGCGGCGCTTCCGGGCGTGAATCGGCCTCGCTTCCCTCGTACCTCGAAGCCGATGCAAAGCGTGCGCTCACTAGCAAAGCCACCGGATTGACTGAAACGATCGGGCGTCGTCACTCGGGTCCCTTCACCGATCCGTTGAAGTTCGCGCCCAATCCGCGCTCCCAAAAAGACCCCTGGCCCACCATCGAACGCGCCCTCCCTCCGGTCCCCCACTTCATCTACGACGAAGGCTGGTTGGACAAGGGCTTCGCGCTCGGCTTCGACCTCCCGATGGTGCGGGGTCTCCAGACCCCTCACGAGCAGCGGGGGTCGTTCGGGTTCCTTGAAGACCGTCGGGTTCACGATTCGATCCTATCGCTCTACCTTGAAGCCGGCCGCGAAGGTCTGGCGCTCCCCTTCCCGGAGGACGCGACGCCGTTGGAGCTCTCGGCCGTGCGCATCCCTCATGCGGATCATCACGCGGGCGGCATTTCGCTTCTTGAAAACCACTGGGCGGCGGGCCTTCGGGAACCCGTCCCGGACCGCTCCACGCAGGTGGACGCACTGCTCTACGCATGGCACGCGTCGGAGCGCGACCGCGCCCGACGGGAAGACTGGACGGTGCTTCTTCCGGCGATGAGCTTTCCCGGTCCGGAAGGCCGCTTCGTCGTGCGTTCGGGCCGGACGTCCGCCCTTCTTCAGACGCGGGCGGCCGCGGCGCCCGTCGACGCGGCGCTCTGGCGCGAACTGGCGCTGCGCCTGGCGCGGCGCTGCGGGATCGAGACCGTCGCCTCCGACTGGGTGAACGTCATGGGGACGAACGTCCTTTTCCTCGAGCGCTACGACCGCGACGCGGACGGCCGCGCGCAGCTGACGCTCTCGGGGGAAACCTTGGGCGGCGACCCGAAGTCAGGGCTCTCGTATTTGGGGCTCGCCGACATTCTGAATTCCTCCGGGGCGGAACCCGCGAAGGACCTCCCGCGCATCTGGCGGCGCATGGTCTTCTCGCACCTCTGCGGCGCGGACGCGGACGTGCCCGCGCACTGGCAGTTCATCCGCTCCACCTACGGCTGGAAGTTGGCCCCCGCCCACGCCTTCTCGATCGCGCCCCCGGGGATGAACGTCCACCGCCCGATCACGGTGGACGGGAAGCAGACGCTCAAAAGTGCAGACGACGCGGTATCGCTCGCGCCCTACTTCGGGATGAAGGTCGCTGAAGCCAAGGCGGCGTTGTCGGAGATGAGGAAGGTGATGCTCGGGTGGGAGCGGCTGGCGTTCTCGCTCGGCGCGGATCCGCGTGAGTGCGCCCTGATGGCGCCGGTGCTGGACGACGTCTGACGCACATATCCATGGGTAGTTGGCGGTCGGCGGGGCTTTTCCGCGCGGCGGAGGGCCCCGTCGGCTTCCGTCGACTTCCGTCGGCTTTCCCCCACCTCCGCACCCCGACTTTCGCCCGTCCTCTTGTCCGAAATCGGTGTCGCTTATGCGATTCGCCGTAATCGACCCCTTGCTGACCGCCCTTTCGCTCTGCTACCTTGGATTCCACGTTACCGGCGCAACGAAGCGCCTCCCACGTTTCCTCACCTGAATTGAAACCGAGATTCGACAAGCTTTCTTCGTCCGCCCTCCGCACGCTTCGCTGGTGGCCGCTCTGGCAATAGAGCGGGCACGGACGACACACGCATTTTCGAACCCGCGGACGGCAACCCCGTCCGCACCACCTCGGAAGGCCCGCAGATCTCGGATCCCGGGCCTTGTTTCTTCCTGTGGCCTCAACCGCTTCAGCCGCTCCGCCTTCACCGATCCCCGATCTACGCCTTCCGCCCCCAAGGAAGACCAACATGCCGCAGATCACGCACACCACCCACCACCGCGATTCCGGAAGATGGCGCCCGTCGACCCCCGACGACATCGGCGACACCCGAACCCACGCCATCCACTTCACTGCGCACCGCAACCTCTCCGAACCCGTCGGCGCGCATCACATAAAACAGAAGGAACCGCATCATGGACAACCGTTTTCAGACCCTCTACCGCGGCGCGCCGCTCACGGCCGCCGAAATGGAAACGCTCTTCGATGAACTCTTCGCGGGGACGCTTCCGCCTGAGAAGCTCGCGTCTCTCTTGACCGCCCTCATCATGCGGGGCGCGACGCCCCCGGAGATCGCCGGGGCCGCGCGCTCGATGCGCCGTGCGGCGCTCCCGTTCCCGAAGGACCGCGCGACGGGCGACGTCGTGGGGACGGGCGGCGACGACGCAGGGACCTTCAACGTTTCGACCACCGTGGCGCTCCCGGCCGCGGGCGCGGGCCTTCCCATCGTGAAGAACGGGAACTGCGGTGTCTCGTCGCCTTCGGGCGCGGCGGACGTGCTCGAAGCCTTGGGCGTGCCGGTGGATCTCACGCCCGAGGAAGGTCTTGAGGCCCTGAAGGCCACGAACTTCGCCTTCTGCTTCGCGAGGAACCACCACCCGGCGATGCGCTTTGCGGCGCCGGTGAGAAAGTGCCTCGAAGCCCCCACGCTCTTCAATCTCCTCGGGCCCTTGAGCAACCCTTTGGGACGAGGCGGCCCGGCGGGCCGGGATCGGCCTCACCGCGATTCTTCCCCCCAACGCGGACGACCCCGCCGCGCGGGCCGTCGCGGGGCTGGCGAGCGGGTACACGTATCTGCTCTCCCGCCCCGGCGTCACCGGGGCAGAGAGGCACGCGGAGCGCCCGGCCGAGCGCCTTCTCGCGGTGCTCTGCGAAACCGGGGCGCCGCCGGCGCTTCTGGGGTTCGGCGTCGCGACGACGGAGGACGTCCGGGCTGCGATCGAGGCGGGCGCCGCGGGCGCGATTTCGGGCTCGGCCGTCGTGCGGCGGATCGAAGCGGCGCTTCCTGACGTCGAGGGGGCGGCGCGGGCGGTGGCCGAGTTCGTCAGGGAGATGAAGGCGGCGACGAGGAAGTGAGGGAGTGAGGCGGTGAGGCCATGGGCAGGTCGGGCCGCCCGGGACCCTTCCGTCCGGCCTTCCCGACCTCTCCGCCTCCGCAAAATCCCTTCTTCCGGTTTGACCCTTATCGTATTCACCGAGAACTTCGGCGGAATTTGGGCGCCTTTTCTCTTCTCAACGTGCTAGGGTGGACTTTATGCCCGCGGCCGGGGAGACCTCTCCGGCCGGGGCCCGCAGCTCATCAAGCTCAACGCACCAGGATCTTTCTTCCCGACCACGAAGGAGCCCGCCATGACCGAAGACCGCGACGACCGCGAAAGCACCCCCACCTACGACGACCTTCCCGAAGCCGTGCTCGACTTCGCCGAAGAGAACGGCTTCTCGCCCAAGCTCGTCGCCGTCGTGGGCGAGTGGCGCGACCACGAGGTCTTCGACTGCGCGGACGATCCGTGGTTCCTCGAAGAGGACGCGGATGCGGAGGATGACGACGACTTCCCCTCCTTCATCATGTGGGACGGCGAGGAAGCCCGTTTCGCGGACGAAGATGAAGCCTGGGACATTCTCGACACCTTCTACGAGGACGTCGACGTCTCGGACGAGGATGAGGACGACGAGGCGGACGAAGAGGACTTCGAGGACGCGGAGACGTTTGACGACGAAGACGACGCCGACGGCGAAGCCGATGACGATGAGGACCGCGACGACGACTACGACGACTACGACGACGGCGACGGCGACGGCGACGAGGCTTGGGAGGACGATGAGGACGAGATCACCGACGTCGAGCCGCTCACAGGCATCCCCTCCTCGGTGCTCGAATTCGCGTCGAACTCGGGGCTCAATCCCAAGGAATTGAAGTACTGCGGCCCCTGCGGGTCGCTCCACGTCTTCGGGATGGGCGAGGAAATCGATCCGGACGAGGACGACGAGGACTGGCTTTCCACCTACATCGTGTTGGACGGCGGCAAGGTCCGCTTCGCCGAGTACGAGGAAGGGTTCGCGTTCTTCGACAAGTTCGAGGTTCAGAGCGCCGTGGAGTCCTTGTCGGACGAAGACCTCGAGGACATCTTCGGGGATGAGGATGACGATGAGGACTTCGAAGACTTTGAGGAAGACGACTTCGAGGATGATGAGGTCGACGAGGATGAGCCGGAGCGGATGCGCTGAGGCTTCCCTCCTCGACTGAAACGGGCGGCTCCGTCAAGGGCCGCCCTTTTCTTTCAGACCGGTCGAACCTCCCGGCCGGGAGGGGCCGCGCGCGTCAATTTCGCCCTCGGTAGAATGCTGAAAAAGAACCGGCGCAAACTTCGTCATCTGGGGTGGGGGTCGAAAACCGGACCTGCT
>NZ_JH604917.1:8966-12767 GCF_000250875.1 Sutterella parvirubra YIT 11816 | reverse complement strand
CTTTGCTGTCCTTAGAGTTGGGAGAACCATCCGGCGGACGGCGATGCCGACCATTGTAGGCAATTCGGCGGATGTGCTAGAGTGTCTTTCGCCTGAAGCCGCCCATGAAGGGCGCCCCGAAGCGGGCCTCCCTCACGCTCAGAAGACGGTTCGGGTTCCAAGCGCACGAGGTCGACCCGGCGAGGTCCCCGGCGCACCCCTTGGCCGGAAGGGTTCTGCAAAAACCGGTCCTGCCGTTCCGGCACCTCCGTCGGCCTCACGCCGACCGCCGGACGCCCGACGAAACGTTCGGGCCTCAACGAAGAAAAAACATTTCCCGGGCACCCAGCGACGGGCGCCCCGTGAGTGAGCCGCCGTGCGCCCGAAGTGCGCTTGTGGCCGACGTGCCCGCGCCGCGCGCGACGCTCACGCCGTACGACCAAGAAGAGAACATTCGAGGGTCCGCCCGAGCGGACTTTGGAGAAGAAACCCATGACTGATGCCCATCAAGAAGGCGAAGGTCCTGAACGAGCGGCCGGGGCGACGAACGCCCGGAGCTGCGTCCCGACGCTGCGGACCGTGTTCGGCCGCAGCTTTGAGGCGGAGATGCGCCGCACGGCGTCGGCGGCCGATCCGGCCGCGCCCGCCGCGGCGGAGAAGGATCTCGAACGCTGGCGCGGTCACGACGTGCCCTGGGAGGAGATCGAGGCGCGCCTCGGGCGGGACCTCTGCGGGACGGCCTTCCGCCTTCGCGACGAAGAGCGTCCCGACCTTCCGAACCTCACGCTCGAACCCTCGGTCCGCGTGACCTGGGGTGAGCCTCAAACCGATGAAGCCGATGAGGCGGGCGGCGCCGTCGCCGCCTGGGACTCCCGCGCCGAGGCGCTCCGGATGCTACGCGAAGGCGTGACGCCGAAGACGGAGATCGGTGGCGACCTCCTCACCCTCGCCGAAGAAACTGCCGAAGAGACTTCCGAAGTGACGACTGGCACCGAAGCTGCGATGCCGGAGGTCCTCTTCACGGAGAGCCCGGTCGAACCGCTCGAAGCGCTCGATGCGCCCCGGGCCGCCACCTTCGGCGGCTCCGCCGTCCTCGCGGATGCGGCCTTCGCCCCCGCGGGCTCCGCGGAAGCCGGCCACTTCGACTACCTCACCGGCATCCTCGAAGAGATCGGCATCAGCGCGAAGAACGGCGCGCACGCGAAGGACGCCGAAGACCTTGAAGACGAGGATGACGTCGAAGAGGAAGGCGAATTCGAGGAGGACTTCGAAGACGACTTCGACGACGATCATGATGAAGACCTCGATGAGGATGAGGATGAGGACTTCGACGAGGACGAAGAGGACGAATTCGGCGACGATTACGACGAGGAAGACGTCGACGGCTTCTACGACGATAACGAGGATGACGATGACGAAGAAGACGGGGACGATGATGAAGACGATCACGCCTACGTCCCCGTCCCGCGCCGCACGCTGACGATCCGCGCGGACTACGTCCCGAAGACCCGTGCGGAGCTCCTCGCCGAAGAGGAGGTCCGCTCGGTCATCACCTCGCCGCTCTCCTCCGTCTCGGCGCGCCTGCGCGCGCAGAACGAGAGCCGGGGGAGTTCCTTCGACCGCATGACCCACCAGATGGTGGGCGACAAGAAGAAGGGCCGCCGGAACGGCCCGCGCCGCGGCGGCCCGATGCCGGTGCTCCCGTCGGACGCGACGATGCAGATGCTCTGGGGGGGCGGCGCCGCCGAGGAGCAGAACGCGTACGGGCGCAAAAAGACGAAGAACGGCAACGTCAAGACGAAGAACGCGAAGTTCGCGAAGAAGAAGTTCCGCCAGGGTGAGGGCGCGGACGGCGCTCAGGCCCAGCAGCACCCTCAGAAAAAGAAGAACGCGAAGAAGCGCTTCGAAGAGGGCAGGAAGAAGTTCCGCAACAAGCAGGCGGCGGACGCGCCCGAGATGCTGAACGCCCCCGAGGGCTCGACGCTCGAAGCCCCCGTCGCGAAGAAGAAGCCCAAAAAGCGCCGCAACCGCAACGACGAGATGGCGGGGAAGGCCCGCCGCGAGCGCGTCGAGGCGATGCGCGCCGAAGAGCGTGCGGATCCGATGGAGCTCCCGCCCGGCGGCGAAATGCCGTCCGAAGACCTCGCGACGCCCTTCCGTCCGAAGCGTCCGCGCCCGGAGAAGAACCGCCGTCAGAAGGTGAAGCCGCAGGCCCAACAGGCGCAGGAGGCTGCTCAGGCCGCTCAGACCGTTCAGGCGGCCGCGGAAGGCGCACCGCAGGGCGATGCCGCGCCCCAATCGGCGCAGGGCCAACAGGGTCAGCAGGGCCCGCGCGAAGAGCGCCGCACGCGCCGTCTCTACGGCCGCAACCGCAATCCGAACCCGAAGCAGAACCGCGGTCCGCAGGGGAATCAGCCTCAGGGCGCTCAGGGTGCTCAGGGTGGGGATGGAGCGCAGGCTCCGGCGGCGAAGCCCAATCCCCAGAAGCCCAATGACGGCTTCAGGAAGGGCCAGCAGAAGAAGTTCGGGAAGAAGCCGCAGAAGCCCCAAAAGCAGAACGCCCCGAAGCAGGGTCCGCGCAGGACGGACGAGGCCGGGGACCGGATGCCGGGCGCGAACGCCTGGGCGTCGTCGTCCTTCGGGTTCTCGGGTCGCGCCGCGTCGACCTACCTCTCGGGGAGCGCGCTCACGCTCCCGCAGGTGACGCCCGCCGCGGAGACCCGCGGCTTCGGCACGGTCTTCGGCTCGGGCGGCCAGCCCGACAACGTGATCCGTCCGGGGAAGCCCAACCGGACCGTCAACGGCAACGTCGCCCCGAAGAAGAACGCGCAGGGGAAGCCCAAGCGCTTCTTCAAGAAGGGCGGCAACCGCAACGGCTGACACCAACGGCAACGCATTTTTGAAGCTCGGAAAGCCCCGCGGCGGTCTCGGACCCCGCGGGGCTTTTTAGAATGGGAGGATTGATCGCAAAAGACCTCCGGACGCATTCTCCATGTCTAGATTCCTCCGACTTCTTGCCGCGGGCTCGCTGGCCGCGGCCCTTCTCGCGGGCTGCGCGGGCACCCAGCAGGGCGACTACGCCGACGACGACACCGTGGGCGGTCCCGCCGCGGCGAGCCGCCCCGACGGACGCCGTCCGTCCCACGACCCGCTCATCGACGCACCGTACCGCGCGATGATGACCTGCACGTCGGAGACGCCCGTGACGGTGCTCCGGCGCGTGAAGGAAACGACCTTCGCGTGTCCCGACCTCGGCGTGAGCGCCACGATCGACGAGATCCGCGACGCGGGCTGGCGGATGCTGAGCCTCGACATCGGGAGCGACGTCGAAAGCGACGACCACGTGGGCTTCCCCGTGACGATCGTCGTGAGGAAACTCTTCTGAGAGATTCGACATGAACCTGAAGGAACTTCAAGCCTGGCTGGGTGAGTGGGACGGGCGCGCCGCGCTCTGGCTCCCGATGACCGATCCCACCCTGGCCGAGATCGCGGCGCCCGAGTGGCGCTTCGCGCCCGCCCTCACGGGCTTTACCGGAAGCTCCGGGACGGTGTTGGTGACGCGTGACCGCGCGGCGCTTTTGACCGACTCCCGCTACTGGGTGCAGGCCGAAGGGGAGCTTCTCCCGGGTGTCGAACTCCTTCGGGATCTGCCCGGGACGGACGACGTCTGGATCGATTGGGTGCGGCGGGCGCTCCCCGAAGGGGGCCGCCTCATCGCCGACCAAAACCTCATTTCCTCGGCGGAAGCGGAGCGTATGGAAGACCGGCTCGGCGCTTGGGTCGGGTACGCCTTTGAGACGCGGGCGCTCCCGCGGCTCCCCG
>NZ_JH604917.1:0-8928 GCF_000250875.1 Sutterella parvirubra YIT 11816 | reverse complement strand
CTTCGCGCCCGTCACGCCCGACATCCGCGCGCTCCCGAGGCCGGGCCGCACGATCGCCGAGCGGATCGCCGCGGTGCGCGCGCAGCTCCCCGAAGGGGACGAACGCGTGCTCCTCACGGCGAGCCCCGACGTCTGCGCGTGGCTGACGAACCTGAGAAACGCCGCCCGCCCCGCGAGCCCGGTCTTTCCGGCCGTGGCGGCGCTCACGGGCGACACGCTCCACCTCGAGACGAACGCACCGTTGTCGGACGCCTGCCGCAGGATGCTCGAAGACGAAGGTGTCGTCCTGACGGCGGACCTCGAAGCGGCGCTTCGCGGGGCCGGGGTGACGGACCGTCCTCTGGTGGTGAACCGCAAGGCGGTCTCGGCTGCGCTCATGAAGCGCTTCGAAGGCTTCTGGTCCGGGGAGATCGTCCCCGCCGAACCCTTCTTCGAACGCGCGATGAGCCGCAAGAGCCCGGGCGAAATCGAACTCATCGAAGAGGCGATGCGCTTGGACGGCGTGGCCCTCACGGAGTTCTACGCCGAGCTCGACGAACGGCTCGCCGCGGGCGAACGCCTCGGCGAATGCGACGCCGTGCGGCTTCTTCACGAACACCGTGCGGCGCAGCCGGGCTTTATGGGTGAGTCCTTCGGGACGATCAGCGCCTTTGGCGCGAACGCCGCGATGCCGCACTATGAGCCGAAGCCCGGCCGCGACGCGGAACTGAAGGACGGGCTTCTTCTCATCGACTCGGGCGGTCAGTATTGGTGCGGGACCACCGACGTCACCCGCATGACGCCCGTCGGCAGGATTTCCGACGAAGACCGCCGCGTCGTCGGCGAAGTGACCCGCGCGATGTTCTGCCTCGCGAACGCCCGCTTCCCCGAAGAAACGCCGGGCTCCGAGCTCGACGTGGAAGCCCGCGGGCCCCTGCACGAGCGCATGGGTGAGGACTACGGCCACGGTACGGGCCACGGCGTGGGGTTCGTCCTCAACGTCCACGAGGGCCCCATGGCGCTCTCGCCCCGCAACCATGAGTTTCTCTTTGAGGGGAACGTCCTCTCGGACGAACCGGGGATCTATCAGGAGGGCGTCCGCGGCGTACGTGTCGAGAACATGCTCGTCGCCCTAAAAGACCCGACGGCGTGCGGAATGCTCCGCTGGAAGCACCTTACGTGCGTGCCGATCGACGTGCGCACGCTGCCCGAATCCATGGGGGACGCGGCCGAGGCGGTGAACGCCTACAACGCGTGGGTGCGGGCGCGCCTCACGCCCGACCTCACGACGCGCGCCCGGGCGTGGCTTGAGCGCGTGACGGCGCCCGTGAAGGCCTGAGCGCCGAAGAGACAAAGCAAAGCCCCGATTCTCGCGAATCGGGGCTTTTTCGAACCTTCCGGAGACCAGCCTTCAGGGAAGGCCGGCACTCAGAGGGGGATTACTTCCACCAGTTGAGTTCGTCCGGGATTTCGTAGCGGGTCGCTTCCTGGCCGGCGGCGATCTGTTCGGCGCCGATCGAGTAGTTCTTCCAGGCGGTGAGCGTGCCGCAGATGATCATGAGGAGCGCGACGAAGAGCATCGTCTTGCGGAAGCCGTGGCGTTCCGTGGAGCGCTGGTCGATGATGTCCGTTTCGGGGTTCTTCTCGAAGATGTCCCACTTCACGGCGAGGCGGTAGAGACCGATCATGCCATGGAGTTCCGTCACAACGAGGAAGATGAACGTGTAGATCATGCCGTTGTGATAGGTGTGCACGCCGATGAGGTTCGGGTCAAAGCCGCCCGGGTTCGTGAGCATGCTGATGAGATGCGGGAACACGAGGAGGAAGAGGAGGAAGGCCGTGACGAGCTGGACCATCCAGAGCGTCGTGTCTTCGTGCTTGACCATGCGGTAGTGCGCACGGATGTCGCGGCACTGACGGTAGGAGGTCGGGAAGCGGCGCAGCGCGCAGAGGGCGTGCAGCACGACGCAGAGGAAGATGAAGCCGACGAAGACGACGTGGAGCCAGAGATGCTCGTGGCCGTCGATGAAGGCGCCGCCCGAGAAGGCGATGAGGTTGGCGAACACGTCCTTGCCGAACTGCACCGAGCTCGTGAAGGCCATGTGGCAGAAGAGGAAGATGCCGAGGATGAGGCCGGTAACGGACTGCGTCACGTCGGCAATCGCCGTGAACTTGCTCTGGCGCTTGGCATCCTTGAGGCCAACGCCCCACACGTTTTCGGTGGCGGTCGGCGTGTTCGCGTACTTGACGTTGTCAGGGGTCGTCATGATGACTGGTCCAATGTGTTTGGTTTCTTGCCGCGAACGGGCCGCGGCGCACATGTCAGGGAGGAGGAGCGCCTCTCTGCCGATCAAATAGGGAAAACGCAGAGCGTGCTCCTTCCTTGCTGCCGACATGATGCCCGCTTAGGCCGGGCTTAAGATTGACGAATATCAAAACCAAAATGGGTTCTGCTACCTCTACCGAGGTCTTTGAAACCGAAAAGTACCTCCATGAGGGTATCGGAAGGCGGTCAAAAGGGCTTTCGTAGTCAAACGATACGGGTAAACCCTTGGAAACAGTGTCTGAAAAACCTGTTTCCGGACGCAACAAGCCATACGTGTGAATGCGTATGCCGTGACGCCAAAAGCAACGCCCGCAGGTCTTTCGACCGGCGGGCGCGGGTGTCTTGAACGGAGGACCTTCCCTTTTCGGGGAAGACCTTTATCGGTTACTTCGTACCGAAGATGCGGTCGCCGGCGTCGCCGAGACCCGGGACGATGTAGGCGTTTTCGTCGAGGTGGTCGTCAAGGGCCGCGACGAAGATTTCGAGGTCCGGATGGCATTCCTGGAGGTGGGCGACGCCTTCGGGGGCGGCCACGAGCGCCATGAAGCGGATGTTCTCGCCTTCAACGCCGCGCTTCTTCAGCACGTCGACGGCGTGCGCGGCGGAGTTGCCCGTCGCGAGCATCGGGTCGACGACGATGAAGGTGCGGTCGACGACGTCGGGAAGACGCACGAGGTATTCGACGGGCTGCTTGTTCTCGTCGCGGTAGAGGCCGATGTGGCCGACGCGGGCCGAGGGCATCAGCATGAGGAGCGCGTCCGTCATGCCGAGACCGGCGCGCAGCACCGGAACGATCACGGCCTTCTTGCCCTTCATGACGGGGGCGCTGAAGGTGGTGAGCGGCGTCTCGACGGGTTCGTACGAGATCGGGAAGTCGCGCGTGAGCTCGTAGCCCATCAGGAGCGCGATTTCCTGAAGGAGTTCGCGGAAGTCGCGGGTGCTCGTGTCCTTCGCGCGCATGAGCGAGAGCTTGTGCTGAACGAGCGGATGGTCGACGATGTGAAGACGCGGAAAACGGTAGTCGGTCTGCATGGAAGCTCCGGAAGGACGAACGAAAACAGCCGCCATTATAGGACTCTCTTCCCGTCAAGAAAATCCTGTCGGTGCGGGGCGGACGCCCCGTCGGGGTGAGGCGCGGGCGGCTGACCGCAGGTAAAATGAGCGCGCACACCCGCATTCACCGCGCCGACCGACCGCGTCGGCGCATACGGAGCTCTTCATGAAGATTCGCACGCTCGGCATGCTGCTCATCGTCATCGTGATGGCCGTCTTCCTCATCATCAACTGGGGGACGCTCTCGCAGGTGACCACCGTCAACCTGGTCTACACCGAAATGGAGGCTCCGCTCGGGATCATCGTCGTCGCGGCCTTCGCCGCCGTCGTCGTGCTCCTCATGGCCTACACGGTCTGGCAGCAGGCGAGCGTGATGATGGAGCTGCGCGCCGCGTACAAGGAGGCCCGCACGGCCCGCCAGATGGCCGAGGACGCCGACAAGAGCCGCATCGCGGAAATCCGCGCCGACTTCAAGGAGCGGATGGAGAAGATGGAAGCGCTCCTGGCGACCCGCACCGACGAGGTGATCCGCCTCATGGCCGAGCGCAACCAGCTCGAAGACGAAACGCTCTCGAAGTTCCGCGCCGAGCAGCAGGCGCGCGCCGACGAAGCGCGTGCGTCCCTGGAGCAGCAGCTGCGCGTGCTCGAAAAGCGCGTCATCGAGGCGCTCCCCGCCCCGAAGGCCGAAGTGGTCGAGCAGCAGTCCGACGCGAAGGAGGAAGAGGAGGCCCGCAAGACCTTCCGCGAGCTCTTCTAACTTCCGATCTGAACGGCAGAAGGCCCGTCCGCCGGTTCCGGCGCACGGGCCTTTTTGTCGGCCTTTTCGGCCGACCGGCTCTTGAGAGCCGGTCGAAGATGCGAAGGGTGAGCGCTTACCTTTCCATCCCGGCGTCGCTTTCGAGGTGGTAGCCCGTCACGAGCTCCACTTCTTCGGCGGCGCCCAAGAAGACCGCGACGCGCTGGTGGACCTTTTCGGGGACGACGTCCAGAATCGCCTGACGGCCCGTCGTGGCGGCGCCGCCCGCGTTTTCGATCAGCATCGACATCGGGTTGGCTTCGTACATGAGGCGCAGCTTCCCGGGCTTCGAGAGGTCGCGGTGGTCGCGCGGGTACATGAAGATGCCGCCGCGCTGAAGGATGCGGTGGACTTCCGCCACCATGGCGGCGATCCAGCGCATGTTGAAGTCCTTGCCGCGCACGCCGGTCTTGCCTTCGAGCAGTTCGGCGATGTAGCGCTTCACCGGGGCTTCCCAATGACGCATGTTCGAGCAGTTGATCGCGAACTCCTTCGCGGCGCGTTCGACGCGGACGTCTTCGCGCGTGAGGATGAAGGTGCCCGTCGTCGGGTCGAGCGTGAACATGACGACGCCGCGCCCGAGCGTGAGGACGAGCTGGGTCTGGGGGCCGTACATGCAGTAGCCGGCGGCGACCTGGTTGCGGCCGGGCTGCAGGAAGTCGGCCTCAACGCAGTCGCGCTTCGGACGGACGCAGGGGAGCACCGAGAAGATCGAGCCGATCGAGACGTTGATGTCGATGTTCGAAGAGCCGTCGAGCGGATCGAAGGCGATCAGGTACGGGCCCACGGGGCAGTCTTCCGGGACGCTCATCACGGTTTCGACTTCTTCGCTCAGCATGCCGCAGACCGCGCCCGAGCGCGCGACCGCCTCGACGAAGATGTCGTTGCTGATCACGTCGAGCTTCTTCTGGTCTTCGCCCTGAACGTTCGAGGTGCCGGCGGCACCCAGAACGCCCGCGAGCGCGCCGTTGCGCACCTTGAAGCTGATCGCCTTGCAGGCTTCCGAAACGCTCGTCAGAAGACGGGTGAGCACCGGGTCGAGGCCGTGGAGGGCCTCTTCGCGGGCGAGATACTGGTGCAGAGAGAGGGACACTTGTCTGTTTCCTTATAGGGGTCTGTGGATTCTGTCTTTACATCGGCTGGTGGAGCGCCTTGTCGAGCACTTCGACGACGCTCGAATCGAGCTCCTCGCGGCGCTCCCAAAGGGCCGTAATCGCTTCGTGCTGCAGACGAGCGAGCGCGGGCGTGTAGCGGCGCCAGTTTTCAAGCGAGCGCGCGCAGCGGGCGGCCACCTGCGGGTTGATGCGGTTCAGTTCCATCACCGCTTCGGCCCAGAGTTGGTAGCCCGAGCCGTCCAACGAGTGGAATTCGTTCGGGTTCGCCGTGAAGAACGTGAGAAGCAGCGCGTAGACCTTGTTCGGGTTCTTGAGCGAGAAGAACTCGGTCTGCATGAGCTGACGCACGCGCTCGACGATGGGCGTTTCGCCCGGCATCGCCTTCGCGCCCGCCTGGATGCTGAGCCACTTGTTGACGAGGAGGGGCTCGGCGGCCCAGCTCTGCAGGGCGTCGACCAGGAACTCGTTCTTGCGGGGGCTCTGCGAGCTCGCGATCATCTTGAGGGCCGCCAAACGGTTCGTGAGGTTGTTCGCCGTCTGGTACTGGTCGCAGATCATGATGAGCGCGCGCGGCACGCTGTTCGCCTGGGCGTACGCGAGGCAGAGGTTCATGAGCGCGCGGCGCCCCGAGGGCTCCGCCGACGGGTCGTAGTCGCCCGGGACCTGCATCGCCTGCGCGGTCTCGAGGAACTTCGTCGACCAACGCTTCGCGATCGCCGTCATCACGGTTTCGCGGGCGACGTGCACGGCCTGCGGGTCGATGAGGGGTTCGCGCTCGCCGAGGATCTTCTCCGACGGAAGCTCCAGCGCCAGCGCCTTGAAGGCGGGCGAGAGGGTCTCGTCGTCGAGCATCGCGCCCACGGCGTCGATGAGGATGCGGTCGACGTCTTCCGAGCTCTTCAGCAGGCGCGCGTGGATCTGGCGGCGGATCACTTCGCCCATCAGGCGCTGCATCGCGTCCCAACGGTTGAAGGGATCACGGTCTTTGGACGCGAGGAAGGCGAGCGTCTCGAGCGACTCGTTCGCTTCGACGATCACGGGCGCGGCGAAGCCGCGGTTCAGAGACGGCACCGGGCAGGCGGCGAGCCCCGTGAAGACGAACGTGCTCGAGGCTTCGGTGAGCTCAAACATGCGGGTGCCCGGGGCGGGCGCCGCGTCTTCGCCCAGAAGGCGCACGGGGAGTTTGTTCCCGTCGGCGTCGAGAAGCGCGACGGGGAAGGGAATGAGGAAGGGGCGCTTCGCGGCCTGGCCCGGGGTGGGCGGGGTCGTCTGCGTCACTTCAAGGGCGAACGTGTGGGTCGCTTCGTCCCAGCGGCTCCGCACGGTCACGCGGGGCGTGCCCGCCTGCGCGTACCAGAGGCGGAACTGCTCAAGGCTCCTGCCCGACGCACGCTCCATCGCTTCGAGGAACGCCTCGCACGTGACGGCCTTGCCGTCGTTCGTGCGGATGTAGTCGTCGAAGCCCTTCCGGAAGGTTTCGCGCCCGAGCAGCGTCTGGAGCATGCGGATCACCTCCGCGCCCTTTTCGTAGACGGTCGTCGTGTAGAAGTTGTTGATCTCGACGTAGCTCTCGGGGCGGATCGGGTGCGCCATCGGGCCCGCGTCCTCGGGGAACTGGGCGCTGCGAAGACGAATGACGTCCTTGATGCGCTGCACCGCGCGGGCGCTCGCTTCGCCCAGCATGTCGGCCGAGAACTCCTGATCGCGGAAGACCGTGAGGCCTTCCTTCAGGGTGAGCTGGAACCAGTCGCGCAGCGTGACGCGGTTCCCGGTCCAGTTGTGGAAGTATTCGTGCCCGACCACGCTCTCGATGTTGAAGTAGTCGTCGTCGGTCGCGACCGCGGGGTTCGCGAGCGCGTAGCGCGCGTTGAAGATGTTGAGCCCCTTGTTCTCCATCGCGCCGAAGTTGAAGTCGTTCGTCGCGACGATCTTGAAGTCGTCAAGGTCGAGCGGGAGCCCCCAGCGGGATTCGTCCCAACGGATCGCCTTCTTGAGGCTCTCCATCGTGTGGGCGGTCTTCTCCAGGTCCTGGGGTTCGACCCAGACCTCGAGCGTGACGCTGCGCCCGTCCGAGACCCGCATCGTTTCGCGCCGGCACGCAAGCCGCCCGGCCACGAGCGCGAAGAGGTAGGAGGGCTTCGGGAAGGGATCCTCCCACACCACCATGTGGCGGCCGTCGTCGAGGTCGCGCTCTTCCTTGCGGTTGCCGTTCGAGAGCAGCACCGGGTAGAGGGCCTTCGGCGCGCGGATCACGACCGTGAACCGCGCGAGCACGTCCGGGCGGTCGAGGTAGTAGGTGATGCGGCGGAACCCCTGCGACTCGCACTGGCTCATCAGGTTCGCGCCCGAGGCGTAGATCCCGGAGAGCGCGGTGTTGGCGGTCGGGTTGAAGCGGTTGACGATCGTCACTTCGGAGGCCGAGGTGATGCCCGGGATCCGGAGCTGCGTCTTCGTGAGGTCGTATTCGCTCTCGGAGAGCGCACGGCCGTTCACCGACACGGAAACGAGCGTCAGATCTTCGCCCTGAAGCGTGAGGATCCCGTCGGCCACGGCGGACTCGGGGTTGGGGCGCACGGCCATCGTGTTGATGACGGCGGTGCTTTCGGGGTCAAGGTCGAATTCGAGCTTGACGGTGTCGATCAGATGAGTGGGCGCGCGGTAGTCGCGGCGGTGAATGCTCTGAGCCATGGGAATCCGGTTCGTTCTCAACGAAGGTTCGGCGCGGCGGATGTGGATCCGCGCAATGGATCCGGAAATTGTAGGCGAAAGGCGCCGCGCATGAAAAAACGCGGCGCACCCAACGGGCGCACCGCGCTTTTCGGATCAACTTGCCTCAGCCGGATCAGTTGGCGGGCTTTTCGTCGACCTTGGCGACTTCACCGGAGTAGTCGTGGCCGGCGGTCTTGTGGCAGGCGATGCAGTCGATCTTCTTGTCCGGACCCATGCCCTTGTGGATGGCGGCGACCATCGGCTTCTTCGGGTTGTACATGTTCTGGACGTCGTGGCAGCCGCGGCAGGCCGAGAAGTTGCGCTCGATCATCTGCTTGTGGACGGCTTCAGCCATTTCGGCACGCTTTTCGATCTGCTTTTCGTGCGTGGAGAGCGAACCCTGGATCTGGCCGATGAGCGAGATCGAACCGGCGCGGGCCTTGTCGAGGAGCATCATCGTGTAGTCGACCGGGCCGATGTGTTCGTTCGAATGGTTCTTCAGGTGGCAGTCGGAGCAGCCCGCGGAGACGCCGGAGGCGGTGCGGAAGTGCTGGCCCTTCTGGTAGGCCTGATACGTGAGGTCCATCGAGTGGCAGAACTCACCGCAGAACTTGGGGGTGCCGGCCCAATGCACGACGCTCGTGAGCACGCCGACGAAGACGATGCCGATGACGACGCCGATCAAGCAGATGCCGGCGAGATACCATTTGCTGTTCTTTTCCATTTGGGGTACCTGTTGGGGTTTTCGGTCGGCCGTCCCGTGTCTAGGCTTGGTTTCGGTCCGGACGCCGTGAGAGAGAATGCCGGTAGGGGTACCCCTCCGGCACTCTGCAATCTTATTGGGGAAAGTGTAAAGAAGGGCAACGCCCCGTTGACTTCAGTCAACGTGCGCGAAGACTTTACGTTGAATGGCCCGGGGTCCTAAGGAACAGTAAAGAAATAAAATTTAC
>NZ_JH604916.1:19531-24580 GCF_000250875.1 Sutterella parvirubra YIT 11816 | reverse complement strand
CAGTGCCCCCGTAGCGCTCAACGTCGCAAGCGCCGCCACCGTGCGGCCGAGTTCGCGCCGCGTCATGCCGAAAGTCTTCGTCGCCGTCATGGTGTGTGCCTTTCCAAGTGAATGGGTTCGCGGGAAGCGGTTGACCGAGCCGCCCTTGATCCGCATCCTATGCCCTGCCCTCATTCATAGCCATTACTATCTTCTCATGGACATTCATGCGACTTTTGAATGTCTCTCGGCAAAGAAAATCCGGCGACTCCAGATCGCCGGATTTTCCTGGGCTCTAAGGGAAGTCAACGGTTTCCGAACGTTGAAGACGGTCGGTCGCCGAAGGCTTCCGTGAAGGCGCCGCTTAGGGTTTGTTCGGGGCGGCCGGGGTGCCTGCAGCACCACCCTGCGGGGCCTTCGGCGCGAAGAGATCCTCCGACCCGAAGCCCATGCCGGCGCCCACGCCGGGCATCCCACCCATGCTGGGCATGCCGCCCATGCCGCCGTTCTTGCCTTCGTCGAGCATGCGCATCATCTTCATATCATTGGGCTTGGGCGGCACCGGATCCTTCGGGGCTTCGGTCATCTTGCCGTAGCTCATCGCCATCTTGACGTTGTGGTCGAGCGCCATGGCGACTTCGTCGTCCTCGGGGAACTGGGCCTTCAGGCGGTTGAAGAGAATCACCGCCTCCTTCCAGTCCGCGCGGTCGAACGCGAACGCGCCGCCCACGATCAGAGCCTTCTGGTTGTAGGGATCGATCTCCAGGGCGCGCTTCGCGTACGCGCCCGCTTCGTCGGTCAGCTGCCCGTCCGAGACGGCGACCAAGAGGTCGGCCAGTTCAGCGAGAGCCACGACGTTCTTCGGATCCAGACGCACCACGTGCTCGTAGGCTTCCTTCGCGCGCGCCAGGTCCCCCTGCTGGTTGTAGTGGTCCGCAAGAATCTCCCAAGCTTCCAAACGGTCGGGATTCTTCTTCACGGACTCTTCCAAGCGTGCGACGTTCTGGAGCATGTTCGCTTCGGCGACGTTCATCGCGCGCACCATCTCGATCTGCTCCTGGGCCTTGGGGTCCAAGGACGAGAAGTCCCCGTACGTGAGGTAGAGCCCCACGGTGACGGCCGGAATCGCGACGAGGGCGGTGAGTGCAGTCGCGAACGGCACCTGCCCCGCGATCTTCCCCTGACGTTCCTTCAAGGGCGCTTCGGGTTCGATCTCGTCCAAAACACGGAGGCAGAGCTCCCGTTCACGGGCTTCAAAGGCTTCCGCCGAGATCCCGCCCTCCGCGCGCTTTTCTTCAAGCCGACGGTATTCGTCCTGAAGGACTTCGACGTTTTCTTCGAGGCGCTTGAGCTCGACTTCCGGCGAGTTCTTTCGGCCGAGCAGCGCACGGGCGAAGAGCCCCACCACCGCGAGCGTGAGGACCGCCGCGATGATGCCGAAGACGATTTCGAGGTTGAGGCCGGAGGCCGCGGCCCCCGCCATGTTGTCCTGCATCGGGCCCATGTTACTCAGCCTCCCGTTTGGAAACGGCGGCGCCGCTCACGGCTTCGGCCACCTTGAGTTCACCCTTGAGAATCCGGCGCGCGGCGTCGATCTGCGCGTCGGTGACCGCGGCGTCCGAATTCCCTGCGCGGCGCCCGCGGCGCGACGAGCCCACGCGCCAGGCGGCGAAGCCCGCCAACAGCACGAACGCGACCGGCGCCAACCAAAGAATCCAGGTCTTCGCCTTGAAGGGGGGCTTATAGAGGACGTAGTCCCCGTAGCGCTCCGTCATGAAGGCGATGATCTCCTCGTTGGTGCGGCCGGCTTCGATCTGCGCCGCGACTTCTCTGCGCAGATCGATTGCGAGCTCCGCGTTCGATTCCGCAATGCTCTCGTTCGCGCAGACGAGGCAGCGGAGCTGCCGGCTCACTTCATAGAGCCGGGAGTTCGTCTGCGGGTCGAATTCCGCGGGGGCGGCTTCGCGTCCCTTGGCGGCTTGTTCGGCGGCCAAGGCCTTCAGGTCGACTTCCGCCGAGGGCTTCCCCTCGTTCATCCACTTCTGCGCCGACACGGCTTCGGGGGTCGCGACGGCCGGGGCCGTCAGCGGAGCCTTCTCTTCCGCAGGGTCAGCCGCAAGAGCCGTCCCGGCGACAAGGACCGAGCCGACGGCCGAGAGCAGCACGGAGGCGACGGTGATGTTGATGCGGCGCTCAGGCATGGCGCACCTCCCTGCGGTTGTTTTCACGATGCGGCCGGTCGAAGAGCGCGAAGACGCCGCCCAGGGCCATGAAGAGCGTGCCGATCCAAATCAGCATCACGAAGGGCTTCACGTACGCGCGGATCACCCAGCCGTTCCCGTCCGGGGTCGGCGTCCCCATCGAGACGTAGACGTCTTCGTTCCAACGGTGCGTGATCGCGGCTTCGGTCATCGTCATCTGTTCGACGGCGTCGTAGTTGCGCTTCTCGGGGTTCAATTCCGCGACCTCTTCGCCCGAGCGGTTCAGAATCGTGATCGAGCCCTTGGCGCCCGTATAGTTGGGTCCCCGGTACTCGGCCCAGCTGTTGTAGCGGAAGGTCGCGTCGCGGATCGTCACCACGTCGCCCGGGTACATCGTGACGTTGCGCTCGATCTCAAACGAACTCACCAAAGCGGCGCCGAAGATCAAAAGCGCCACGCCGAAGTGCGCGAGGTGCGTGGCCCAGCGCTGCGCGGGCTGCAGGATCGGATTCAGCCCCTGACGCAAGCGGGTGCGCCCGAAGCGGACGAGGTCCTCGAAGACGCCCCCGGCGATCCAGCCGGTGAGGAAGGCCCCCACCAACGCGACGAAGGTCATTTCGCCCATCATCACCCAGACCCAGGCGACCAACGCAAGGCCGATCACCGCACCGGGCACCATGCGGCGGGCGAGCGCGGCCGCGCCGTCCTCACGCCAGGCGGAGACCGCCCCCGGGGCGAGCAGCAGCGCCATCGGGATCATCGTCATCCCGAAGACCGTGTTGAAGTACGGGGCGCCGACCGAGATCTTCCCGCCGCCCAAAGCGTCGAGGAACAAGGGATAGAGCGTCCCCAGAAGGACCGTGCCCATGCCGGCCACCAAAATCAGGTTGTTCGCGAAGAGCGCGGACTCGCGCGAGCACCACGTGAAGGTCCCGCGGGTCTTGACGCTCGTCCCCTTCCACGCGAAGAGCAGGAACGAGACGCCGATCACGATCGAGAGGAAGACGAGGATGAAGGCGCCGCGCTTCGGATCCGACGCGAAGGCGTGGACAGACGTGAGCACCCCCGAGCGCACGAGGAACATCCCGAGAAGCGAGAGCGAAAAGGTGAGGATCGCGAGGAACACCGTCCAAATCTTGAAGACCCCGCGCTTCTGCGTGACCGCAATCGAGTGCATGAGGGCGGTGCCGGTCAACCAGGGCATGAGCGACGAATTTTCAACCGGGTCCCAGGCCCACCAGCCGCCCCAGCCGAGTTCGTAGTAGGACCAGTAGGAACCCAAGGAGATGCCGAGCGTCAAAAGCACCCACGAGGCCGCCGTCCACGGGCGCATCCAGCGCGCCCAGGCGGCGTCGAGCTTGCCGCCCATGAGTGCCGCGACCGCGAACGCGAAGGGCACCGCAAAGCCGACGTAGCCCAAGTAGAGCATCGGCGGGTGGAAGATCATCCCGGGGTCCTGCAGGAGCGGATTGAGGTCCGACCCGTCCGCGGGCGGCGGAAAGAGCCGCAGGAAGGGGTTCGAGGTGAGCAGAATGAAGAGGAAGAGCCCGAAGCTGATGAGGTTCAAGGTCCCGAGGATGCGGGCCAGGACGCGTTCGGGGAGGTTCTTCGCGGAGAGACTCACCGCGAACGTCCACCAGCAGAGCGTCACCACCCAGAAGAGCACCGACCCTTCGTGCGAGCCCCAGACGGCCGCGAACTTGTAGAACCAGGGAAGCGCGGCGTTCGAGTTCCTCGCCACGTTGATCACGGAAAAGTCGCTCGTCACGAAGGCGTAGGCGAGCGCCGCGATCGCGATCGTGCCGGTCAGCGCGAGCGAGGCGGCTGCGGCGCGTCCGGTGCGCATCCAGCCCGAGAGCCCGAGAAACGACCCCGCGAGCGGGAGAACCCCGCCCAACAAGGCCGCCGCGAGCGACAAGATGAGGGCGTAGTGCCCGATTTCAGCAGTCACGTTCAAATACTCCGAAGTGGCTGACGTTTGTTGGGTGGCTTTCTTCGAGGGAGGACTTCCGTCGAGTTCGCGGCCGTTGCCTGCTTTTAAGTCCGCGTAGAGAACTTTTAAAGACAGGTTCGCGACGGATCGCCAAAAACGCATTCAAAAAAGCGCCGCGGGGACGACTCCCGGCGGCGCATCTCCGCTTGCGGACGGACGGAGACGGCGCAACCCGTCCCCGAACCGGCCCTCCTTCCGCGCCTTACTTCTTGGCGGGCGCGTCCTTCACGTCGGCGCCGAGGACGCGTTCATGAATGAAGGCCTGAACCTTGCGCTGCAGCATGATGTGGCGCAGTTCCATCTTGCGGTCTTCGAACTTCGGGAAGAGTTCCGCCGGGCGGACGTCCTCAACCTTGACGATGTGCCAGCCGGCGGGCGACTGCACGGGGTCCTTGGCCATTTCGCCCTTCTTGAGGCCCGAAATCGCGCGCGAGAGGTCGCCCGTGTAGACGGAAGGCGAGGTCCAGTCGAGGATGCCGCCCACGTCCTTGCTCTGCGTGTCGAGGGTCTTCTCGGCGGCGAGCTTCGCGAAGGACGCACCCTTGTTGATGTCTTCGATGATCTTCTTCGCTTCGGCCTGATCCTTCACGAGGATGTGGCGCACGCGCACTTCTTCCTTGCCCCAGCGGGCGGCTTCCTTGTCGTACTCGGCCTTGATCGCGGCGTCGTCGATCGGGTTCTTCTTCAGGAAGTCGTTCACGGCCTGCTGCATGAGGACCATGTCGGTCGCGCGGGCGACTTCGGCCTGCACGTCGGGATTCTTGTCGAGACCCTGCTGACGGGCGTAGCGCGCCATCACCTTGTACTCGATGATCATGTTCTTCACCTGATCTTCGAGTTCGGGGTTGATCATGCTGTGGGGATTCGGGTTGCTCG
>NZ_JH604916.1:1085-19521 GCF_000250875.1 Sutterella parvirubra YIT 11816 | reverse complement strand
CGGCCAACTTTTCCTGTTCGGCCTTGGTGACGAGCTCGCCGTTCACCGTGAAGTCCTTGAATTCCGCCATGGCGGAGCCCGCGGCAAGCGCCAGGGCGAGAGCGGTCGCAATCGAAGTCTTGATCATTTTTCTCGATCCTTGCTTTCTCTGTTCTGTGGTCTCAGGTTGCGCTTCGTGAGGCGCTTTTCCCGGTGTTATACGCCCTCAAGATTTCCTGATTCTTACGACTAAAGGCGTAGGCGCATTTTCGGGACCGGGTTGCGTTCCGACTTTCCGAATAGGTCGTGAAGGCCTCTCGGACAAGGAAAGCGGAGAAGCCGTAGAGGCTCTGTGCGAGGCGCGGCTGTCCCGAAGTGGTAGTCGTACCCCTTGGACGGCCCATAAGGTCAGACGCCCCGCGGCGGACCGCGGGGCGCACTTCATTCAACAATTCCTTCCGGAGCGGGAGTCCCTCGGACTCCCAACCGGTTCAGTCGGCCTTTACGACCGCCAGTTCCCGATCAGCGCAACGAGAAGCTGCGCGTAGGTGTCGTAGAGCGTCAGGAGGTACTTCTCGTCGAAGTCGATCGTCGCGTGGGAATGGTCCTCCGACAACGCCGCCCCGACCATGAAGTACCCGGCGCGCCCGCCCCGCTCCTGCACGCGCTTGATCATGAGCGTGACGTCATCGGACCCGTTGTAGGGGTGCGTGGGGATCACCTTGTCGCAGTAGCGCGCGCGGTGCGCGCAGACCGTGATCAGCTGCGCGATCGAGTCGTCCGGCACGAAGTCCGTCGCCTCGCCCGCGATCGAATGGCGGCACTCCACCCCGAAGCTCATCGCGGCGCCTTCGGCGCGCAGGATCGCTTCGTGGACGAGTTCGCGGTTGATGAGCCCGTTTTCGCCTCGGACCTCCACTTCCATCGAGGCGTGCGAGGGCACAACGTTGCGGCCTTCGCCGGCGTGGAGCGTCCCGACGTTGACGCGCGTCATGCCTTCACCGTGGCGCGGGAGCGCCATCATGTTGATGGCGGCGTTCGCCGCGGCCAAAAGCGCGTTGCGGCCCAACTGCGGCTGCATCCCGGCGTGGGACGGTTTCCCGCGGAATTCAAAGTCGATCTTCGTCGTCGAGAGGAACTTTTCCGGCGCCGCCACGACCGTGCCCGGCGCCAGGTCGACGCCGATGTGGGCGCACAGAATCACGTCGACGTCGTCGAAGATCCCCGCCTGGACCATCGGGAAGGCCCCGCGGGAGCCTTCTTCCGCGGGCTGAAAGACGAACCGCACGCGCCCCGAGAGGTGAGCCTTGTTCTCCACGATGAAGCGCCCCAACTCCGCCGCCACCGCCTGGTGCCCGTCGTGCCCGCACGCGTGCATGAAGCCGTGGTGCTTCGAGAGGAAGTCCTCCCGCGCAGGGATGTGTTCGGGGTCGTCGGGCTCTTCAATGGCGAGCGCGTCCAGTTCCACGCGGATCGCGACGGTCTTCCCCGGGCGCCCCGTGTCCCACTCGGCCGTCAACGCCGGGTAGCCCTCCATCGCCTTCAGAAGATCCTTCGAGACCCCCTGCGTCATGGCGCGCTTCAGAGCGGCCTTCGCGAGTTCGGCGTCGCGCCCGCGGACGTACTCGGGGCGGATCACCTCGTGCCCGGCCTTCACCTTGAACCCGATCGACTCGAAGAACGCGCCCCAGTGCGCGGCCGTGCGGAATTCGCACCAACCCGCTTCCGGGAAACGGTGCGCATGCCGCCGCATCGCCTGCAGGTGCTGAAGACTCGAAGGGTCCGTCCAACCTGCGGGGAGATTGAGACGCTGGCGGGTGTCGGTGGTCATGTCGGGATCCGGGAGAGTTGTGGGAAACGGGCTGCGTGGAAAGCCGGGCAAGAAGATGCGGACGCCCTGGGGAACCTCCCCATACGGCATCCGCCCTGCCACGGGCATTGTAGCGCCTTGGGAAATCCCGCACGGCATGGAAACTACGGAGGGCGAACACTACGCCGGTATTCGCCCTCCTTCGGTCATCTTTTTGGACCTTTTGATTCTTTTTGGTGCGGCCTTCAGAAACCGGCCGGCATCCCGTTCAGTTCCGCCCCGCGCTTCAGGTCGCCCCGGAAGTCGAGCGTGTGGTACGGGGCCCCGTGGAGTTCCTTCGCAACCATGAAGTCCGCGGGATCGAACCCCCTTACGCGGCCGCCCGCCAGGGCGCGCACGGCGGAGAGGAGCGCATCGGGAAGCTCGACTTCGAGGCTCCAGCCCACGTTGAAGCCTTCGTCCGGGAATTCGAGGCACGCTTCGCGGCGCTCCTCGTGGTGCCCCCAGTGGGCGGTGAGGTGCCCCTTCATCATGGCGGGAAGGCCCGCCGTCCTGAAGGAGAGTTCGTCCAGTCTGAAGCGCACCGATTCGGCCTTCTTCAAGAGGGCCTCGAGGTCCACCTCGTCCATGGGTTCAAAAAGCTCCAAGGGCACGTTGTCGCCGTGGGTGCGAAGCCGCAGCTTCTCCCCTTCGATCGCCTGGGCCTCGCGCCCTTCGGGCTTGAGCGAGAGCGTGAAGGTCTTCGCGTCGAACCCGTAGTCGCCGTCCAGGGTGCCTTCGCCCGCGCGGCGGCGTTCGGCCTCGGTGGAGAGGTGGCGCAACACGAGTTCCAACGCCCCGCGGTGGTCGTGCACCGTCAGGGTCTGTTTGTCGGAAACCGACGTCGCCTTTTCGATGAACCACTCCCGGTTGTTCGGGTTGTGCATGCTCCTTCTCAGATCGTGCCGCACCCGGAAGCCTTCGGTCTTTGCGACCATTTCGCCCCCGATGCCGTCGTCGAAGACGATCCGGGCGTTCTTGGCGGAGAGCTCCGACGTGCCGTAGCCCTGGGGCGTGAGCCTCACCCTCCAGTGCACGGGGTCGTCCGCGCCCGCGCGCCAGACGGTCTGAATGAGGGGATTCTCCTCGACGAAGCGCACGTTGAAGGGCGAGATCGTCGCCTCAAGAATCAGGTCCTTCGAGAAGCCGTCGACGCCGTAGCGGATGTCAAGGTCCGGGCGGTCCCCCTCGATCATGTCGAGAATGTCCGTGACCGACCGCGTGTTCGCCAAGGGCTTGATGCGCCCCGAGAGGCCGAGCAGCCCGTAGTCGGCCTCCACGTCCATCTGAAGCGAAAGCGGCGCTTCCTTCGCGTCGCCGTAGATCGACGAGCCCACGCGCACCGTCACGCGGTCGCGCCGCGAGAAGACGCCCGAGTCGATCGGCTCGACCGTGATGATCACGCTGTCGGAAACCGCGCCCGGGTCGGTGAGGCGCTCCAGGAACTGCTCCTGAACGGTGCGCTGATAGATCAAAAAGCCCGATTCGAACGCGGTGAAGATGAGCGCCGCCGAGACGAGCATCCAGTAGCGTGCCCTCATCACGGCGCCTCCCCGGGTATGACGCCCCTGCGCGCCGCAGGGATCAGGTCGGCCAGCTGCTCGCGCGCGGCGGCTTCTTCACCCATGCGCCACGCGATCAACGCGGCGTAGCGGATCACGTAGACCCTCACCAACATCGGCATGACGGCTTCGAGCGCGGGCGAGAACGGCGTCCCGGGCGGAGGCAGAAGCCCCAAAGCCTTCCGGTAGAGCGCATCCGCCGCAGGGGTGGGTTCCCAGAAGCGGCTCTCGACGATGCGGCGCGCGGTCGCGAGCCATTCGAGCGCCTTTTCGGCTTCGCCCGTCCGGTCGGCCAGCACCGCGCGGTAGAACGCGGTGGCGGCGGACACGCACTCATCGTCGTCGGGGCCCAGAAGCACCGTCGCGCCGGCGAGGTCGCCGGCCGCGAGTGCGGCCTGAATGTCGGCAAGAAGTGCGCGGGGAAGCTGATTCGTCATGGCGGAACCTGGTTAAATTTCACGGGGTCCATTATGCCCGCGGGCCTTCTCCCCGCATCCTCAGCTTCGGTTTGACCCGTAGAGAAGAGTGTGAGAACTTGTTGCCTCCTTGGAGGGCTTCTCCGGAGGCGTTCGCGTAAAAACCCGCCGGGATCAGGCGCATCCCGCGGGCGCGGCCGGATTCGATCCCGAGCGTCCTGACGATAGGTTCCGTCGATACGGCCGATGGTATGGGTTCGGTGGCCGCAGGGATCCGAGTCCGGCCCTCAGAGCCCCGCCTTGCGGCACGCTTCCCGCGTCACGGGGTTCGCGTTCCCCTGGAGCTTCGCGATGCGGCGCTCGCGCTCGCACTCCCAGGCGTCGACCGGGTACTGCTTGTCCCAGGCGTCGAAGAGTTGGGTTTCCTGGCGCGAGAGGCGGTACTTCGGATAGACCAACGCCATGTACTTCGCCGTGCGCGCGATCGTCCCGCGGGCATATTCCGGGGGCTCGACGCGCCCGTCCGCGACCTTCATGGCGCAGGTCCCGAAGGTGTTGGGAACGCCCGGAAGGACGCCGAAGCGGATGTTGCTTCGGATCGCGTTCACCGCCCCGATTGCGGGGAAGAGGTTGTGCATGTCGGCCTGCATGAGGCGGAATTCCTCATTCGCCTTTTCGGCGCAGCGGCGGCCCTTGAAGGCTTTCCCCTTGCTGTCGACGCACACCGACGCGCCCTCACGCCACTCGACGAACGCGCGGCCGAAGTTTTCCGCCGGGACGACGTGCTCCCATTCGATCCTGTGGGCGCGCTTTTCGTGCTTCGGCGTCGTGAAGCCTTCGGGGAGCGTGATCTGCTTCTTCGCGTCGAACGGCGCACGGCAGTAGAAGGTCACGCGGTGGTCGGGGTAGACCTGGCGCTCCAACATTTTCTTCGCCTGATTGAAGCTGTCGTTCGTGGTGTTGCCCTTATACGTTTGAGCGACCTGGGTGGCCTGGGCGGTTTGAGGAGCCGCCGCGGCGGCGAGACCCGCCGTCCCCAGCGCCAACGCCGAGAGAAGCGCGGTAAAGCCCATGGAGAAGCCCATGCGGACGACTTGGGTGCGGGGCTTGGAAGGGAATGCGGTCTGGCGGTCGGGCATCGGAAAGGCTCCTCGGATTCGCTGTGGCAGAATGACCGCAATTATCCGGCATCCATCCTCAATTCGCCCGCATCCCGAGAGGTACCGCCTTGCGCCCGCACGACACGTCTTCCAACGCTCCCTCTTCCATCCCGTCCGATTCGTCCGCCTCTCCCACGCTCGCCGGGCTCTCGCCCGAGACCGTCCGCTCGATCCTCGCCTTCCGCGACGACCGGCACTGGGCGCGCTTTCATGAGCCCAAGGACCTCGCGATCGCGCTCTCGGTTGAGGCTTCCGAACTCCTGAACGAATTCATGTGGAGCGGCACGGACCTGCGCGTCGAGACGAAGAAGTCGGGACAGGCCGAGGAACTCGCCGACGTCCTCATCTACGCGGTGCTTTTGGCCGACCGCTTGGGGCTCGATTTGAACGACGCCGTCGCCCGCAAGATGGCGAAGAACGTTCGGCGCTATCCCGTGGAAGCCTTCCGGGACGAAGACCTGGGCGAAGCCGCCCGGGACGTGGCGGAGCGGCTCCGGACGGAGGACCGTGCCCGGTGCGGCGCCGGTGCGGAGGGCTCTTCGACCGGTGCGGAGGACGCGAAGCCCCTCATTGCGGACGCCGCGCCCTACCGGGCGCTCCTGATGAAGCTCGAAACCGAAGGTCCCGACGCCGCGGGCGGTTGGAAGGCGGTTTCGGCGAACAGGATGATGTTCGCGGTCTATGCGCCCGAGACCGTCGCGCTTTGGAAGCAGGTCGAAGCCGACGCGCAGGCCGCGGGCGTGGCGGCCGCTTCGCTGGATGCCCGCCGGGCGGATCCGGCGGACGCGCGGGCGGCCCTCGCGCAGCTGCGCGCCGCGGTCGAGACCGAGCGGCGCTCGGACGGGGCCTTTCTGGAAGCCGTGAAGTCGGGCGAAGTGCCGCGCGCGTTGGAGGTGATCGTGCGGGAAGCGGGGACGGCGGTGATGTCGGCAGCTCAGGCGACCGAAGTTCCGGAGGTGAACGGTCACTCCGGAAGTCAGGTTCCTGAAGCGCATCCCGCAACCCAGGAATCTCTGGCAGCACAAGCACCCCGCATCGGCGCCGGTGCGCCGACGCTCGCGGACGATCTGGCGCTCCTCGCCGCCATCGAACGCGATCCCGCCATCGCAGGGCGAGAAGTCGACTCCCCGGCGGGCACGTTCTTCATCTACGCGGAGGACGTGAATGCTTTGCGGGGGCGCTTGGCCGCCTTCCGGATCCCGAACCACTGGTTGGCGCTCGAAGCCGCGGGGATCAGGAACCCCTTGGAGGAAGCCTGGGCGCGGCTCCCCGAACTCGACGCCGAGGCCCTTCGCGGCGTGCTCACCGAACTTCTCGCCGCCGAGCGGGATGATTCCGGGTTCTTCGCCCGCGCGGCCGCATCGGGACGGGTGCGGCGGTTGTTGGAGGCTTTGGCGGAGGCGTTCCGGCGGGGGTGGTGAGCCCGTTCCCCCGGACACTCGAACAACCTGACACCCGCAGACCCGAATTCCAACACGGGTGAGTCTCTGAAAAAGCGAGGGACGGCCGTTCATGACCGTCCCTCTCTGCTTTTTGGCTTCGAGGGTCCCGGCTCACCCGCCGGGCGGCAACCTCACACCCACCAATTCATGTACCCGCCCGAGGAACTCTCGGGCACGGGCGCGTCGAGATCGTCAAGGTCGTCCTCTTCAACGCCGTCGACCTCCGGAGAAACCTGATCGACCTCCTCTTCCGTCTTCAGCGCGTCCGTCGGGTCCGGATCCCGACCGTCAAGCCCGTCAACCCCCTCACGCATCAAAGTCCTCCACGAGTCCCGCCAACACCGCGCAGCCTTCCAAGAAATCGTCGGTCCTCATCGCTTCGTCCGGGTTGTGCGACCCATTCTGGTTCGCGACGAAGATCATCGCAAAGGGGATCTTCTCGTTCGCGAAGGTCTGCGCGTCCTGCCCTGCGCCGGAGGGTTCCTCCAGAACGCGCACGCCCGCCTTCTCGGCCGCACGGTGGAGTTTGCGCATGAGGTCCGGGTCCGAGACGCAGGGGGTCATGTAACCGGGCATCCCGAATTCGAAGGTCACCCCGTGGACCTTGCCGATCCTCTCCGCTTCCGCGGTCATCTCGGCGTAGAAGGCATCGCGCACGTCGATCGAGAGCGTGCGGAGGTCGAAGGAGAACGTGACTTCTTCCGGAATCTTGTTGAAGGTGGCGTTGGGGAGCGTGTTGAGCATCCCGACCGTGAAGACCAAGTCGTCCCCGGCGGCGACGCGCTCCGCCCAGCGGGCGTTCATCCGGTCGATGAGCTTCACCGTCGCGGCCAGGGCGTCGTGACGGAAGGCGTAGTCGATCGCGCCCGCGTGCCCGGGCGCGCCCATCACCTTGACGGTGCGCTGGAAGATGATCCCGCGGATGCCCGTCACGAGCCCGACGCGGGGATTCTCAGGGAGGTTGAGCCTCAGCCCCTGCTCGATGTGGAGTTCCACGTAGGCGCCGATCTTTGCGCAGTCGACGACGGGCTTGCCGGACGAAACCGTCTTCGGGTCCACGCCCGCTTCGCGCATGAGCTCTTCAAGGGTCGGCATGTCGGGACGCCACCGGGCGGTGAGTTCCGCCGGGGTGATCTTCCCCATCATGGCTTTGGAGCCGATGAGCCCCTGCTCTTCGCAGCGAAGCAGCGTCACCACGACGTCTCGCGAAGGCGTCACGCCCTTTTGGCGCATCTCGCGCACGGCCACGAGGCCCGCGACGATCCCGGCGAGCCCGTCGAAATTCCCCGCGTCGTAGACGCTGTCGGCGTGGCTACCCGTCATGAAGGCGGGCTTCGTGCGGTCCGAGCCCGGCATCGTCATCCAGGTGTTCCCGGCCGGGTCATGCGTGATTTCAAGACCCAGCTCGCGCCCGTAGGTTTCGAGGCGCTCCATCACCTCCGTTTCTTTGGGCGTAAAGCCGAAGCGCGTCACGCCGCGCCCGGGGGCGGCGGAGGCGGACATCGCGCGGATCTCGGCGAAGATCCCCTCAGCGTAGTCGCGGTGGCGGTTCTGGAAGTCGGAAAGAGCGGTCATGGTGGGGCCTCGTTGTAGTGAATGGTCGATTGAAGAAGCGTAGCGCGGAAAGGTCCGGGGCGGCATACGCCCTTCGACCTATGCGGAGACGCGCAACGCAACAACGTGCCGAATGTGACGACGCCTCCCCGGTTGGAAGCCGGAGAGGCGTGGCGGTCATGTATGTTGCCGGAGGTGAGACGGAGGGGCCGACGCGCCCCTCACGCCTTCACGTCCTCACCCGGTCACTTCCAGGTCTTGAGGAACTCCGCACCCTTCCGGATGTCGTCCGTGAAGATGCGGTCCTGCTTCACGTACGGAACCAACCCGCGGTAGGCCTTGTAGAAGGCCTCGGTCTTCGGGGCCTGCGTCAACTTCGGGTCCTTCAACATCTTCCGCAGGTCGATCGCCTGCGCGGCGTGAAGCGTTTCGACCGAGTAGATCTGGAAGAGGTTCTCGTCGATCTGCGCCAGGCGCTTCGCGGCCTGCAGGAGGTTCGTGAAGGTGTCTTCGATCTCGCCCGCGACCGGCATCCCGTAGAGGCTCACGGGCTGCGCCAGAGCCATGTTGTCGACGTGAAGCCCCATGAAGGACTTCTGGATCGCGCCGAAGGCGTGGCCTTTGTTCTCAGGGTCGGAAAGGAAGCGCGTCAGCCCCGTGAAATGGTCGTAGGAGAGGTGCACGGTGCGCTGCACCGCGTAGTGCGAGAGGTGCGCCATCGCGACCGACGTGCGCTGCAGCGCCAAAGCCACGGGGAGCGGGTTGAAGTTCCCCGACGGAATGATCGCGCCCTTGACGCCGTTCCCTTCGACGAAGTAGTTCGCGACCTGGGTGGATTCGGCCTTCAAGTCTTCCGAGGCGTCAAGAAGCGTCGCCGGATTGTCGTCGGTCGAGTTGATCTGAACGAGGATCTGCGCCTCCAGGTCCTTCACGGCGCGGCGGGCTTCCGAGAGCCCGTAGACCGTCACGCGGAAGGAGAGCGGGTCCTGGAGCGGCCGCGCGGCGTCGACATTCCAAAGGTACGAGCCCTTCAGGACGTCGCGCATGTCCGCGGCCGTGTCGGCCAGCCCCTCAAAGGGTCGCGCCCCAATCGTCTGCGGGAGGATCGGCGCGACGTTGCCGTTCAAGCCTTCCAAGGAGAGCCCGTAGACGGTCGGCGTCAGCTGAACGATCTTCGCGGCGTTCCTCGCCGCGTCGATCGCGTAGGCCATGGCGACCGAGTTGTTGGAGAGGATCGCCAAGACGTCCTTCCCTTCGGGGACCAACGGTGCGATGCCGACCGCCTTAAGGGCCGCGGCGCCTTCCATGATCCTCCCCTTCACGTCCGCCTTCCATTCGCCGATCCTCACGGCGCCGACGTGGCTCGCCAACAGGATGTCGGCTTCGCCGACGGAGCCTTCGGACGGGATCAAGGGCGTTACGCCTTTGTTCAACATGTCGCGTTAGAGCTCGGCGACCCGCGTCTGCGCGCCCGACTTGCCGGTGAGAAGGGTGTTCAAGCGCACCACCATCGAGAGGCGCGCCAGGTTCACCGGCATCATCTCGCCCACGCCGGCGGAGTGCGACCGCAGAGCGTTCAAATTGAACGCCTTCGAGGCTTCGAGCACTTCAGGCGAGAGCTTCCCGTCCGCCGTAAAGAGCTTCTGGTCCTTGTTCAACCCACGCCCACGGTGAGACCGTAGACGGCCTGGCCTTTGGCGGCCGAGGCCATGACGAGCTTGTGGCTCTCGTCGAGCTTCTTCAGCGCTTCCGGCGCGATCGCGACGTCGGCCTTCCCTTCAGCGATGGTCCAAGCGTCTTCAATCGTGAGGTTCGAGCCGTCCAGCGTGATCGTCGCGGCGGAGAGGCTCCCGGCCGCGAGCATCGCGGCGGCGAGGATGGTGGTCTTCAAGGTGGTGGTCATGGTTGTGGCGTCCTTTGGTTGGTGGTGTCGGCGGCACCGGCCGGGGGCGTCCGGGAGCGCTTCGTAAGGTGGAAAAGCGGTGGAAAGCGAGGGAAAGCAGAAGAAGGAAGAAGGCGCGAAGGAGGCGGTCGGCGACGGAGAGCTCTTTGGTGGGGAGCGCCGGCCGCCCGCTTCTGCGCGAAAGGGTGTCGGGCGGCGTCGTGTTGGTCGTGTTCGACGTATCGCGCCCGCCTCCTGGAAGGAACCCCGGGAAGGCCGGGAAGACTGCCCGGACGGGGCGGCGACCTCCGTCGCCGGCCGCCCGGGCGGCGTCCTCCTCCACGGAGGTTCGTTGCCGCTTCAGCGGTTCAAGTTATTTGATCGTGTACTTGAACTCGTGGCAGTCGTTGCAGAGCACCACGGACTTTTCGTGCTCCTTGTGGCAGGCCGTGCAGGAGACGCCCGCGCCGTAGTGATGCGACGCGTGCGGGTTGGGTTCGTCCAACCCTTCGGTCTTCTTCGCCAACGCCTTGTAGTCGCCGTGGCAGGCGATGCAGGTTTCGTCCTTCGGCACCACGAAGGCGTTGCCGCCGATCGCGTTTTCCTTCGTGTGGCAGGTGCCGCAGTCGGTGAGCACCTTTTCGTGATGGGGCTTCACTTTGGGCATGGCGTCTGCGGCGGAAACGGCCGGGGCGGCCATGAGGAGGCCCGAGATCGCGCCCGCGAGCGCGAGGATGGTAGTCTTCGTCATTTGGGAAATCCTTTGGTTCGTTTCTGGGTCTGGGAAAAGCTCGATCCAACGCTCGATCCAACGCTCGATCAGAGCTTCACGGCCTCGGCCTTGAGGGCGGAATCCGCCGCGACGCGGCCCATGACGAGGCCGTCCGCGATCGCGCACCCGCCAAGACGACTCGCGCCGTGGGTCCCGCCGGTGACTTCGCCGCAGGCGTAGAGCCCGGGCATGACCTTACCCATGACGTCGACCACTTCGGCCTTCGCCGTGATCCCGACGCCGCCCATGCAGTAGTGGACCTTCGGCCAGACGCGGCAGGCGTAGAACGGGGGCTTGTCCAACTTGATCGCGAGGTCGAGCGCGCGGTGGAAGGCCGTGTCATCCTTCTTTTCGACCATCTCGTTCCATTCGGCCACCTGCTTCACGAGCGCGTCCGCCGGGATGCCGTAGGCCTTCGCGAGGTCTTCGACCTTGTCGAACTGCTTGATGACGCCGTACTTGAGGCCGTTCTTCAGGGTCTGGGCCTTTTCGACGCCCTTCGAATCGGTGAAGCACACCGGATAGACGGGCTTGCCGTTTTCCATGAGGCCCAAAATGGCGTCGGTGCGCTCCTTGCGGTCCGCCAATTCATTGCAGAAGCGGCGGCCGTTCCGGACGTCGACCATGATCCCCATCGGGAACCCGGCGATCGTGTTGAACTGCGAGACGAGACCGAAGCCGCGTTCGTCGGGCGAGCACCAGGGACCCAACTGGATCTGGTCGATCTGCACCGGGGCGCCGCCGATCGCGAGCATCGAGAGGAGGCCTTCGCCCGTCGCACCCAGGTGGTTCGTGGAGTCGAGACGCTCGTCGAGGTTCGGGTCCTGCTGCATGCGGAACCAGAGGTTGCGGGAGAACCCGCCCGTCGCCATGATGACGCCCTTCCTGACCCCGTAGGTCTGCATGACGCCGGACGTTTCTTTCGGGAAGAGGTAGCCTTCGCGGACTTCGAGCCCGATCACGCGGCCGGATTCATCCCGCACGAACTTTTCCATCTTCGCGCGCAGGTGCATGTCGACGCCGTGCTGCTTGCAGGATTCGGTGAGCGGACGCGTGATGCCGCCGCCGGTCGACTCCACCGTCTGGAGCGTGCGCGGCACGCTGTGGCCGCCGAAGTGCTGCACGAAGTCCTTGTACTTGACGCCGTGGCGCAACGTGAATTCGTACGCGGGAAGGCTCCCATCGACGACCATTTTGAGCAGCGGCACGTGGGAGAGCCCGCGGCCCGACTTGATCATGTCGGCCAACATCTGCTTGGGCGAATCCTTGATCCCGGCCTTCTTTTGAAGCGGCGTCCCCGCCACCGAGAAGGCGCCGCCGTTGATGGCGGAGTTGCCGCCGAAGGCGGGCATCTTTTCGATCAAGAGCACTTCGGCGCCGCCCAAGCGGGCCTCGAGCGCGGCCGCGAGGCCCGCAAAGCCGGAACCCACGACGATGATGTCGTAGACCTTGTCGAATTTCGGCGTGTCGGCCGCGGGCTTCGCCGCGACGGCTTCGCCCGCCATGACCGCGGCGCCCGCGGCGGCGCCGATCAGGAAGCGGCGGCGGGAGGTTTCGATGTTGGACATGTCTCTCTCCTTTAGAAGACATTGGGGAAATGGGTGTTTGCCTCTCGTAGAAGCAACCCCCGTGCCAAACGTCAAAACCGCGGCGGAGAAGTTCTCCCTCCTCCCTTCTCCTCCCTTTGAACTAAGCCTTTTTCAGATTGGCTTAAGGAAAAACCCGAAGACAGTTTTGGACGGTCGATGGAGGTGGAAGGAAAGGTGTTTTCACGACATGTCGTGAATCCACTCACGAGATTTCGTAAAATGACGGCAATTCGTGCCGGTAAGATCCAAGTGCTTGGGGTGTTCGACGTTCCTTTGACGGTCACCACAACGTCCTCTTGATGCTCTCTTGACGCCCTCTTGACGATCTCTTGACGTCCGGCCCGAATCCGCCTTCCCCGACCTCCGTCCCTCCCGACCCCTCCGCCATGACCGACCGCCTTCCGTCCGCTCCCGCCTCGCCCGTCGACCCCGTCGCGCTGATGACGGCGCTCTCCTCCTCGCTCACGCTCTCGACCGTGTTCGAGCATGCCCTCGAAGCCCTCGGGGACGCCTACCCTGCGGACGGGATCTTCTCCAACATCTTCCTCTCCGACCCCGCCCGCATCGTCTTTCTCGCCTGCGCGACCAAGGTGCGTGACGGGAGCGGCACGGGCGGCCATGCCCGGATCGAGGGCCGCATGATGTCGGAGACGGTGCCGGTCCCGGCGGCGGTGGAGCCGTTGCGGCAAACGAGCTCGTCCGAGATCGTCATTGCGGACACCTTGGCCGACGACCCCTTCACCGCGGCGATCGCGCCGAAGCTCTTCCCCGAGATGCGGAGCTTCATCATGCTCAAACTCCGCCTTGAAGACCACCCCATGGGGATCGTCTGCTTCTGGAGCCGCCGCCCCCGGGCCTTCCGCCCGGAGCACTCCGCCGCGCCCGGGCACTTCAAGACGCTCTTCGCATTGAACGTCGCCTTCGCCTTCTCGAGGCGGTTGGCCGAGAAGTTCGAAGCCTTGAAGTCCGAGAACCTCGCGCTCCAGAAGACGCTGGCGTCGGAGAAGGCGCTGCCCCTCAGGCGCCTTCTCGCCGCCACGCCCTCGATGGCGAAACTCGAAGACCGCATCCGCCAGGCCGCGCGCTTCAAGGTAACGGTGCTGATCACGGGCGAATCGGGGACGGGGAAGGAGGTGCTCGCGAACGTCATCCACGAGATGTCGGAGCGAAGCGCGAAGCCCTTCGTGCGAGTCAACTGCGCGGCCATTCCGGAGGCCCTCATGGAAAGCGAATTCTTCGGGCACGAGGAAGGCGCCTTCACGTCGGCCACGCGCCGGCACGTGGGGTTCTTCGAAGAAGCGGACGGCGGGACGCTTTTCTTGGACGAAATCGGCGAACTTCCGCTTCTCATGCAGGGGAAGCTCCTGCATGCGCTCCAAAACGACGCCATCCGCCGCGTGGGCGGCACGGTCGACGTCCCCGTCGACGTGCGCGTCATCGCCGCCACCAACCGGGACCTCGAGCATCAGGTGGAGGAGAAAGGCTTCCGCCTTGACCTCTTCTATCGCTTGAACCTCCTCCCCATCGCGATTCCGCCTCTGCGCGAGCGCCCCGAGGACGTGCTGCCGCTCGTGAGGCGTTTCCTGGCCGAGCTCTGTGCCTCCTACGGCATCACGCAGGAGCCCCAGATCACGGCCCGCGCGGTCGAGATCGCGAAGACCCACCCGTGGCCCGGGAACGTCCGGCAGCTGAAGAACGCCGTCGCGAGGACGCTTCTGAAGGGCGAGCGCCTCATCGAGGCTTTGGAAGTGGACGGCCGCACGGCGGTCCTGCCGGCAGGGGATGCGGCCGCCGACACGGTAAAGGCTGAGGACCCCTCGGGCGCTCCCGAACTTCCCGCCGCTTCCGTCTCCTGCGACTTCGAGACCATGCAGCGTCGCTACTTCGAGGCGCTCCTCAAGGAGACCCGCGGACGGATCTCGGGGCCCGACGGCGCGGCCGCGCGCGCGGGGATGCACCCCAATACGCTCCGCAGCCGCCTGGAGCGGCTGGGGCTGAAGGTGGGGAGGACGGTGTCGGCGGAGAGGGTTTGAGGCGACGAGCAATCCTCCACAACAACGGAGGCCCGCCTCCGGCGGCGAGCCTCCGTTGAGAAGGTGAGACCTCAGTCTCTTACTTCTGGGCCGGATAGATGATGTCGTTCGTCATGCGCATCGTCGAGACCGGCATCTGAGTGGCGTTCGAGCCCTTCACGCCGGAGGCGAAAGTCAGGTCGATGCCGAAGAGACCGCCGATCAGGCGGGTCACGCGGCCGGTATCGCCGCTCCCCGAGGCGATGATCGGGAATTCGGGATGGGCGCGGCGGAAGGCGAGCGTACCGCCCAGGAACGTGAGGACGTCTTCTTCGCTGTTGGGCTTCACGACGATCTTCGCGACGTCGCCGCCTGCGGCGATTTCAGATTCCATCAGCTTGACGATCTCTTCCTTCGAGGGCGTCGCGTTGAGGTCGTGGTAGGCGACGACGAGCGAGATGCCCGAGCCTTCGAGCGTCTTCTTGAAGGCCTGGATCTTTTCCTGGCCGTAGGCGAGTTCCACGTCGATGAAGTTCGGCAGCTTTTCCTTCACGGCCGCGGTGTAGAAGTCGAACTTCGCTTTTTCCGACACGTCCTTGAAGCCGCGTTCAGCCTTGATGCGGACGGTGAGCAGGATCGGCGTTTCCTTCATGATGCCGCGGATGTCGCGGAGCATCTTGAGGGCTTCGTCCGGATTTTCGATGCAGTCCCAGTAGTCCGCGCGGACTTCAACCATGTCGGGATTGAGCGCCTTGACGGTTTCGGCTTCCTTGAGGATCGCGTCGCGGGCCTGGGCGACCAGCGGCACCGTCACGACCGGCTGAATCGAACCGAGCGTGGTGGGGCCGGCGACGATCGGGTTCGAGGGCATCGGACGCGCATAGGCGTCGGCGGCGTAGCTCGACATGGAGGCGGCAGAAAGAACGATCGAGGCGCAGATGGCGGTCGCAATGCGGTTGAGCGTCATGGTGGAATTCTCCGTAGTGGTCTGAGGTCGGCCGACCTTGGGAACGACCGGCCGAACGGTCATTTGGTCATTTGGTCGATGAAGTGGAAGGCGGCATCCGGTCGCCGAAACGCCTTCCCCGTTGGCACGCATTTTCAAACTCCGGGTCAGACACCCGCTACGCCCCGAGGGGTGTAGTCGGACGGCCCTCCGCCCGTGCCATACTCACGCAAGACCACCCGACCCTTTTCCCTCAGCCCCATCCCGCATGCTTCGACCGCCTCACGTCCTCCAGACCGCACGCCGTTTCGCGCGCATGCTTGCTCTCGGCTTTGGCATGCTCCTGGGTTTCTGCGCGCCTGCGGCGGGCGCACCGGAACCCCTCACCATCGGGATCCTCGACACCTCGCTCAACCCCTATGACGCCATGGCGTTGAGGGAGACGATCGAACACCTGCAGAACGCGCTCCCCAACCATCGGCTGCGCACCGTGACGATCCCGACCGCAGAGGCTCCCGGCGCGTTGGCCGCGCACCGGCCGGACTTCCTCTTCGCTCCCGCGGGGTTCGCCGCGCAACTCAAGACCGAAACCGGGACGGACGCCTTCAGGATCGCCACCCGCCGCAAACTCATTCATGCCTCGGCCGAAGAAACCGTCGGTGCGGTGTTCGTGAGACTCCGGGGAAGTCCTTCGGGCGACCTCGAAAGCCTTCGTGGACTTCGGGCGGCGACCGCCATGCCCAACGCCGTCGACGGTTGGCTGGCGGCCGAGGGTGAGATCCAACGGGAGGGTTACGACCCGGAGAAGTTCTTCGCCGAGGTGCGCTTTTTGAACAACGCCTTCCCGGACGTCCTCGCTGCGCTCGCCGCCCGCACGGTCGACGTCGCGATCCTTCCGGCCTGCCTCATCGAGACGCTCGCCGCCGACGGTCTTCTCGACCTCCGGGATTTGGAGGTCGTTCACCGGAAAGCGCACCCTGAAGGGACGCCCCAGGTCTGTGCGCACTCGACGGCGCTCTACCCCGACATCAGCCTTCTCGCCATGCCGGGCGCGCCGGAGCGGGCCGTGCGTCAGGTCACGGTGGCGCTCCTCAGCGACGAAGACCATACGAGCGGCTTCAGCCAGTGCGAGTGGCTCACGAACGTGTCGGAACAGCAGGTCGACGCACTCTTCCGGACGCTTCGCGAAGGCCCCTACCGATACCTGCGGGACATGAGCCCTTCGGCGCTCTTCGAGCGCTACAGGACGCCGATTCTCGCCGTCCTCGGGATCCTCCTTCTGCTCGTGCTCAACGAATTCCGTCTGCGACGGATCATTCGCGAGCGGACGGCCTCGTGGCTCGCCTCGCAGCGCGAAGCCGAGGCGCTCCGTCAGGAGGCTGAATCCGCGCGCCTGCGCCTGGCGGGCTTTGAACGCCGCACGATCGTCGAACAGCTCTCCGGCATGATCGCCCACGAAGTGAACACGCCGGTCGGCACGATCCGCGCCTATGCCGGCGCCCTGAAGCGCTTCCTCGCCCGAAGCGCGGAATCGGGGAACGCCTCCATCACCCGCGCCCTTGAAGGCATCGACCGGGAAGCTTCGCGCATTGCGGGCATCATCCAACGCGTGCGCGATCACGCCCGCACCGAAGCCGCCCACACGCCCTGCAACCTCTTGGACATCCGTCGACGCACCATCCGTGCCTTCATCGTGGAAGCGCCTGCCGTCCGGGGCAACATGATCCGGGAGGAAAAGACCGCAGCCGACCCCATCACCGTCGTCGGCGACGCGCTCGAACTTGAGCTCCTGATGCTCAACCTCCTGCGAAACGCCTCGCACGCCGTCCTTCGGGACGGGCTCCTGCCACAGGACGCCATCCGAATCACCTGCGCGCAGACGCAGGACGGCGGCGCCGTCCTTCTGGTCGAGAACGAAGGAAAGCACCTCTCTGACGAGACGTTGGAGGCGCTCCGCAACCCGGTCGGTTCACCCAGAGAGGCGTCCGCCCAACCTTCCGAAGGGCTCGGTCTCGGGCTCTCGATCTGCCGCGCCATTGCGGAAAGCCATGCGGCCGCCATCACGTTCGAAGCACGGCCCAAAGGCGGTCTGCGCGTGGTAGTCCGCTTTCCGCAAGCCGCCCGTCCCTCATCCGCTCAACACGAGGAGCAAGCATGAACGCCCTTCCTCTTCCTCCGCTTGTCCGCCTCATCGACGATGACGCCGCCTTTCGGGAGAGCCATCAGCTCCTGCTCGAACTCGAGGGTTACGAGGTGGCGGTCTATCCGGGCGGCGCCGAATTCATCGCGGCCGACGACCTCTCGCGGCCGGGCTGCATCCTGCTCGACATTCGCATGCCCGGCATGTCGGGATTGGAAATCCAACAGGCGCTCATCGACCGGGGAAGCCGCCTTCCCATCATCATCCTCACCGGGCACGGCGACGTGAAGACGGCGGTCCACACCCTGAAGGCGGGCGCCTTCGATTTCATCGAAAAGTCGTCGAACCCCGAAGAGCTTTTGGAGGCCGTCCGCCGCGCCTGCGAGAAGTCCTCCGAGCTCGCGGTCCACGAAGCGGCGGACGCGCGGATCATCAAAACCTACGAATCGCTCACGCCCCGCGAGCGCGAAGTGCTCCGCCACTCCGTCCGGGGCCTGCAGGTGAAGGAGATCGCCATGCGCATGGGCTTGAGCCCGATGACCGTCAAGATGCACCGCGCCAACGCCTTCGCGAAGATCGACGCCCACACGGCGCTCGAAGCCTTCCAGTGGTTTGAAGAGCTCCCCGAGAGCATCCGGAGGGGAAACGCATGACCGCCTCACGCCGCACCGTCTTCCGTTGGGGCGCGGGCCTTGCGCTCTTGAACGCCCTGACCGCACGCGCCGAATCCCGCTCGTGGGACCTGACCGTCATCGGCTCAGGCCTCGCCGGACTCTCCGCCGCAATTGCCGGGGCGGAAGCCGGGCGGCGCGTTCTGCTCCTTGAAAAGGGCATGCTTTTGGGCGGGCACTCGCTTTACTCGAGCGGCTCCATCGCGGCGGTCGCCCCTCACCGGACGCGCGCCGCGGGGATACAGGATTCGGTGGATCTCTTCGTCGAGGATGCCTGGCGCGTCGGTGAAGCCTGCGGTAACCGACCCGTTCTCGAAACCATTGCGGAACACTCGCACGAAGCGCTCAACCTCCTGGAGCGCACAGGCATCCGCTTGGGCGGCGTCTTTCAGGCGTCCTCGGGACTGCGTCCCCGCGCCTACGCGATTCCAGGCGAAGCGTCCGGCCGCAACTACATTCTGG
>NZ_JH604916.1:0-1051 GCF_000250875.1 Sutterella parvirubra YIT 11816 | reverse complement strand
CGCAACTACATTCTGGCGCTCGCGAAACATGCCCGGGAGCTCGGCGTCACCATCCGGCTCAACACCGAAGTGGTTGAGCTGAGGCGATCGGTCGGCCGGGGTTTCGAACTCAACTGCCGACAAAGTGGTGAAGCCGTTGAATTCATGTCCGAAGCCGTCGTGATCGCCACGGGCGGCTTCACGGCCAACGTGCCCGCCCGCATGAAAATCGACGGGCGCTTGAGTGCGGACATCCATACGTCCGCGAATCCCTACGTCCTGCTTTGGGACGGTGCCGACGGCGACGGCATCCGTTTGGCCCAGGCGCTCGGCGGCGCCGTCACGGAGGGGTTCGGTCTGCAGCTCCTTCCCATCGGCGGCGGCCGCGTCCTCGACTATGCGGGCGCGGACCTCTACGTCAACGATGAGGGCCGCCGCTTCGTGAACGAAGCCGCTCCCCGGCGCGAACTCGCTTCCGCCATCCTGGCGCTCCCCGACAAGCGCTTTTGGGTCATCACGGACCAACAGTCGAGGAAGAACGCGACGCTCGGGCCGAAGCTCCTGAACGGCATCGTCAAAAAGTCCCCCGACATCCGCAGCATGGCGCGCGAGATGGGGATCCGCCCCGACGTGTTGGAACGTACGATCGCCGACTACAACCGAGCAGCCGACGCCAAGTTCGACCCCGAATTTGGGAAAAGCGTCTTTACCCAGCGGATCTCGGAACCGCCCTTCTACTGGGGGCGTGAACGGATCTACGTGCACACGACGCTGGACGGCATCCGAACCGACCATCAGGCCCGCGTTCTCGACCGGAGCGGTCGTCCGATCGACGGCCTCTTTGCGGCGGGAGAAACCGTCGGAGGCGTCTTCGGGAAGGACCGCTTGGGCGGCATGGGCCTCACGAACTGCATCGTCATGGGACGCATGGCGGGTGGATGCGGCCGGTGGCGGAAAGTCTGAGGCCACCCCAACAATGAGAGCCCGGCGGCCGAACTGCCGACCGTCACAGAGGCGTATCATTTTCAGGGCCGGGCACCTTGTGGGGTGGGGGTCGAAAACCGGACCTGCT
>NZ_JH604915.1 GCF_000250875.1 Sutterella parvirubra YIT 11816 | reverse complement strand
CCTTCTGCTTGAGTCGGACCGCGCAGTTCGCCTTACTGGAGGTCTCCACGAGTTCCGTCCAGTAGCGTCTGGATTCAGGCATTTCAGCTTGCTCGTTGACGCAGCGCTGGGCGTATTCGATTGCCGCGTCCAGTTCATGAAGATCCCGCTTCTTGCGTGCCTCGCTGAACGTGAGGACCAACGTGCAGTCGACTTCTTCGAGCACACCGTTGACGTAGCCCTTCTTCTTGAACGGTACGGCCTTGAATTTGAGGTCGTGGCTGACGGAAGTCCACCCGTTCGGATCGACCATGGCCTTCTTCTGCTCGTTCGGGAGATTCGAGACTCTCTGCCCAACCAGAAAGCCGAAACCTCGGTTGTTGGCGTCCTTGAGGTTCGCGAGCGAATTGAGGCCGCGGTCCGCGACGATGATCGTCTCCTCGATGCCGTACTTCTCGCGCAGGGCCTCGATGGCTACGGGCAGGGTGTTGTATTCCGAGTTGTTCCCGGAGTAGATGTCGAAGTCGACGGGGATTCCCTCGTTGTC
>NZ_JH604914.1 GCF_000250875.1 Sutterella parvirubra YIT 11816 | reverse complement strand
AAAGGGCCCCGGTGAAGAGGTTCCTTAGGTTTAAGGGTTGTCCTTAATGAAGAGCGGGCGATTTTAAACGCGAAAAACGCTGACCGTGCGTTAAAATCAAGTGAATAATTAAAGACGAGTTGTTCGATAGATCTTAACGAATGCGATGATAGGAAATCGTGCGTGAGATCTGTCGGATATGCCCGGGATCGTTCCCGGAGCGTCTCACGTCCGGATGCCCGGAAGGGCGCCGGTGGAAGGCGTCGGCTGTCGGAAGACGGCCCGCCGCGGGGCGCGATGGGGAGGATGGCCGACGTCCTTCAGGAGGAGGGATTCCTCTATTCTAGGCCCGTAGGGGGTTTGGTGCCCGATGGTGCCGCCGGGAATTTGCTTCCCGTCGAACCGTCCGCCGACCGATGCCCATCCCGAAGGGTCGCAAGGAGAGCATTTTGATTACGGTCACGCTTCGACAACTGCAGGTCTTTCTCGCCATCGCCAAGACGGAAAACGTCGGCACCGCCGCCGCGGATCTCTTCATGAGCAAGAGCGCGGTCTCCCAGGCCCTCGCCGAACTGGAGGCGAAGCTCGAGGTGCAGCTCTTCGACCGCAACCGCGGGCGCATCTACCTGACGGTGGAAG
>NZ_JH604913.1 GCF_000250875.1 Sutterella parvirubra YIT 11816 | reverse complement strand
GGGGACGAACGCGGGATCCTCCCGGGGGTCCCTACGCCGCCCGCCGCCTGCCTCCCGCCGCCCGCCATCACCGTCTCCCCGCCGCCCCCGACAAACTCCAGAACAATCTCCTCCGAACGGAAACCGCGGCTCGGCCGTCAGGAGGAGGCCGCCCGGCGCCCGCCCGTGATACCGTTGACGGGCCCGGCAGCGGAGGGGCGCAGGTTCTTCCAACCTTCCCGGTCCGGCCTCACCGGCCCGGCCGCATCGGCCACGCCGCACGGCCTTCCCGCCGCCGACGCACCGAACCTCGCCAAGCCCGGCCGCCCTCCAACATCAACCCGAACCCAACCGAACCCCAAGGACACGCCCATGCTCGACACCGACCGCATCACCGCCGCCTTCCGTCTCGCCGCCGACGTGCACCGCACGCAGACGAGAAAGGGCACGAACATCCCCTACATCGCGCATCCGATGGCGGTCGCGTCGCAGGTGCTGCTCTGGGGCGGGAGCGAAGACGCCTTCATCGGGGCGCTTCTGCACGACGTGTTGGAGGACGGGAGCCCGGCCTACGCGGCGGAGATCCGGGAGAAGTTCGGCGAGACGGTGCTGGGGATCGTCGCGGCGTGTTCGGAACTGCGCCCGGAGCCGGGCGACCACATTCCTTGGCTCACGCGAAAGACCACCTACATCGCGCACTTGGAGGCGTTGGGTGAGGAGGGCGAACCGCAGGCGGTGGTGGAAGGGGCGCTTCTTGTGGGCGCCGCCGACAAGCGGCACAACTTGGAATCCATTCTGGAAGAGGTCCGTGCGCGGGGCGACGCGGTCTTCTCGAAGTTTGTCACGGAAGAGCCGGACCCCGCGAAGAAGAAGGAACTCTCGCTCTGGTACTACGAGTCGCTCGTCTCGATCTACGAAAAGAAGGGGGTGAAGGGTGCGGCGGAACTCCGCCGGATCCTCGAAGAGATCCGGGCGCTCTGCGCCTGAGGAAGACGCGACGGCGCCTGAAGTGAGCTGAAGAGGCCTCCGGATCGCCGGTGAGGCCTCGGAAGACGAAGCCTGAAGCCTCAAAGCCCAAAACGGGGCTCGGGGCCGGGACTCAGCCTTTCCCCTTGAGCTTCGCCAACTCTTCCCGGGCGGTGGCCAGCTCCGCCTGAAGACGCACGATCTCGGCGCGGTCCGCGGCCGCGCGGGCGTCGGACTCTTCGCGCTCCGCGCGGAGCGCCTCCGCCACCGCGGCCTCGACGGCGCGGTTGACGGCTTCGGACATGACCTTCGCTTGATGCACCCACCCGTGGAGCGTGTTGCGGCCGACCTGCATCTCTTTGGCGACCTCGGCGACGGTGCGGCCTTCCTCCAGAACGAGGCGGACGCACTTTTCCTTGAATTCGGGTGAGTTGTGACGGGGCGTGACGATGATGGGCATGGGGGCCTCTGGGTTCAGGAGAACGCCCTCATTCTGACGCCGGCTCCATGCGGCGCGCGGAGTTTACGGTGCGCCAGGTGTTGGCGGAAGGTGGTGAATAATGACAAAAGTTGTCGGACTGCGAGATCCGTTTCGGATCCTGCGGTTTTCGCTCCCGGTCGGGCGGTCGCCCGCCCGCTCCTCCGCCGACGCCGACCGCAGCCGTTCAGCCGATCTGCCGCTCCCCCGGTCTACCGCTCCGACCTCGGGATGAGGTCTTCCAGGGCGTCCTTGACGGGGAGCGTGAGCCAACGGTCGCGCGCCTGACGGCGCTCTCTCAAGGGGAGCGCATGCTCCAGCCCCTTGGCGGTGAGCCCCGACGCCGCATCCCCCAACTTCTCCGCGATCTTGAGGAGCGCCCAGGCGCGCAGGCGGTCGAGCGTCAACGCGTTCCCCGTCAGCATGAAGCCCGCCAGCATCCCCACGGCCTGCGCGTGGCCGCCTTCGGCCGCCCGGCAGAGCCAACGGACCGCTTCCCGGATGTCGACGCGCCCGCCCGCACCCGACCAGAAGAAGACGCCCAAGCGGAACTGCGCTTCCAAAATCCCCGAGAGCGCGGCTTCGTTCATCCAGCGGCGCGACGCTTCGGCGCTCCGCTCCGGCCAGTCGCGCCGCAGATGCAGGCGCGCCAGCGCAAACTGCGCGGGCCCGTGCGACTGCTTCGCCGCGATCGTCATCCAACGGTCGGTTTCGGCGTACTGCCCCATGCCTTCGTACGCGCGCCCCGCGGCCAAGGCCGCGTCGGCCAACATTTCGGCGGAAGCCGACGATGCGGGGTAGGGCTTCCTCACGGCCGCCAGGCGGCGCCAATAGAGGGCTCCGGCGGGATCCGATTCACCGGCGACGCCGTCCTCCAGACACTGTGCGAGCGTCACCTGCGCGGCCGCGTCCTGCGCGAACGCGGCCTTCTCCAGCCACACCAAAGCTTCTTTGGGGTCCGCCGCCATCCCCTGGCCGCGAAGGAGCGCGAGCCCCCAGAGGAGCTGCGCGGAGGGGAGATTGAATTTGAGCGCCTTCTTGAGCAGCCTCACCGCCCGGCGGTTCTTTTCGGCGCTCGGCGACTCGGTGAAGAGCCGGCGCGCCAACGCCGTCTGCGCGGCGGGGTCGCCCTTGTCGGCCATGCGCTCCACCTCGCGCTCGCGCGCAAGAAGTTCGTCGCCCGACATCGGGCGGCGTCGGACGACGCCGCCCAGTAGGTCGACCACGAAGTCGCCGGTCTCATCGACCTGCGGCCAAGCGTAGCGTTCGTCGGGACGCTTGGGCATGAGGGGATCCGCCTCTCGTTCTCTTCCCGATCAGGGGATCAGGGCATCAGGGCTTTTCGTCCGGGACCGGGACGCCCGCGTCCGTCTGCGCGGCGGCCTGGGCTTCCTGTTCGGCCTCAACCTGCGCTTCGGCGTGCTTGGCTTCTTCAGCCGACTGAGCCGATTCAGCGGACTCCGCGGATTTCGTCTTGGCCGCCTCTTCCGGGGGCGGAAGCTCCACGACGGTGGGCTTCTCGTCGCCCGGGTTCATGCGGATGATGACGCCGTTCTCGGGCGCCTTCACGGGTTCTTCAAAGGGTTCGAACCCGGTGATCATGAGCGCCAACGTGATCGTGAAGCTCAGCATCCCGTAGAGGACCCAGCCGAGAATCCCCATCGTCATCGTTTTGCCGAAGGGAAGAAGTTCATAGTCCTTCACGAAGTCGCGCACGTGCGCCAACTGGCGGCGCCCGTGCGTCGCCATCCAGGCGCCCCAGAGGACCAAGAGGAACCAGGGGCCCATGTAGGCCATCACCGGCTCATGGCGAAAGAGCGTCTGCATGACGAGGTAGAGCCCCACGAGCCAGACCGAGGAGCGCACCCAGAAGCGCGACGCCCGCGCTTCGTCCTTCATCCCCAACTGCTCCCAGTTGCGGGCCTGCAGAAGCCCGCCGAAGATCGGCGTGAAGATGAGCGCGGCGGCGCAGATCCACTTCGGGTTGTAGAGCTTCGGGCGGGCTTTCGTCACTTTCGCCATGGGGAAACCTTGAAAAGGTGAGTCGGGGGTGGGGGAAGAAGAGGGGGCTTCGTCGGGCGGAGCCGGAAGTCTCCAAACGCCTGAAACACCCGGAATCGCAGGGGTCTCGCCCCAAAAGTGCGCACGATTGTAGCGCAGGGTGCGGGAGGTGCCTCCATTGCGTTATCCTTTGAGATGTTTTCGGACGTTCTGAAGACTTTTTCGCATGGACCCAACCACACTGCGCACGCCTCGCACCCTGCGCATCCGTCTTGCCGCGGGGGCGCTCATCGTCGGATTCACCGCGCTCGCCGCGGGCTGCGCGTCGACCGACGCGCAGGGCCCGGACGCGGCCGCGTCCGAGAAGCCCGAGGCGCCGTCGATCTGCCTCATTTCCGAAGGCAGTTCGTCGCCGACGCTCGACATCGCCGTGCGGCGGGCCTTCGCCGACCGCGGCTACCAGGTGCGGCTCGTCGAAGCCAAGGACGCGCGCGTGAAGACCTGCCGGTTCGTCTTCAATATCACGTCCGGCGTCGCCCGCAATCCGTCAGAGCTCCCCGACTTCATCGCGCTCGAATACCGCGACGCCTACACCGGGGAGTCGAAGCGCGTGCGTTGGAAGAAGACCGGCACCGCGGGCGGAGCGTTCGTGCGCGCGCGCTCCTACGGGAACGAACTCGGGACCGAGCGCCGCCCGGTCGAAGCCGGGAACGCGCTTTTGACCGGCCTCTACGACGACCCCGACCGCATCGTGCGGGGCCTGGTCGACCGGGTGCTCCCGCCCTTCGACGCGCGGGTCTTCAAAAAGTCGGGGCGGTAGGCGACGGCGGGCGGCCCGCAGCCCGGCAGGAACTCCATGCCGCCCCCCACGCCGTCTCAGCACCAGCACAACACGAACTCCACGCCGTCTCCACGCCGCCTCCTCGCCGCGCGCTTTGCGCGTTCTCCCTCCCGGACGGGAGGGTCAGATCAGCCTGCATTAGGGAAAGCGATTTACCTCAAGAGGAGTAGAAACTAGTTCTTTCGTCTTGTATATCTCTCATTCGTGCGTAGAATGAAACCCATCGCCGCGGTCCGAACAGCAGTCGCGGCGTGAGGGAACCCCTGATTCAAGAAGGAAGAAGGTTGTTTCCGCGGCGTCCGGCCTCTGCATCGGGGGATGTGATTACTGAGGTCGGGAAAGACGTCGGTCATTCCGATTTGTCAAAGACAAGTCCGTTCAACGGGAGCCGTCAGCGATGCGAGCTCCCGTTTTTTTCTGTCTCTTCGACGGGTACCCGGGTATCAAGGTCTAGGACCCGAAGCGTCAAACCGGGACGCCAATGCGTGCACTCATGTTCCTCTTCCGACCGGATTCGGCCACCCAGTGACCGTTTTCCGGTCGGCCGAATGCGCCCGATCGGGGTCGGTACCCGGAAGGGAAATGCCCGGGTTTCCGCCGGGTCTGCCGAGGGGCCTCCTCAGCCCCGATTGATGCCCGGCGCGTTCCGAAAAGCTCGTTACGCCTTACGAAACCGATGCTTCCGGGAATCGTGACTTCCGTGAAAACCCGAGGCAATCGGCGTATCATTACAAAAATGTCCCCCCGAGCCGCCGCAGAGAAGAAAGGACAGCTCCGCCACAAAACGATTCCAGTTCAAGACGAGAGCACGACGGCCCGCATACCGTCCCCCCGGGAGCCATCTTGAACACCTCCGCCCAGCAAGCCTGGAAACCGGCGCTCATCATCCTCTCCTTAAGCGCCGTCCTGATGTCGGTGAGCTATACGATGCTCATCCCCTTCCTGCCGATGTATCTGCTGCAGGAGCTTCATGTCGCGCAGTCCGACGTCAACCTTTGGTCCGGGGTGATCTTTTCGAGCTCCTTCCTGATTTCCGGGATCATGGCGCCCATCTGGGGCGCGATGGCCGACAAGCGCTCTCGCAAGCTCATGGCCGTGCGCGCGGCGGTGCTTTTGTCGATCAGCTATGCGTTGGGTGGCATTGTGCAAAACGAGTGGCAGCTCCTCGCGATGCGCTGCTTCCAGGGCTTTGCCGCAGGGCTTTGGCCCGCGTGCCTCTCGCTCATGACCTGCTACGCCCCGAAGGAAAAGCTCGGGATCTGTCTCGGGACCCTTCAGGGCGCGATGACCGCGGGGGGCGTCCTGGGCCCCTTGGCGGGCGGCATCCTCGCCGAAGCCTTCGACATGCGCACCACGTTCTTCGTGGGGGCGGTGGGCCTCGCCATCATCACGTTCCTTCTGGTCTTCTTCATCAAGGAGCCCCCGAAGGCGAAGACGGTGGAGAAACACAAGGTCGAGAAGAAGAACAACCTCCTCAAGATTCCGGTCGTGCAGCGCATGCTTTTGGCGGCCGGCGTCGTGCAGCTCACGATTCTGCTGCAGCAGCCGATCATGCCGCTCTACGTGGGCGAATTGAACGGGAGCATGGAGCGCATCGTCTTCACGACGGGCCTGCTCTTTTCCGTCGTCGGCATCGCCGGCGTCATCGCCTCGCCCGTCTGGGGGATCGTCGGCCAGCGCTGGGGCTTCCGTCCCGCGCTCTACGCGTCGCTCTTCGGGACCGCGGTTTTCGGGATGATCCAGGCGATTCCGGACACGCTCGTGCCCTTCGGCATCTGGCGCTTCATCGGGGGCCTCACCTTCGCCGGGATCTTCCCCGCGATCAACGCGGTCTTGACGAACTCGACGGAACCGGGCGACCGCGGCCGCATCTTCGGGCTCTCCTACGCCGCCCAGCAGGTGGGGAGCGTTCTGGGGCCGATCTTCGGCGGCGCGATGGCGATGTTCCTGCCGCTCAAAGCGGTGGTCTTCACGGCGGGGTTCGTGCTCCTGCCCTTGGTCATCTTCCTCTACCTCAAGAAGCCCGCGGTCGAGCCCTCGAACGCCGGCGAAGAGAAGCACTTCGATTGAGCGGTCGGCGCCCTCCCGGCCCATCAGGGGAGGGCGCGGCGAGACTCATTGCCTTCCATCTCATACGGAGCCCGGTGCGCGAGTGCCGGGCTTCGATGTCTTTGTGGGTGGCGCAAATGCGGCTCAAATTGAGGATGAGGGAAGATTCAAATTGGGGTTCTCTTTGGCGCCTTATCCCTGGGATACGGGGCTTTTGGTCAGGATGCAACAATTCTGCAACAATCTGGCCGAAGGTATTGTGGTCGGGGTTTTGCTCCGTTCCTCTGCGCAGATGGGTTTCGCCCGAAAGGTGGATATAACGACAAATCAAAGACAGGAGAGGAGCGCTATTGGAGCAAAGAACACATGAACAAGACATACAAAGTGCGCGCCACCCGTGCGGGCGCGCTTCAGGTCGTGAGCGAACTCACCTCTTCCGTGGCCGCGATCGGTACGAAGACGGTGGTGACCGTCGCGACGACCATGGTGGCGGGTGCGGCCATTGCTGCGATTCCGGCGGAAGTGCCGTCGGGCGAAGACAAGCAGACGGTGACGACGGCCATCGGTTGGAGTGACGTCGCGAACGAGAAGTATCAGAACTTCGTCTTCTCGGGCGTGACGGACAAGGGCCAGTCGGCTCT
>NZ_JH604912.1:30799-34677 GCF_000250875.1 Sutterella parvirubra YIT 11816 | reverse complement strand
TCCGACGACCGATCTTCGCGACGGTCCTCTCGCTCATCATCGTGATTTCCGGCCTGATGGCGATGCGCATCCTGTCGCTCTCGCAGTACCCGGACATCACGCCGCCGATGGTGCGCGTCTCCGCGACGTACGAAGGCGCCGACTCGCTCACGATGGCGCGTACCGTCGCCCAGCCGATCGAAGACCAACTCTCCGGCATCGAGGGCCTTCTCTACTACACCACGAGCATCCGAAGCAACGGCGACATCTCGATCACCTGCGTCTTTGAAGTGGGGACGGACCCCAACGACGCGATGCTCGAAATCAACAACCGCGTGCGTACGGCCGAAAGGCGCCTCCCCGACACGGTCCGCAATCAGGGCGTCTCGGTCCGAAAGCGCTCGGACGACTCGCTCCTCTCCGTCGCGCTCCACTCGCCCGATCAGTCGATGGACGTGATCGCGATGGCGGACTACGCGAACCTCAACATCGTCGACGAACTGAAGCGCCTCCCCGGCGTGGGCGACGTCACGGTGTTCGGGAACACCCAGTCCGCGATGCGCATCTGGCTCGACCCCGAACGCATGGCGCAGCTGGGCGTCACGGTGAAGGACGTCGAGAGCGCCGTCGAAGCCCAGAACGCGCAGCGCACCGCCGGGCGCCTCGGCACGACGCCGACCGTGAGCGAGCAGCAGCTCTACTACACGATCTCCGCGCCGGGTCAGCTCCTTACCCCGGAAGAATTCGGCAACATCGTCCTCAAGTCGGACGGCAAGGGCGGGTTCGTGAGGATCCGCGACCTCGCGCGCACCGAAATCGGGAAGCGCAGCTACGACTTCCGCGTGGACCTCGACGGCAAGCCCGGCGTCAACGTGGGCGTGTACCTTCAGACCGGCGCCAACGCCATGGACGCGGCGGCGCTCGTCAAGGCGAAGCTCACCGAGCTCGCCAAACACTTCCCCGAAGGGAGCTTGAGCTACATCATCACCGACGACACGACGGTGTTCGTGTCGGCGTCCCTGAACGAGGTCTACCGGACGTTGGGCGAAGCGGGCATCCTCGTGCTCATCGTCGTCTTCCTCTTCCTGCAGAGCTGGCGCGCGACCCTCATTCCGATGCTGGCCGTCCCGGTGTCCCTGATCGGCACGATGGCGGGTCTCTGGCTTCTCGGCTTCTCGCTCAACACGCTCACGCTCTTTGCGATGACGCTCTCGATCGGCATCGTCGTCGACGACGCGATCGTCGTGCTGGAAAACATCGAGCGCATCATGCGCACCGAGGGCCTCGGACCCTTCGCCGCCGCGCAGAAGGCGATGAAGGAAGTCTCGGGGGCGCTCGTCGCGATCGTGCTCGTCCTCTCCGCGGTCTTCATTCCGGTCGCGTTCCTCGGCGGCATCGCGGGCGAACTCTACCGGCAGTTCGCCGTGACGGTCGCGGTTTCGGTCGCGATTTCCGGTTTCGTCGCGCTCACCTTGACCCCGGCCCTCTGCGCCATCCTTCTGAAGCCCCACGAAGAGGAGAAGAAGAACCGCTTCTTCGTCTGGTTCAACCAGACGCTCGCCCGCTTCACAATGTACTTCCTCCAGGTCGTGCGTGCGGCCCTGAAGCACCGCGTCATCTCCGCGGCGATTCTGGTCGTCGTGACGGCCGCGGGCTGGCAGCTCCTCCAGGCGACCCCGACCTCCTTCATTCCGAAGGAAGACCAGGGGATCGTGCGCGTGGCGGTGAGCCTCCCCGAGGGGAGCGCCTTCCCGCGAACGGAGAAGATCGCCGAAGAGATCCTGGTCGAAATCCAAAAGCTCCCGGCCGTGAGGAACGTCGTCGCGATGATGGGGTTCGATACGCTCTCGTCCGACGTGCGCCCGAGCGCCGCCACCTTCATCGTGCAGTTGAAGCACTGGGATGAGCGCGCCGAGTCCGCCGACGACATTCAGGCGACCCTCCAGAAGCTCGTGAGCTCGCACCCTGAACTGCGCGGCGTCGCGACGACCCCGGCGCCGATTCCGGGCTTGGGGAGCACGACGGGCTTCTCGGGGTACGTGCTCTCGCACGGGAACGACGACCCGCTCGTGCTTCAGGAAGTGACGGAAGACTTCATCCGGCGCCTGGAAGAGCGTCCCGAACTCACGGGGCTTCGGAGTTCGCTGCGCGCCGACAGCCCGCAGTTGAAACTCACGGTCGACCAGGACCGCGCCTTCGCGCTCGGCGTCGAGCCCGAAGACGTCTACGACACGGTCTCCGCCCTGATGGGCTCCTCCTACATCAACGACTTCACCCGCAACGGTAAGACCGTGCGCGTCGTGATGCAGGCGGACGCGCCCTTCCGCACGCGCCCCGAAGACCTCGGCCGCGCCTACGTGCGCTCGACCACCACGGGGAACATGATTCCGCTCTCGACCCTGGTGAGCTGGGAGCGCACGTCGGGGGCCGACGCCATCGGCCGCATGAACGGCTACCTCGGCGCGCAGATCATCGGTGCGGCCGCTCAGGGGGTTTCCTCGGGCGAAGCGATCCGCATCGTCGAAGAAATGGCGCAGACCTACCTCCCCGAGGGCTACACGGTCGAGTGGGTGGGCCAGGCCTTCCATGAAAAGAGGATCGGGGCGTCCTCCGCGACCGCGTTCGGCTTCGGCATCCTCGTGATGTTCCTCATCCTCGCGGCGCTCTATGAGCGTTGGTCGCTGCCGGTCGCGGTCGTGCTGGCCGTGCCCTACGCGTTCCTGGGCGCCATGATCGCCGTCTGGATGCGCGGGAGTCCGAACGACATCTACTTCCAGATCGGGCTCCTCGTGCTCGTGGGCCTCACCGCCAAGAACGCGATTCTGATCGTGGAATTCGCCGCGCAGAAGATGGAGGAAGGGAAGGGTCCGTTCGACGCCGCCATTGAAGCCGCGGGGCTTCGCTTCCGCCCGATTCTGATGACGTCGCTCGCCTTCGTCCTGGGCGTGGTGCCGCTCCTTCTGGCGACGGGTGCGGGCGCCGAAGCCCGCCACTCGATGGGCACCGGCGTCTTCGGCGGGATGATCGCCGCGACCTTCATCTCGACGATCTTCGTCCCGGTCTTCTTCACGTGGTTCGCCCGGAAGGCGAAGAAGCGCGAATGAGCCGGGGCTGATCCCCAAAAACTAAGGCCGACGCTTTCGGGCGCCGGCCTCGGTTTTTTGGGGCTCCCCTTCGGGGAGCCGCCTTGCACTGTCAGAGCATCACTTCTGCGTGAAGAACGACTTCATCTTGTCGAAGAAGCCCTGCGCGCGCGGATTGTGCTTTTCGCCGTCCGCCTTGACGCTCTCGTCGAACTGACGCAGAAGGTCCTTTTGCTTCGCGGAGAGGTTCACCGGCGTCTCGATTTCGATGTGGACGAAGAGGTCGCCCATGTCGCCCGTGCGGAGGTTCTTGACGCCCTTGCCGCGCATGCGGAAGGTCTTGTTGCACTGCGTCCCTTCGGGGATCGCCATCGTGCTTTCGCCGTCCAAGGTCGGCACGGTGACTTCGCCGCCCAGCGCCGCCGTCACGAACGAGATCGGGAGCGCCGTGTGGAGGTCGTCCCCGTCGCGCTCGAAGATGTCGTGCGGACGGATGCGGATTTCGACGTAGAGGTCGCCCGGCGCGCCGCCGCGCTGACCCGGTTCGCCCTTCCCCGCCAAGCGGATGCGCTGCCCGTCGTTGATCCCCGCGGGGATCTTGACGTTGAGAACGCGCGCCGTGCGGCGCATGCCTTCGCCGCGGCAGTCCGGGCATGGATCCGAGATCACCTGACCCGTGCCGTGGCAGTGCGGACAGGTCTGCTGGACCTGGAAGATCCCGGCCTGCACGCGCACCGTACCCGAACCGTGGCAGGTCGGGCAGGTCGTGGGCTTCGTGCCGGGACGCGCACCCGTGCCGTGGCAGGTCGAGCACTC
>NZ_JH604912.1:22854-30789 GCF_000250875.1 Sutterella parvirubra YIT 11816 | reverse complement strand
TCGGGACGCGGATGTCCTTTTCGGTGCCACGGGCCGCTTCTTCGAGCGTGATTTCAAGCTCGAAGCGCATGTCGTTCCCCGGGACGCCCTGGTCGCGGCGCGCGCCGCCCCCGCGGCCGCCGCCGAAGAGATCCGAGAAGATGTCGCCGAAGGCGCTCTGGAAGTCCGCGCCGCCGAAGCCCTGACCGAACCCGCCGAAGCCGCCGGGACCGCCCGCGCCGCCGTTCGGATTGACGCCGGCCTTGCCGAAGCGGTCGTAGGCCGCACGCTTCTGCTCGTCGGAGAGCACCGCGTAGGCTTCGCCGATTTCCTTGAACTTCTCCTCGGCGGCCTTGTCGCCGGGGTTGCGGTCCGGGTGGTACTTCATCGCAAGACGGCGGTAGGCCTTCTTGATGTCGTCGGCCGAGGCGGTCTTCGAAACGCCCAGCAACTCGTAATAATCCTGATCTGCCATGGTCAACTCTGTGCGGAGAAGCCCGAAGCCCCGCAGGGCTTCGTGGTCCCCGTTGAAACCGGGAAAGGGCCGGCCGATCCGATGATCGGGCCGACCCCTTTCATTTCAGGCCCGACCGCACCCCGCGGGGTGCGGTCTCATGGGACCCTTACTTGCGCTCGGTGAAGTCGGCGTCGACGACGTCGTCGTCCTTGCCGGCCTTGCCCGCATCAGCCTGCTGGGCGCCCGCCTGCTGCGAGGCGGCCTGCGCGGCCTGATTGAGCTTTTCGCCGATCTTCTGCGCGGCGCTCTGGAGGCGTTCGACGGCCTTGTCGATCGCATCCTTGTCCTCGCCCTTGATCTTCTCTTCGACGTCCTTGATGGCTTCTTCGCAGGCGGCGCGGTCCACGGTTTCGACCTTGTCGCCCAAGTCCTTCAGCGTCTTCTGGACCTGGTTGACGGCGGCGTCGGCCATGTTGCGCGACTGCGCGAGTTCGAAGCGGCGGTGGTCTTCGGCCTTGTTGGCTTCGGCGTCCTGCACCATGCGTTCGATTTCGTCCTCGGAGAGGCCCGAGCTCGCCTTGATGGTGATCGTGTTTTCCTTGCCGGTGGCCTTGTCCTTCGCCGCGACGTGCAGGATGCCGTTCGCGTCGATGTCGAAGGTCACTTCAATCTGCGGCAGGCCGCGCGGAGACGGCGGAATGCCTTCGAGGTTGAATTCGCCGAGGAGCTTGTTCGACGCGGCCATTTCGCGCTCGCCCTGATAGACCTTGATCGTCACGGCGGGCTGGTTGTCTTCCGCGGTCGAGAAGACCTGGGCGTGCTTCGTCGGGATCGTCGTGTTGCGCTTGATCATCGGCGTCATCACGCCGCCCAGCGTTTCGATGCCGAGCGTGAGCGGGGTGACGTCGAGAAGGAGCACGTCATGGCGTTCGCCCGTGAGGACGGAGCCCTGAATGGCGGCGCCGATCGCGACGGCTTCGTCGGGGTTGACGTCCTTGCGGGGGTCCTTCCCGAAGAATTCCTTCACGACGGCCTGCACGCGCGGCATGCGGGACTGGCCGCCCACGAGGATCACGTCGGTGATGTCGCTCTGGCTCGCGCCGGCGTCGCGGAGCGCCTTGCGGCAGGGTTCGATCGTGCGCTGAACGAGGTCTTCGACGAGCGCTTCGAACTTGGCGCGCGTCACGTTGACGTTCAAGTGCTTCGGACCCGTCGCGTCGGCCGTGATGTAGGGAAGGTTCACTTCCGTTTCCTGACGGCTCGAGAGTTCGATCTTCGCCTTTTCAGCGGCGTCCTTCAGGCGCTGGAGCGCGAGCACGTCCTTCGAGAGGTCGACGCCCGTGTCCTTGCGGAATTCGGTGATGAGATAGTCGACGAGGCGCTGGTCGAAGTCTTCGCCGCCGAGGAACGTGTCGCCGTTCGTGGAGAGCACTTCGAACTGCTTGTCGCCGTCGACGTTCGCGAGGTCGATGATCGAGATGTCGAACGTGCCGCCGCCCAAGTCGTAGACGGCGATCTTGCGGTCGGCGGAGCCGCCCTTGTCGAGGCCGAAGGCGAGCGCCGCGGCGGTCGGTTCGTTGATGATGCGCTTCACTTCAAGACCGGCGATGCGGCCGGCGTCCTTCGTCGCCTGGCGCTGGCTGTCGTTGAAGTAGGCGGGCACCGTGATCACGGCTTCCGTGACGGTTTCACCGAGGTAGTCTTCGGCGGTCTTCTTCATCTTGCGGAGCACTTCGGCGCTCACCTGCTGCGGCGCCAGCTGCTTGCCGGAGACTTCGACCCAGGCGTCGCCGTTGTCGGCGCGGGCGATCTTGAAGGGCATGAGACCGAGGTCCTTCTGGACTTCGGCGTCGTCAAAGCGGCGGCCGATGAGGCGCTTCACCGCGAAGAGCGTGTTCTTCGGGTTCGTCACGGCCTGACGCTTCGCGGGCGCGCCCACGAGGATCTCGCCGTTGTCCATGTAGGCCACGATGGAGGGCGTCGTGCGGGCGCCTTCGCTGTTTTCAATGACCTTGACGTTGTCGCCGTCCATGACGGCGACGGCGGAGTTCGTCGTACCGAGGTCGATACCGATGATTTTTGCCATGTTTCTGAATCCCTTCTTCTATTGAAGTGCTGTTTCGTTCGCTCGACGTCGCTCTGACGGAGCGAGCGGCAGCATCGAACGCGTGGGGAGAACCTTGCCGTTCTCCCGTCTTAATCCCTATATGGGGACACCCCAAAAAAATTCAAGCCCCGCCGAGGGGGCCGTGCGAAATTTTTTCATCCGGCATAATTTTCTCAAGCTTTTCAAGGTGTTCCATCGACAAAAAGGCGCCCGCCTTGTCGGAGGACGCCTTTTTCGCGCTTGAGATGCGGATGAACCCGCAGGGAGATCAACCCTGCGCGACGCTCACCATCGCGGGACGGAGCACGCGTTCGCTGATCAGCCAACCGCGCTGGAACACCTCGACGACGTTCCCGGCGGCGACGCCTTCGGGCGCGGGCACCATCGCGATCGCCTGGTGCTTGTGCGGGTCGAACGCCTCGCCCTTCGGGTCGATCGGCTTCATGCCGGAAACGTCCAAAGCGTGGACGAGCTGGCGGTACGTGGCGAGCATGCCTTCGCGCATCGGATTGTCCTGATCGTCCTTCGTCACTTCGAGGGCCTTCTCCAGGCTGTCGACGACGGGAAGGAGGTTTTCGGCGAACTTTTCAATCCCGAACTTGTGCGCCTTCTGCACTTCTTCCGACGCACGGCGGCGGGTGTTTTCGAGTTCGGCCATCGCGCGGACGTAGAGGTCGTAGTGCTCGATCACCTTCGCTTCGGCAAGCTTCAGGGCCGTCTGAAGGGTTTCGACCGTATCGGGCGTGGCGGCTTCCGCCTGGCCTTCGGCGGCGTGTTCGCCCTCAGCGCCGCAAGTGCAGCCTTCGCCGCAGGCGTTCTCTTCGCCCTGGCAGCACGACTTCACTTCCTTCTCTTCCTGATTCTGCGTCATGTCAGTCTTCTCTACGTGATGGGTACGTGCGGGCGGGCAAGAGGACCCGGCCGCTCAATGTCTTTGGGAATCATATGGGGACGGCGGGGCATTTTTTCAAGTCCGCCCCTTTTTCGGGCGGTTTTTCGCCCCCCCGACCCCGATTCGGTCAGATCCAGTCGCCCAGCGTCCGGCGGATGATCCGCTCGTAGGCGCGCACGGCTTCGTCCGAGGCGTTCAGGCACGGCACGTAGTGAAAGACCGCGTCTTCGCCCGCTTGGGCGAGGTAGAACCCGCGGAGCTCCTCGTTGATTTCCTCAATCGTTTCGAGGCAGTCGGCGGCGAACCCCGGGCAGAAGACGTCGACGCGCTTCACGCCCTTTCGGGCGAGCTCCTCGACGTGCTCGATCGCATAGGGACGAAGCCACTCGTCGCGGCCGAACCGGCTCTGGTACGCGAGCGACCAGTCGGCGTCGGTCAACCCCAAACGCTTCGCCAAGGCTTCGGCCGTTTCGCGGCATTCCTTTTCGTAGGGGTCGCCCGACACTTCGACGCTCGCCTTCGGGATCCCGTGAAAGCTCAGGACGAGGTGCCCGCCCGTTTCGCGGATGTCGCCCGCCTTCGCCCAGTGGGCGCGCAGGTGTTCGGCCAGGGCTTCGACGTAGCCCTCGTCGACGTGGTACCCCGGCACGAAGCGGAGGGCCGGGTAGATGCGGCCCGCACGCAGATGGTCCAGCACGGCGTCGAAGCACGCCGACGTCGTCTGCGCCGCGCGCTGCGCGAACATCGGCATGACGACGATCCGTTCGATCCCTTCGCGGCGGAGTTCATCCAGCACGTCCGCCACCGCCGGCTTCCCGTAGCGCATCGCCCAGACGACCTTCACGTGCGGGGCGTCCGAGAGCCGTCCGCTCAGGCGTTCGGCCGTGCGCCGGGTGTGCGTGATGAGGGGGCTTCCTTCCTCCGTCCAGACGCTCCGGTAGCGCTTCGCGCTCTCCGCAGGGCGCTTCCTCAGGATGATGCCGCGCAGGATCGGCTGCCACTTCCACTGCGGCATCTCGATGATGCGCGGGTCCGAGAGAAACTCGGCGAGGTATTCACGCACGGCGTCGGCTTCGGGTGCGGCGGGCGAGCCCGTGTTGATGAGCAGCACGGCGGCTTGAGGTTTGTTCATGAGCGCAACGAGGTCTTCAAAAAGGATGCGGTTGGCCGCCATTGTGCCCGGCTTTTCTTAACCGGGCATTGAGAGGGGCCTCACCGGCCTTCTTTGAAGAAGCGCATGATGCGCCGCGCAAGGTACGTGTTGCGCCCGGGGATCTTCCCCTCGGGGAAGCCGACGTGGCCGCCCTCTTCCGGATACTCGATGCAGACCCGGTCGCTCACTTCCAGGGCCGAGGGTAGGATCCACGCGGGAAGGAACGGGTCGTTTTTGGCGTTGAGAAGAAGCAGCGGCACGCGCACGCCGGGGAGCGCCGGCTTCGCCGAGCACTTCTGCCAGTAGTCCATGGCGTTTCGGAACCCGTGGATGCGCGAGGTGTAGAGTTCGTCGAAGTCGAACATCGTGTTGCAGGCTTCGATGCGCTTCGCGTCAAATTCGCCCGGGAACATCTTCGCCTTCTCGCGGAGCTTCTCTTTGAGGGTCCCGAGGAACATGTCCGCGTAGAGGAAGTTGACGCCCTTCGAGATGCGCTCGCTCCCGGCGACGAGGTCCAAGGGCGCGCAGACCGAGACGGCCGCGGTGAGAAGCTCCTCCCCTTCCGAGCCGATGTCGCCGAGACACTTCGAAAGTTGGTTCCCCCCGAGACTCACGCCCACCGCATAGCGGGGCGCGTCGGGAAAGCGTGCCTTCACCGTCTCCAACACCCAGCGGTTGTCGGCCGTGTCCCCGGCGAAGTAGGCGCGGGGGAATCGGTTCATCACCCCGCCGCACGTGCGGAAGTGCGCGACGACGCCGCGCCAGCCCGCCTTGACGCACGCGTCCATGAAGGCGCGGGCGTAGTGGCTGCCGCTCGAGCCCTCCAACCCGTGGAAGTGGATCATCACGGGCGTCTTCGGATCGGCGGGCTCGGGCTTCACCCAGTCCCAGACGACGATGTCGCCGTCGGGGGTCGTCAGGAATTCGCGTCGGTACTGCACCTCCGGCGTCTTCGAGAGACGCGCGGGCACGACGGTCTGCATGTGCGAACCGGGACACCAGGAAGGCGCGCGGTAGTCGGAGGTGAGTACGGGCATGGGGGAATTCCTTTTTCCGGGCTGAGGAAAACCCAACCATTGTAGACCTGCCGGGCGCATTTGCCTTTCCGTACCTTCACGCCTGAAGGTACGGGCGCCCTTCCCCTCAGTCCTTCCGCCAGGGCTCTCCGAAGACCGCCCTCCAGAGCGCCTCGACCGCACGGCGCTCGGTTTCGACCCGCTCGGGTTCGACCCGCGCCGGCACGCCTTCGCCGGCGTTGAGCCTCACCTCGTGCTGAATGACGCGAAGCTTCCGGTAGGCGTCGGCGGCAGCCTCGGCCGTCGCTTCGGGGATCAATCCCAACGCGCCCGAGAGTTCGAGGAGCTGGATGTTCCCGAGGTTCAGCACCATCGAGGGGTGCTCGTGGGCGTGCATGAGGACCAGAGCCTGCACCGCGAACTCCACGTCCACCATCCCGCCCGCGTCGTGCTTGATGTCAAAGCGCGCCGTGCGGTTGGGGTGGCCGTCCCGCATCTTGCGGCGCATCTCGGCGACGCCCGAGAGGACCATCTCCCGGTCGCGGGGCGTGCGCAGCACGAACTCGCGCTCGGCCTCGAATTTGGCGCCCAGGGCGTCGTCGCCCGCGACGAAGCGGGCGCGCGTCAGCGCCTGGTGCTCCCAGAGCCACGCGCCGTGGCCGTCTTCGTTTCGCTCATAGCGCGAGAACTGCGCGAAGTTCGTCGTGATGAGGCCGTTCTCGCCGTTGGGGCGAAGCCGCATGTCGACCTCGAAGAGCTTCCCGGAAGAGGTTTGGAGCGTGAGCCAACTCAGCATCTTCCTCACGAGCCGCGCGTAGACCGCATCCGCCTCCTGCGCCGGGTCGTCGTGGATGAAGACGAGGTCGAGGTCGCTCTCGTAGCCCAGCTCCTTCCCGCCCAGCTTCCCGTAGCCGATGACGGCGAAGGTGGGCCGCTCGGCGTGACGCTTCGTGAGGTTCGCCCAGGCAAGTTCCAACACTTCCGCGATCACCGCGTCGGCCAACGCCGAGAGTTGGTCCGCAAGCCGCATCACGGTGAAGCGCCCGTCGAGGTCCGCGACGAGCAGACGGAAGAGCGCCGCGTGGTGCGCGTCCCTCAGCACGTTCATCTGGCGCTCGACGTCGCCTTCGGCCTGCGCCAGGGCGGCGCGCAGTTCCGCGCGCCAGGCCGAGCGGTCGACGGGCGAGTCGTCGCTCATCTCGCGGATGCGGCCGTCGACCAGTTCGTCGAGGATGATCGGGTGGCGCACGACGAAGTCGGTGCTCCAGCGGCTCGCCGCCAGAATGCGGCCGACGCGCTCCGCCGCCCGCGGGTATTGGTGGAGCATCGCGACGTAGGTCGAGCGCCCCGAGACGGCCTCCAGCAGCTTCAGGTAGCGCCCGAGCGCCTCTTCGGGCGCGATGACGCGCCCCGCGCCCGCACCGCACCAGCCCGGCGCCTTTTCCATGACGAAGGGCAGAAGCTTCGTCATGCGCGAGCGCGCCTCTTCGCCCATCGCGCCGCGGCGCCCCGTGGCGAGCGCCGTCACGCGCTCGATCACTTCGTCGAGATCTTCGCCGTAGCCGAGGCTCCGGAGCTTCGCCGCCAGGGCTTCGCGCGCGGTGCGCGTGCCCGTCTGCCAACCGACGGGCCAGTCGTCTCCGGCGCTCTCCGCCTTTTCGTCCTTCAAAAGGAAGACGCCCTCGAAGGCCTGCGCGACGAAGCCGCGCACGGCTTCGACCTGCGTCCAAAGGTCCTCCAACGTGACGCCCAGAAGCCGGGCGGCGCGTTCCGCCGTCTCGCCCGTGCGGGGGAGGAACTGCGTCTGTTGGTCGTCGACGTACTGAAGGGCGTGCTCGACGTTCCGGAGGAACACGTAGGCTTCTTTGAGCTTGGCGGCGCGTTCTTCGGGCATCGCGCCCGCGCGCGCCAGGGCGTCCAGCATCAAAAGCGTCTCGCGCCCCCGCAGCGTCGCGTCGCGCCCGCCCCGGATCACCTGCAGGGTCTGTGCGATGAATTCGATTTCGCGGATCCCGCCGCGGCCGAGCTTGACGTTGACGCCTTCCGCACCACGGGCCAATTCGCGCCGGTCCGTCTCGGCGCGCACGAGCTCATGGAGCTTCGTGAGCGAACTGATCGCGCCGAAGTCGAGGTACTTGCGGAAGACGAAGGGGCGAACGAGCGCGCGCACGCCCAGGGCGTGCTGCTCGAAGGCGGCGGGCGTCTCGTAGACCGCCCGGTTGCAGATGCGGCCCTTCAACCAAGCGAAGCGCTCCCAGTCGCGCCCCTGCGCGTAGAGGTACTCCTCCAGCATGTCGGTCGAGCACACGATCGGGCCCGAGTCCCCATTCG
>NZ_JH604912.1:21944-22844 GCF_000250875.1 Sutterella parvirubra YIT 11816 | reverse complement strand
GCAGCCGCATGTCGACGCGGAAGACGAAGCCGGGGCCCTCGACGTCGTTCAAGCCGTTGATCACGCGGCGCGCGAGCCGCTCGAAGAATTCCTGCGCGGTGAGCGTGCGGCGGGCGTCGGGGGTGTCGGGCGTCACGCGCGTCTCACCTTCGGTCCAGTAGAGGAAGATGAGGTCGATGTCGGAACTGACGTTCAACTCCCGTCCGCCCAACTTCCCCATCCCGACCACCATCAGGTCCATCGGGTTCCCTTCGGGGTCGCAGGGGACGCCGTGGCGCGCGGCGAGCTCCCGGGTGTGGGCCCGCACCATCGCGTCGACCGAGACTTCCGCGAAGTCGCTCATCACGCGGACGACTTCCTCGTAGTCCCCCAGACCCGACGCGTCCCGCACCGCCAACCCCGCGACGAGTTCGCGGCGGATCATCCGAAGCTTCATCCCGAGGGCGGTCGTGTCGGTGAGACCCGAGAGGGCGGCCTCCAGAGCCTCCCGCGTCCAAACGGTCGAGGCGAGCCGCCCGAGCACCTCGGCGCGCTTCGCCTCGTCCCCCGGCGCCGCCGCCCGGAGCGCGCGCTCGACGAAGGGCGAGTGCGCGGGCACGTCTTCGGGGCGGAGTTTTTGGGGGTGAATGATCGGAAACGCATCGGTCATGGCACGTCGTCCTGGAATGGTCGCTTTTTGGGGAGCTGGGTCCCCCGGGTCGGACAAAGAGCGGCCCGGAAGCCGCTCATGAAACCATTGTACGGACGCGAAACCTTCGTTCACGCATTGCGTTCGCCTGCGGCGCATCCGTTTTGGGAGCGTCTTCGTTAAAATTTTCAGTCTCAGCCAACGTTGCGTTTTTCACGCAGGAAGCGCTCTCCTCCACCGTCGCCAGGACGCCCGTGACACCTGAACACATC
>NZ_JH604912.1:11659-21848 GCF_000250875.1 Sutterella parvirubra YIT 11816 | reverse complement strand
CTGCGCCTTTTGGCCGTCCTCTATTTCACGGCCGCGGCGGTGATCGTCGGTACCCGTTGGTTCGTGACGACCCAACTCGACCACTACCGCGGCGACATCACGACGACGCTCTCGCAGATGCTGGGCGTCACGATCGAAGCCGACGCCGTCCACGCGTCCTTCAACGTGATCCGTCCGGTGCTGGAGCTCGACGGCGTGCGGATCTCGCGCCCGGGCGGCCCCGTCTCGCTCACGCTCCCCAAGGTGACGGCCGAATTCTCGTGGTCGTCGCTCTTGCACCTCGAACCGCGCTTTCATCTCCTCGACCTCACCGGCGCGGAACTCACCGTGAGACGCCTCTCGGAGACGCGCTTCGACGTCGCCGGTTTCGTGCTCGACACGGACGCGCTCGCCGACAAGACCGAAGCGAAGCCCCGCGAGCCGGGCGAATCCGTCGCGAAGCAGTCCTTCACGCCGTGGCTTCTCGGGCAAGACAAGCTGATCCTCAGAGACGGCCACTTCAACTACGTCGACGAGCGCGGCAAAGAGCCCCGCGTCGTCTCGATCGAAAACGCGAACCTCGTCTTCGACCAGGGCTTCACCGACTGGCGCCTCGCCGCCGAAGCCCACCTGATCGAGCGCAACCGCTCGCGCCACCTGCAGCTTCGCACGCTGGTCGAAAAGACGCTCTTTTCCGACAACGCCGACCCGCTCACCTGGAAGGGGCGCCTCTGGGCCGAAACCGACAACATCGACCTCGGGAGGCTTCTGCGTCAACTGGGCGTGCGAAGCCCGGTCCGTTCGGGTTCGGGCGCCGTGACGATTTGGGCGGACCTGGAGCGCGGCAAGCTCACGCAGTTCACCTCCGACGTCGCGATTCAGAACGTCGGCGCCCAGCTCGACCGCAAGCTCGAACCGATCCACCTCAAGCCCCTCCGCGGGCGCCTTTCATTCCAAGCCGATCAGAGCGACCGCTGGGACTTCCGCGCCGAAAAGGTGGGGTTCGTCACCGACCGCGGCCGCCGCTTCGGCCCGACCGACATCACCGCCGCCTGCCGCACGGACGAGGAGCGCACGCCGGTCTCCTGCCGCTTCGGCGCGACCCGCATCGACATCGGCGCGTTGGGCTCGATCGCGCGCTCGGTGCCGCTTCCGCCCGACCTTCTCGCCTTCCTCAAGGACCACCCGGTCTCGGGCGTCATCAGCGACCTCGACGTCGAGGCGAAGGCCGACTTCGCCGCACCTGAAAACTGGAGGTTCAACCTCGTCTTCGACCGCCTGACGCTCCCCGCCGGCGGGGACATGCTCCCCGGCTTCCGCAACCTCGCGGGCACGGTGCGCTCCAGAGAAAACGGCGTCCACGCGTTGGAGCTCCGCTCGCACGTCGCCTCCCTCACGTTCCCGGGCGTCTTCCAGCAGGAGCGCATGAATTTCGACGAGCTCACCGCCGACGCGGTGATCCGCATGAAGCCCGTCCCGACGGTCGAGATCCGCGAAGCCTACGCCGCGAACCGCGACGCCGCCGTGACGGCGCGCGGGAGCTGGAAGGCGACGGGCGGCCCGGGCGAAGTGGACCTCTCCGGGAAGATCCTCCGCGCCGAGGCCGTCTCGGTACCGAAATACCTCCCCGAGGTGATCGGCGCGGGCGTCCTCAACTACCTCCGCGGCGCCATCTTGGGGGGCGACTCGCCGGGCGGCACGTGGAAGCTCAAAGGCGAGCTCGCGCGCTTCCCCTTCGAGGACGAGAACCTCGGCAAGGGCTCCTTCGTCATCGAAGCGGACGTGAAGGGCGGCCGCTACGACTTCCTCCCCGAGCTCGACCACACCGGACGCCGCGCGGCCCCGCCGGGGAGCAGCTGGCCGGTCCTCGAAGAGGTCGACGCGACGCTCCGCTTTGAAGGCGACGGCATGCTGATCACGGGCCGCGGCACGAAGAGCGCCGGGCTCACCGGGACGAACATCACGGTGGAGATCCCCCACTATCACGACGCGCAGCTCCTCATCCGCGGCGACGTCGCGGGCGGCTTCGCCGAGGGCCTCGGGTACCTCACGAAGAGCACGATGCTGCGGGACATCGTCGGGGACGCCTTCCGCGAGTCGACCGGGTCGGGTCCGGTCGCGGCGAAGCTCGACCTGAGGATTCCGCTCGCGCACCCAGAAAAGCTCAGACTCAACCTCGACGTCGCCCTGGAGAAGAACACCTTCGCCTACGGGCACGGCCTCCCGACGGTGACGGACGCGACCGGGTCGCTCAGGATCACCGAGCACACGGTGGAGACCCCGAAGCCCATCACGGGCCGCACCCGGGGCGGTCCGCTCACCGCCGCCGCGAACTTCCGCGACGAACGCCTGGGGCTGAGCTTCCGCGGGACGATCGTCCCGGCGGACGTCGCCGACATCATTCCCGCCGCGGAGGCCGATCCCTTCTTCGCGAAGCTCACGGGCGCCTCGCCCTTCGAGGCGGAGGCGGTGCTGGACCTCCGAAGCGACGAACTCCTCGTCACGGGCCGCTCCGACCTCACGGGGATCGGGAGCGCGCTGCCCGCGCCGCTCGCGAAGGCCGCGGCGGAGCCGTGGCCGCTCGACTTCCGCTTCACGCTTCCCCTGAAGTCGGGCGACGGGCGCCTGCGCGTCACGCTCGACCAACGCGCCGAGGCGGACCTCGTCTTCCGCAACGATGCCCTTCGCCGTGCGGCGGTCGGGATCGGCCGCACCGTGCCCCTTCCCGACGCGGGGATCGCCGTGGGCGTCAAGGCGCCCAAGCTCGACGTCTCCGACTGGACCGCGCTCTTTGAAGCGGGCCTGCAGGCGGGCGAAGAAGCGGCGAAGAAGGCCGCCCCGGCGAAGACCGCCGACACTGCGGCGGACGCGCACTCGGGCGAGGCGCTCCGCGTCACGAATTTCGAAGTCGAGGCCGACGAAGTCGACGTGCTCGGGCGCCCGCTCCACAACGTGATCGGGACGATCCGAGCCGTGGGCGACGACCGGCACCTGCGCATCAACTCCGACGAGGCGCGCGGTCAGGTCGAATTCTTCGCGAAGCGCGCGGACGCCCCCGAGCGTTGGAGCGTGAAGCTCACGCAGCTCCACATCCCGCAGGCCGTCACCGACCGCGTGACGGCGTCCGTCGTCCAGACCGTCTCGGAAGACGTGAAGCTGGACCTCCCCGACCTCGACGTCACGATCGACGACCTGAGGATGGGCGCGATGCTGATCGGCAAGGTGGAATTGGCGGCCCGCAACGACAAGACGCAGCCCGGCTGGGCGATCGAAAGCCTCACGGTGAGGAATTCCGGCGGGACGCTCACCGCGAACGGGCGCTGGTCCGCTTTGGAAGACCGCACGCGGCTCTTCGCGCGCGCGACGATCCGAAGCACCGGGGATCTCCTTCACAGCCTCGACGTGCGCGACGTCATTCAGGACGCGCCGGGGACCTTCGCGGTGAACCTCGACTGGGCGGGGCAGCCCCAGCAGTTCTCGACCGCAACCCTGAACGGTCACGTCGTCGCCCACGCGGACAAGGGCCGCCTCGTGCAGGTGGAGCCCGGCGCCGGGCGTCTCCTGTCGCTTCTTTCGATGCAGCACCTCATGCGCCGCCTCACGCTCGACTTCAGCGACGTCGTGAGCAAGGGGCTCGTCTTCGACCGCTTCGACATCGAGGCCGGGATCGAAGGGGGCGTTTTGAACACCCCGCAGACGACGCTCGTTTCGAGCGCCGCGAGCATCTTCATCAACGGCGTCGTCGACCTCAACCACGAAGCGCTCGACCTCAAGGCGATCGTGGTGCCGAGCCTCAACACCGAAGGCGCCTCGCTCGCGCTGGCCGTCGCGAACCCCCTGGTGGGGCTCTCGACCTTCGTCGCGCAGCTGGCCCTCAAGGACCAGATCAACTCGTTCTTCGCGCAGGAGTACCACGTCTCGGGCGGCTTCGACGAGCCGGTCATCGACAAGGTCTCGAACCGCCAACACCCATGACGATCGACTTTTTCGCCCACGCCGAACGTGAGCTTTGGGCCGATGCGGAGCTCACCCCGGCGCGCGTCGCCCGGCTCTTCGACCCCCTTCTGAAGGGCGGCGCCGACTGGGCGGACATCTACTTCCAGAGCATCCTCTCGCGCGACTGGCTCCTCGAAGACGGCGCCGTGCGCACGGGGAGCTTCGTCATCGACCGGGGCGCCGGGATGCGCACCGTAACGGGCGAGCGTCAGACGCTCGCCTACGCGAACGCGCTCGACTGGTCGTCCCTCATGCGCTGCGCGGAAACCGCCGGTGCGATGAATGCGGCCGGGGCCGCCGGCGCGATGCCGGTCCCGACCCGGCGCGGCGCGCCCGTCGTGACGCCGGTCGACGACGCGCTTTTGGCCGCGAACGAGGACGGCGCGCGCCAGCGCGCGCTGCTTGAGACGCTCGACCGGCTCGCGCGCGGGATGGATCCGCGCGTCACCGACGTGACGGCGACCTTCCAGACCGAAACCGACGTCGTGATGATCTGCGGCTCGGACGGGCGCCTCGTCGCGGACGTGCGGCCGCTCACGTACCTCTCCGTCACGGTGACCGTGACCGAAAACGGCCGGCGAGAACGCGCGGGCTCCGGCGGGGGCTCGCGCACCGGACTCGACTTCTTCACGCCCGAGCGCCTCGAGCGCTGGGCGCGCCAGGCGGTCGACGAGGCGCTCCACAACCTCGGCGCCTCGCCCGCCCCCGCGGGCGTCATGCCCGTGGTACTGGGGCCCGGCTGGCCCGGGATTCTCCTTCACGAAGCCGTGGGGCACGGGCTCGAAGCCGACTTCATCCGCAAGGGCACCTCGGTCTTCTCGAAAAAGTTGGGCGAGAGGGTCGCCTCCCCCGGCGTCACCGTCGTCGACGACGGGACGCTCCCCGGTCGGCGCGGGTCCTTGAACGTCGACGACGAAGGCGAACCCACCCGCCGCACGACCCTGATCGAGGACGGGATCCTCACGGGCTTCATGCACGACCTGACGAGCGCGCGCCTCATGCGCGCCGCCCCGACGGGGAACGGTCGGCGCGAGAGCTTCGCGACGCTCCCGCTCCCCCGCATGACGAACACCTTCATGGCGGCGGGGACGACGCCCCCTGAGGAAATCATCGCGAGCGTGAAGCGCGGCGTCTACGCGTCCAACTTCAGCGGCGGCCAGGTCGACATCACGAACGGGAAGTTCGTCTTCAGCATGAGCCGCGCCTACCTCATCGAAAACGGGCGCCTCACGCGTCCCGTGCGCGGGGCGACCCTGATCGGGGACGGCGCCACGGCGCTGCGGCACATTCCCCTGGTCGGAAACGACCCGGCGTTGGACGAAGGCACCGGGCAGTGCGGCAAGGACGCGCAGCAGGTGCCCGTCGGCGTCGGGATGCCGACCCTGCGCATCGACGCCCTCACCGTGGGCGGGACCGACACCGAAGGCTGACGCCCCGGGGAATCACGCGGCGGAACCGTCGTTTCCGCCTGGCCCGCCCTTTTATAATGATGGGTTCAAGGAAGACCCAAAGGATCCGAAGTGCTCGACTCCTTCAAACTCATGACGCCGATCGTCTGGCTCACCCGCCTTCTGGTCGGCGCCTATCCCCAGTGGCAGGGGTGCGCACCCTCGTCGCGTCAGCGCATCTACTTCGCCAACCACACCAGCCACCTCGACACGATCGTCATCTGGGCGTCGCTGCCGCAGGCGCTTCGTCGGCATGTCCGTCCGGTGGCCGCGAAGGACTACTGGGAAAAGGGCGTGCTGCGCCGCCGCATCGCGCTCCAGGAGCTGAACGTCGTTCTGGTCGACCGCCGCCGCACCGAGCACGCGAACCCGTTGGATCCGCTTCGCGAAGCCCTGATGGAGGGCTCCTCCCTCATCATCTTCCCGGAAGGCACGCGCCGCCCTCAGGCGACGCCGAGTGAATTCAAGTCGGGGATCTGGCGCCTGATGCGCGAATTCCCCGAGGTCGAGCTCATTCCCGTCTACATCGAAAACCTGCACCGCGCGATGCCCAAGGGGGTGCTGCTGCCGGTGCCGACCGTCTGCTCCGTGCGCTTCGGGGCTCCGCTCCAACACTCGCCCGAAGACCTCAAGGAGGATTTCCTCGAGCGCGCCCGCAACGCCGTCATTGAGTTAGCCCAAGCATGAGACTCGGTTTTACCCCGCAGGAAGCCTATCTGATCCTGCTCTTCGGCCTCTCGCTTCTCGCCGCCATCGGGACGGTCTACGGAAGCTGGGCCTTCTCGCACACGGACGCCGCGGTGAAGCGCGCCCGCATCCAGGCCGTCAACTCCCGCGCCCGCATGGCGTGGTGGCTGATCGTCGTCTTCACGATCGCGTTCGCGCTGGGGCAGGCCGCCATCTGCGTCTTCTTCGCGCTCCTGAGCTTCTTCCTCCTGCGCGAATTCATCGCGATCACGCCGACGAAGCCCACGGACCACCATGCGCTCGTTTTGGCCTTCTACGTCGCGATTCCCTTCCAGTACTTCCTGGTCTGGTTCGACAAGCCCGAATTCTTCACGCTCTTCATCCCGGTGTACCTCTTTTTGGTGCTGCCCCTCATCATGGCGCTCTCGAGGGACACCGACCGGTACCTGGAGCGCGTCGCCAAGGTGCAGTGGGGGCTGATGCTCTGCGTCTTCTGCCTCTCGCACGTCCCGGCGATCGCGACGCTCGACCTCACGCGCTACAGCTCGACCGGGCCGCTCCTCATGCTCTTCTTCCTCCTGGTCGTCTTCGTCACGGACCTCGGAAGCGCCCTGGCGAGCTCGATGCTGGGCGGCAAGACCCTCTCCTTCAACATGAACCGCACGGTCCTGGGCTCGATCCTGGGCGGCGTCGCCGGCGTCGCCGCCGCCGCGACCATGTACTGGATCACGCCGTTCCGCTTCTGGCAGGCGCTCCTCATGGCGATCGCGATCGTCCTTTCCAGCATGATCGGCGACCTCGTCATCCACTCGGTGCGCCAGAGCATGGGCGCGAACCGCATGGCGGGCGAAGCCGACATCTACATCACGCGCGGGACGCTCGCGCGCCTGGCGCCCCTCACCTTCGCCGCGCCGGTCTTCTACCACCTGACGACGACCTTCTTCATCACTCTGAAGGACGTCCTCTGAGGAGCGCAGCGCCCATAAGCGAAAAGCCCGCCGGATCGGCGGGCTTTTTCGTTGCGGTTCCCGAGCGGGGCGCGGTCGTCTTAGCGGCGACGGGCCTGCGGCGCGGGACGGCCTTCGATGTGGCGGAAGGTGATGCGGCCCTTCGTCAGATCGTACGGCGAGAGTTCGAGCGAGACGCGGTCGCCGGCGAGAATGCGGATGTGGTGCTTGCGCATCTTGCCGTTGGTGTACGCGATCAGTTCGTGGCCGTTGTCGAGCTTGACGCGGTAGCGGGCGTCCGGGAGCACTTCCAGGACCTGACCCGCCATCTCAATGAGGTCTTCCTTTGCCATATGGTTCCGTGTGATGAGGCAAGGCGGCATTGTCGGTGTCGGCGCCCCGCCGAAAAATTTCTGAGAGGTGGAGCCTTCCGGAAGGAAGCGCTCCCCAACAAGGCTTCGGATTGTAACGCCTTTTTCCGGGACGGTCGACCGTGCGGCGCCTCAAATTGCGCGCTTGCGTCTTAAGACAGAATCAATCGACCGCATGTAAGATTCCACCTGCGAAGTAATCCCACGCTACTCCTTTCGGAGAGGCGTTTCCCACCCAACGGGCCTTCGGCAGCGATCGATTTCGCCGGGGGCGAACGCTCGTCAAACGGGCGCTAAGGAGAAGAGTCAAATGAAGACGGTGCTCGTCATCTACAACAGCCGTTCCGGCCATACGGCCCGCATTGCCCGCCGCATTTGGGAAACGGTGATTGCCGAGGGCAACCAGGCTGACCTGATGGACGTGGTCGAAGCCGACCGCGAAGGCGTCGACTGGAACAAGTACGACCTCGTCATCGCCGGCGCGCCCGTCCTCTACGGCAAGTTCCGCCGCGAATTCGTCGGCTTCGTCAACAAGTACAAGTCGATCCTCGACGCCAAGGCGAACAGCTTCTTCTGCGTCTCCGTCGTCGCGCGCACGCCCGCGAAGGCCACGCCCGAAGGCAACGTCTACTGCCGCAAGTTCCTCCAGAACAATCCCTGGAAGCCGAAGGACGCGCACTGCTTCGCCGGCAAGGTCGACTACCCGAACTGGAACTGGCTTGACGTCAAGATGATCCAGATGATCATGAAGATGACGAAGGGCCCGACGGAACCGACCGCGGTGATCGACTACACCGACTGGAAGGACGTCGAAGAGTACGCCCGTCACTGCCTCACGCTCCAGGCCTGATTCCGGAGCCCCGACGGCAGCCTGAAGAACCGGCAGACCGCACGGCACCCGTGCGGCGAGCCGGTTTTTCCTTATGTCCGCCCCCTCCGAACCCTCAAAAACCGCGTTTCCACCTAGGAAATCGTCGAAAAGCTGGATGCGCGGGCGCACCGCTCTCCCGTACACTTGGGGCCAAACACATCCGGCGCCCCGAAGACGGTCCTTCCCACGGCCGCACGGCGCGTCTCCGACAAAACAAACCGTACAAGAACGTCATGACTGAAGAAGCCTGTTGGTTCGCCTCCTATCCCGAGGGCGCGCCCCACACGATCGATCCGGACGCCTTCCCGAGTCTTCCCGCCATCCTCGATGCGACCGCGGCGCAGTTCCCGGAACGCGTCGGCTACAGCAACATGGGCGTCGGGCTCACCTACGCGCGCACGGTCGAGCTGACGAAGTCGTTCGCCGCGTACCTGCAGTCCCTAGAGGGGCTGGAACCCGGCGACCGCGTCGCCATCATGATGCCGAACCTCCTTCAGTACGTCGTCGCCGTCTACGCGTGCCTGCGCGCGGGCTTCGTCATCGTGAACATCAACCCGCTCTACACGACGCGCGAAGTTCACCACACGCTGAAGGACTCCGGCGCCAAAGCGATCGTCATCATCGAAAACTTCGCGAAGACCCTCGAAGGCGCCCTGGCCGACACCAACTGCCGCCACGTCGTGACGACCGCCGTGGGCGACCTCTTCCCCTTCTTCAAGCGCACGCTCGTCAACTTCGTCGTGAAGAACGTGAAGAAGATGGTGCCTCCTTATTCGATCCCGCACGCGGTCGGCTTCCGCGAAGCGCTCGCGAAGGGCGCCTCGCGCGGCTTCACCCCGCACGAGATCAGGAACACCGACATCGCGTTCCTCCAGTACACGGGCGGCACGACCGGCGTCTCGAAGGGCGCGGTCCTCACACACCGCAATCTGGTCGCCAACATTCAGCAGGTGGGCGTCTGGATCGGCCAGACCTTCGAAGAAGGCAGGGAAGTCGCCATGACGGCGCTCCCGCTCTACCACATCTTCTCGCTCACGGCGACGATGTCCTTCACGCAGTGGGGCGCGACGATGGTCCTGATCACCAACCCGCGCGACATCGAAGGGCTTGCGAAGGAATGCAAGAAGTGGGACTTCTCGGTGATCGTCGGCGTCAACACGCTCTTCTCGGCGATGCTCCGGAACGAAACCTTCCGCTCGCACCGCTTCTCGAACCTCAAACTCACCGCCGGCGGCGGCACCCAGGTGCAGCGCACGGTGGCCGAACAGTGGAAGGCGCAGACCGGCTGCAACATCCTTGAAGCCTACGGCCTCACGGAATGCAGCCCGGGCGTCTGCGGCAACATCCCGAACGCGCCGTGGGACGGCTCGGTCGGCGTGCCGCTCCCCTCGACCGAAGTGTCGATCCGCGGCGAAGGCTTCCGCGACCTCGGCGTCGCCCCGGACGAAGCCTCAATTCCGGAGCACACCGGTGAAATCTGCGTGCGCGGCCCGCAGGTGATGCAGGGCTACTGGCAAAAGCCCGAAGAAACCGCCAACGTCATGCGGGACGGGTGGCTGCGCACGGGCGACGTCGGCTACATGAACGCCAAGGGCGTCATCACGATCACCGACCGCATGAAGGACATGATCCTCGTCTCGGGCTTCAACGTGTACCCGAACGAAGTCGAAAACGTCATCGCCTCGATGCCGGGCGTCCTTGAAGTGGGCGTCGTGGGGGTTCCGTCCGCGAAGTCCGGCGAAACCGTCAAGGCCGTGATCGTGCGCAAGGACGAAACGATCACCGCGGACGACGTGAAGAAGTACTGCCGCACGCAGCTCACCGCCTACAAGGTGCCGCACGTCATCGTCTTCGTCGACTCGCTCCCGAAGACCGCCGTCGGCAAGATCC
>NZ_JH604912.1:7721-11618 GCF_000250875.1 Sutterella parvirubra YIT 11816 | reverse complement strand
GCGAACTGAAGGCCATCGAAAACGCCTGAAGCGCACGCTGATCCGAATTGAAGAGGGCCGCCCATCCGGGCGGCCCTCTTCGCATCAGACGATGCGCTCGGCGGCTCAATCCTTCCGGAAGGCCGGATCGGCTTCGAGACGGATTCGGGCCCCGGCTTCGGGGACCTCCACCACCTCGCCGCCGCGGAGCTTTCGCGTGCGGCGGCTCTCGGGCTCACCGTCGACCTTCACGGCGCCCTGGGTCACGAGTTCCTTGGCGTGCGCGCCCGAAGAGGCGATCCCCACCGCCTTGAGGAGCGCGTCCAACGTGATGAGTTCGCCGCGAATCTGAAAAGTCGTCTGCATGGCTAGTCTTGACCAAAGTTAAATCAGGAGGGTAATAACCCGAAATCATCCCCCGCGTTCGGTGTCACAATCGGAACTTCCGCCGCGGCGAACCCCCTCATTATCGCCTGCGGCGACTCCGCTTCATAAGAACATGCTTCAATCGATCGCCATCATTCTCGGGGCGCAGACCCTGGGCGAACTCATCAACCGGCTCACCGGCGTCCCGGTGCCGGGGCCCGTCATCGGGATGCTGCTTCTGCTCATCGCCTTCTTCCTTTGGGACGGGCTCATCGACCGCATCCGCCCGACGGCGGGCGTGCTGCTCGCTCACCTCTCGCTTCTCTTCGTGCCGGCTGGCGTCGGGATCATCCGCCACGGCGAACGCTTCATGAACGAAGGCGTCGCCATCGCCGTCACGATCGCCGTGACGAGCGTCGTCGCGATGCTCGTCACCATCGCCGCCGTCAAGGGGACCGAACGGCTCCTCCATCTCACGGAAAAGGAGGAGGACTGAGATGGACCGCTTCCTCACCGCGCTTCAGGGCCTCACCGGGAACCCCGCGCTCTGGCTCTTTCTCACGCTCGTCTTCTTCATCCTCGGGACGAAGGTCTTCGAGCTCGCCCGCAGGAACCTCATCCTGAGCCCGATCGTGATCGCGATCGCCTCGCTCATCATCCTGCTCAAGGTCACCGGCGTCTCCTACGAAACGTACTTCGAAGGCGCCGGGCTCATCCACTTCCTTTTGGGGCCCGCGACCGTGGCGCTCGCCGTGCCGCTCTTCGAGCAGCGCAGGAAGCTCGCCACGCTCTGGCTCCCGCTCGCCGTGGGCCTCACGGCGGGCTGCGCCGCCGCGGTGACCTCGGTCGTCCTGGTCGGGGGCGCCCTCGGGCTCTCACACGAGACGCTCATGAGCATGGTGCCGAAGTCCGTCACGACCCCGATCGCGATGGGGATTTCGGAAGCGATCGGCGGCATGCCCGACCTCACGGCCTGCCTCGTGGTCGTCACCGGGATCTTCGGTTCGATCGTCGGCCGTCCGCTCTTCACGCGCCTTCGCATCACGGACGAACCCGTGCGCGGCGCGGCCCTGGGCCTCGCCGCCCACGGCATGGGCACGAGCACGGCCTTCATGATCGGGAACCGCGCGGGCGCCTTCGCCGGCCTCGCGATGGGGATCAGCGGGATCATCACCTCGATTCTCGCGCCGCTTCTCGCGCCCCCGCTCGTCGCGTTCTTCGGGTGGTGAGCACCTGAAGAAGCGTTTCCAGCGCCGCAGACGCGGAAAAGCCGCCGGGCCCGAGGGCTTCGGCGGCTTTTTTCTGGTGCGTCTCGCGGATCTTATGCGTTCGGGATCAGCCCGCCGCCGAAGATCACGGCGCACGCCACGACGATGATCACGCCGAGGATGTTGAGGAGGATGCCCGCGCGGATCATCTCACCGATGTGCAGGCGCCCGGTGCCGAACACGATCGCGTTCGGCGGCGTCGCCACCGGCATCATGAAGGCGCAGGAGCTCGCGATCGCGGTCGCGAAGAGGAGGCCTTCGGGATTGGTGTTCAGCGTTTCCGCCGCGGCCGCGATGAGCGGCATCATCGTGGCGGCGAGCGCGGTGTTCGAAGTCACTTCGGTCGCGAAGGTCACGAGCGTGGCGACGCCCGCCATCATCGTGATTTCACTCGTGCCGGCCAGAAGCGCGGCCTGCGCGCCGATCAGGGACGCGGCGCCCGTCGACTGAATCGCCGCGGCCATCGTGAGGCCGCCGCCGAAGAGCAGGAGCACGTCCCAGGCGACGACGTCCTTCGCGCTCGACCAGTCCAAAGCGTGGATGCCGCGCTTCACGTCGATCGGAATCATGAAGAGAAGAAGCCCGGCCCCCATGGCGATCACTTCGTCGGTGAGCGGTTTGAAGGGCGTCGTGCCGGCCACTTCAAGCCCGCGCACCGCGGGGCCGAAGATCCAGAGGAGCGCGGCGAGCAGGAAGACCGCGAGCACGACGCGCTCGCCCCTGCTCATGGGGCCCAACCTCCCGATCTCGCGCGTCACCCAGTCGCGCCCGCCCGGAATCCCCGGGAGGTCGAGCTTGAAGAGCACGCGCGTGAGCATGAGGTACGTGAGCGGCAGCAGAATGAGCGTCACCGGCACGCCCACCTTCATCCAGGAGAAGAACGAGACTTCCGTCCCGTAGGTCTGCTCGACGAAGCGGGCGAAGATCCCGTTCGGAGGCGAACCGATCAGGGTCGCCATCCCGCCGATCGAGGCGGCGTAGGCGATGGAGAGGAGAAGACAGACGGAGAAGTTCCGCTCTGAAGCCGTGATCGTCTCGCTCGTCTGCGCCGAGCGCACGACCCCCATCAGGGCGATCGCGATCGGCACCATCATCGCGGCCGTGGCGGTGTTCGAGACCCACGCAGACAGAAAGCCCGTCGCGGCCATGAGGCCCATCACCATCCGGCGGGGTTCGGTCCCGAAGATGCGGATCGTGAGAAGCGCGATGCGGCGGTCCAAAAATGCCAGCGGTGGATCGCCGCGGCGATGAGAAAGCCCCCGAGAAAGAGGAAGATCGTGCCGTTGGCGTAGTTGGAGAAGGTCGCCGCGGGGGTGGCGATGCCGAAGAGCGGGTAGACGACCAGCGGGAGCATGGCCGTCGCGGCGATGGGGAGCGCTTCCGTGAACCACCAGACCGCCATCCAGGCGGTGACGGCCAAACAGGCTCGGGCGGCCGTCGAAAAGGCGACGGTGTCGCCCGCGGCGTTCACGTAGGCGTCGGGGAGGATGAAAAAGAGCGCGAGTGCGATCAGCGGACCGGCGATGAGTGCGGCGACTTTGCCGCGGTTCGAGACCGCACCGATTTCGATACTGGATTCCATAGGCAATATGTCCTGTCTACGGGTGGAGAGGCCCGAAGCGCACCCAGGGGGCGTCACGGGTCTGACGGCGCGCCGGAACCAGCCCTGGCGCGTCGCGGCGCACTATACACGGAAAACACCCGAAGGGGAATCCCTTCGGGCATCATTTCCGCCGAACAGCCTAGTATTTGTACGGAATTACCGTCCTTCTGTCGTCATTCTCCGGGAATCCACGACGTCACGGTACGCACCGCGTCCTCAACCTTCGCAAAGGCGCTTCGGCCAGCGCTCTGGCCCACACGGAAGACGAGGAGTTCGTCCCTGCCGGCTGCGGCCGCCGCCCGGAAGAGCGGCGCGAAGAGCGCTTCCGGACCGGGCCACGGGGCCGTGCGGTCTTCGAGGTGTTCGACCGCCTCGACGAGACCCGTGCGGTAGACGCGCTCCGTGCGGCCCGAAAAAAGCCGCGTCGTCACGGTGTCGGACCCGACGCCGTGGACCGCGCACCAGCGGTGGGCGCCCGGTGCCCGGGACTCTTCCGTCCCCACGAGCGCCGTCCCCAGGACGAAGCCGGATGCCCCGGCAACGGCGAGCCCTGCGGCCTGCGCGGCGCCGCAGACGCCGCCCGCCGCGATGACGGGAAGCCCCGTCGCGCGGGCGACGGCCGGAACAAGCGCCGAGAGCCCCATCATCGTGTCGTCCGCGTCCTCGAAGGACGCGCGCGGT
>NZ_JH604912.1:5916-7671 GCF_000250875.1 Sutterella parvirubra YIT 11816 | reverse complement strand
CCGCCGCCTCCGCCCCCTGGACGATGATCGCTTCGGCGCCGGCGGCGCGAAGCACCTTGGCTTCCTTCAGGGTCGTGGCGGTGCCGACGTGGCGGATCCCGAGCGCTTCAAGGCGCTCGGCTTCGGGCTCGCGAAAGCCCCCGAAGGAGGAGATCATCGCGGCGGGTCGAAGCGCCAGGGCGGCGTCGAACTGCGCGAAGTAGTCGGGGTAGAACGCATCCGCGGGACGCGCCGCGGCGAGCGCCTCCCAGTGCGGAAGTCCCAGATCGTCGTAGACGAATTCGAGCGCTTCGCCCACGGCGGCCAGGTCTTCGGGCTTGTGCGCGACCGTCTGCTCGGGCCGCAGGTTCACCGCAAAGGGCTTCTCGGTCAGCTTTCTCACGGCTTCGCCGAACGCGGTGATCTCTTCGGGCGTCATGTCCGCCGCGGGAATCACCCCGAGGCCCCCTGCTTCGGAGACCGCCGCCACGAGTTCGGGCCCCGCGGCCTCGCGCATCGGAGCGTTCAGCATGGGGCGCGCGGTGCCGAGAAGCGCGCAGAGCCCGCGGGCACGGCCGCAAGCCTCATCGAAGTAGGACATAATGGATCCGCCAAAAATTGAGTGATACGTGCCCGGCGCCCCTCAGGGCACCCGGAGCCCCCATTTTACGGGCCCGGTCCGGGCACCACAGGAAGAATTCGATGACACGGAAAAAAGTCGTGGTCGGCCTCTCCGGAGGCGTCGACTCGTCGGTGAGCGCGTGGCTCTTGAAGGAACAGGGCTACGACGTGACCGGCCTCTTCATGAAGAACTGGGAGGATGACGACGACAGCGAATACTGTTCGTCCCGTCAGGACTTCCTCGACGCGGCCGCCGTGGCGGACGTGATCGGCATCGAGATCGAGGCCGTCAACTTCGCGAAGGAGTACAAGGAGCGCGTCTTCGCCGACTTCCTGCGCGAGTATTCGGCCGGCCGCACGCCCAACCCCGACGTCCTCTGCAACGCGGAAATCAAGTTCCGCGCGTTCCTCGACCATGCGATGGCGATGGGGGCGGAGATGATCGCGACCGGGCACTACGCCCGCACGCGCGTGACCGACTCGGGGGTCGAACTTCTGCGCGGCGTCGACCCGACGAAGGACCAGAGCTACTTCCTCCACCGCCTCACGCAGGAGCAGGTCTCCAAGGTGATCTTCCCCGTGGGGGAACTTCCCAAAACGGAAGTGCGCCGCATCGCGGAGAAAATCGGGCTTCCGAACGCGAAGAAGAAGGACTCGACCGGGATCTGCTTCATCGGCGAACGGCCCTTCCGCGAATTCCTGAACCGCTACCTCCCCACCGCCCCGGGCCCCATGAAGACCCCGGACGGCCGCGTCGTGGGCGAACACATCGGCTTGGCCTTTTACACGTTGGGCCAGCGCAAGGGCATCGGCGTGGGCGGCATGAAGGAGTCGACGGGCGAACCCTGGTTCGTCGCGAAGAAGGACCTCGCCACCAACACGCTCTGGATCTGCCAGGGGCACGACCATCCGTGGCTCCTCTCGCACGAGATCAAGTCGGTCGAGCCCTCCTGGGTGGCGGGCGCCGCGCCGGAGCCGGGCGACGACCTGACGGTGAAGACCCGCTACCGTCAGCCGGACGGCCCCTGCCGTCTGGCGTACGTGTCGGAGAAGAGCTTCACGCTCGAATTCGACGAACCTCAGTGGGCGGCCACCCCGGGTCAGAGCGCGGTGCTCTACCGCGGGGACGTGTGTTTGGGGGGCGGCTTCATCCAC
>NZ_JH604912.1:0-5863 GCF_000250875.1 Sutterella parvirubra YIT 11816 | reverse complement strand
CTTCATCCACGAGACGAAGCATTGAGCCTCCGGCCCGATGCCTCAACACCAATAAGAAAAGCCGCGGTTCGACGTGAATCCGCGGCTTTTCTTCATTGGGACGGAAGACCCGATCAGTCTTCCTTCGCGGCCTGCGCGTCCTTTTGGGCGCGCTCGGCGTTGAGCTTCGCCTCATGCTCGGCGCGCTTCTTCTTCGCAATCGTGTGGCCCACGGCGATCACGGCGAGCGCCCCGACGGCGGCCGCCGGATAGTGCGCCGTGAAGGCGAATTCGGGCCAGCGCGACGTGACGAAGCCGTCCGAGACGGCCATGCCGCCCGCGATCCAGCCGAGCAGACCGCCGCCGAAGTAGATGATGACGGGGAATCGGTCGAGGAGCTTCAGCACGACCTGACTCCCGAACACGATGAAGGGCACCGAGACCAGGAGACCGAAGATGATCAGCATCGTCTGGTGGTCGTCGTGCGCCTGCTGCGCCGCGCCCGCGATCGCGATCACGTTGTCGAAGCTCATGACGAAGTCCGCCACGATGATCGTCTTGATCGCGCCGAAGAGCTTGTCGCTCCCGGCGATGTTGCCGTGGCCTTCGTACTCGGGGATGAGGAGCTTGATGCCGATCCAAAGGAGGAGCGCCCCGCCCACGACCTTGAGGAACGGGAGATCGAGGAGCATCACTGCGAACGTGATCAGCACGACGCGAAGCGCGATGGCGCCCGCCGTACCCCAAAAGATGCCTTTGGCGCGCTGTTCATGCGGCAGGTTGCGGCAGGCCATGGCGATCACCACGGCGTTGTCGCCACCCAAAAGGATGTCGATCATGATGATCTGACCGACCGCGCCCCAGTGCAGGTTGGCCAGAAGATCCCACAGATACTCCAAGATAAGCCTCCGGAAACAAGTGCTTGAGAAACCGAGGTATTTTAGCGAAGGCCCTTACGCGAAAGCACGATTTTCACAAACTGAAAGGCTCTTCTTCGGGAATCTCCACCTCTCCGCGGATCACCTTCATGATGACGCCCATGGCGAAACCCCGGTAGGCGAGGTACCGGATCTGACGCTCGCGCTCCTTCCGGTCGGCGGGCGGCTCGCCGAATCGGCGCCGCCAGAGCCTCGCGCAACGGACGTCCTCGGTGTCCTCGATCTCCTCCATCGCCGCGTCGACGACGTCGCGGTCCAACCCCAGCATCCGGAGTTCGCGGCGGATCGCCAGATCACCCGAGCGTTGCGCGCGCACGCGCGCGCGGGACTTCGCAAAGCGCTCGTCGGAGAGAAGCCCGTGTTCCTTGAGCTTCGCGACCGCCTCGTCGACGTCCTTCGCGGTTTCGCCGGGCTCGAGTTTGAGCGCCAGCTTCGCGCGCAGCTCCTTTTCGCTGTAGTCGCGGCGCGCGAGCATCGCGACGGCGCGCCCGGCCAACGACTTCGTCTGACGCGCCCCGCTCTTCTTCCCGGCGGGCGCTTCGTCTTCAGCATCGTCCGCGAAGGGATTCTCGGCGAAGGGGTCCTCAACCTCGCGCTCCACCACCCAGCCGTCGGCATCCGGTTCGGGCGCCGGGGCCGCCTTGCGGACGCGGCTCCTGCGGCGGAGTTCCTTCAAGAGTTCCGGATCCCTGCAGGTGTGCTCGTCGCGCACGATCGTACGGCCGTCCGCGTCGGTTTCCTCAAAAGCGCCCTCGGCATTTCTGCGGGGCTTCTTCGCGGCCGGGGTCGACATCGAGGCCGCGGCGCCCTTCACGGGCGGCCGGGGCGCGGGCGTCCTCCGCTCGGGCGCCATCAAGGGGCGCTCGCGCGCGGGGCCGTCCTCCCAACGAGGAGCCGCGGGGGCCTGAGGCGCTTGGGGCGTCCGGGGTTCGGCCGCAACGGCGGGAGCAGGCTTCGCCGCGCCGAAGTGCGGTTCGAGCTCCACGCCGAAGAGCGACGCCTCCTCCCATTCGGGCTCGGGGGGCGCGGGCTTACGGCGGGAGGCGGCGGGCTTCACCGCGGGAGTCTTCTCCCGCTTCGGAGCTTCGGGCACGGGCTCCAGATCATCGTCGTCAAAGAGAACTTCCATGGTTCGTCCGGGGGTGTTCGGGGTTCATGACGGACGAAAAGCCCGCCTTCACGTGTCGGGCGGGCTTTTCTCGGAGGCTTCAGTGAAGCTCAGCGCATCAGAGGTCGATGTCGTCGCCCAACCCGATCGGATCGAGCTCGTCCTCGGCGCTCACGTGCGTTTCTTCGGAGGCCGTGTTGGCGACCGGCACGCCCTTGCCGTGGGCGCCCTTCAGTTCACGGATCTTCTGTTCGATCTCTTCGCAGACCGCAGGGTTCGACGCGAGGTACTCGCGGGCCTTTTCCTTGCCCTGGGCGATCTTCTGACCGTTGTAGGAGTACCAGGCGCCGGACTTCTCGATGACGCCGAGGTCGCTGCCGATGTCGATGATCTCGCCCGTGCGGGAGATGCCTTCGCCGTAGAGGATGTCGAAGGTCGCCTGCTTGAAGGGGGGCGCCACCTTGTTCTTGACGACCTTGACGCGGGTTTCGTTGCCGATCACCTCGTCGCCCTTCTTGATGCCGCCGGTGCGGCGGATGTCGAGACGCACCGAGCTGTAGAACTTGAGCGCATTGCCGCCCGTCGTCGTTTCGGGGTTGCCGTAGCCGCCGATCTTCATGCGGATCTGGTTGATGAAGACCACCATCGACTTCGTGCGGGTGATGCTGCCGGTGAGCTTGCGCAGGGCCTGGGACATCAGGCGGGCCTGCAGACCAGGAAGCGCTTCGCCCATGTCGCCTTCGATTTCGCTCTTCGGCGTGAGGGCCGCGACCGAGTCGACGACGATCAGGTCGACCGAACCCGAACGCACGAGGGCGTCGGCGATTTCAAGGGCCTGTTCACCCGTGTCCGGCTGCGAGAGCAGGAGGTTCGGGACGTCGACGCCCAGACGCTTCGCATACTGGATGTCCAACGCGTGTTCCGCGTCGATGAAGGCGCAGGTGCCGCCCAGCTTCTGCATTTCGGCGATGACGTGGAGCGTCAGCGTCGTCTTCCCCGAAGATTCCGGACCGAACACTTCGATGATTCGGCCGCGGGGGAGGCCGCCCACGCCCAGCGCGAGGTCGAGTCCCAGCGAACCCGTCGACACCGTGTCGATGTCTTCGATTTCGGTCCCTTCGGCCATGCGCATGATCGCGCCCTTGCCGAACTGCTTTTCAATGTTGGCGAGCGCGACGCTCAGCGCCTTCTTGCGTTCTTCGCCTTCGACGCGCGTCACGCGCTCGGTCTTCGTACTCTTGGCGGCCATGTGAAGCCCTCCTGATCGGGTTGGTGACGCCGTCGGTCATTCTGATTTTCTATCCATTGTCGTCAAACAGTTGACGCAACGAATGACAGGATCAAGCACAGGATCAAACATGATCCCGCCTCAAACTGTTCCTTTGAAAATCAGCGTCGTCAAGGCATCCGTTTTCTTGTTGAGTCGAACAATATCACAGCCGAAAAGGGTTGACAAGAGTCTCTTTAGTTGAGGGAAACCCTAACAAATGAGACCAAAGAGAGGCCTGAAGGCGCCCGCACCAACCCGATCCGAGGACGTCCCGGAAGGTCTCTCAGGGGATTCCCCAAAAAAAATTTCTCCGTACCCTTGACAGACGTATTCCGCTTCGGCACAATTCGTCTCCTCAGTTAGTTGTTCCTCTGCCGCAAAGGCTAAGGCCGTCGCACTAGGGGGTCGTTAGCTCAGTTGGTAGAGCAGCGGACTTTTAATCCGTTGGTCGTGGGTTCGAGTCCCGCACGACCCACCACGATCAAGGAACACACTGACCGGGAACGTAGCTCAGCTGGTAGAGCAGCGGACTCTTAATCCGTCGGTCTAGGGTTCGAATCCCTACGTTCCCACCAAGTTTTCTTGTTTCAGCCTTCGGGCTGGGACACGGGAACGTAGCTCAGCTGGTAGAGCAGCGGACTCTTAATCCGTCGGTCTAGGGTTCGAATCCCTACGTTCCCACCAATTCGAAAGCCCGTCGATCAACGCATCGACGGGCTTTTTTCTTGCGTCTGCGCGGTAATACCGCAAGCGCGCCGCCCCAAGAAGGGTCCGGGCGCCTATAGACTAGGGCGATCGACTTCAAGATCCGACCATGATTCAACTCGAACACATCTCCCAAACCTACCTCACCCCCGAGGGCAAGCGCTTCGACGCGCTCAAAGACGTGTCGATCCACATCCGCCCCGGTGAGATCTTCGGCATCATCGGCCGTTCGGGCGCCGGGAAGAGCACGCTCGTGCGCTGCATCAACCTGCTCAACCGGCCCACGTCCGGGCGCGTCGTCGTCGACGGCGCCGACCTCACCGCGATGAGCGAAGAGGAACTTCGCCGCACGCGCCGCGGGATCGGGATGATCTTCCAGCACTTCAACCTGCTCTCCTCGCGCACGGTCTATGAGAACGTCGCGCTCCCCCTGGAGCTCGCCGGCGTGGGCAAGGCCGAGATCCGCGCGAAGGTCGAGCCGCTTCTGAAGCTCGTGGGGCTCGATGAGCACGCCCACAAGTACCCCCCGCAGCTCTCGGGCGGGCAAAAGCAGCGCGTCGGCATCGCCCGCGCGCTCACGAACGACCCGAAGGTGCTTCTCTCCGACGAAGCCACCTCGGCGCTCGACCCGGAAACGACGACCGCGACCCTGCAGCTTTTGAAGCGCATCAACGCCAAGCTCGGCCTCACGATCGTGATGATCACGCACGAAATGAACGTCGTGAAGCAGATCTGCGACCGCGTCGTCGTCATGAACAAGGGCGAGATCGTCGAGCACGGCACCGTGATCGACGTCTTCGCGAAGCCTCAGTCCGACACGACGAAGGCCCTGATCGGCAACGTCCAGGCGCGCGACCTCCCCGAGTCGATCATCGAACGCGTGCGCGCCGCGCGCGAGCGCCGCGGCGGCCGCGACGAAGCGCATCTGCTGCGCCTCTCCTTCATCGGCGGCGACGTCACGCGCCCGGTCATCTCCGAGTGCTCGCGCCGCTTCGGCGTCGACATCAACATCCTGCGCGGCACGGTCGACGACCTGCGCGGCCAGACGGTGGGCACCCTCACGGTTCTGGTCGAAGGCAGCCGCGAGGTCTACGAACAACTGGTTGACTTCGTCCGCAGCTGCGGCGTGATCGTGGAGGAACTCTCCGATGTTGACTAACTTCCTGCCCCTGATCGGCGACGCCCTCATCGAAACGATCGTCATGGTGGCCGTGTCCGGGTTCGTGGGCGCCCTCGCGGGGATTCCGCTCGGGATCGTGCTCTTCGTCACCGACAAGAAGAGCTTCCTGCCGATGCCGGTGCTGAACATCACCCTGGGCACCGTCATCAACGCGATGCGCTCGGTCCCCTTCATCATTCTCCTGGTGGCGATCATCCCCTTCACGCGCATGGTCGTGGGCTCGTCGATCGGCACCGCCGCGGCGATCGTGCCGCTCACGCTCTCGGTTGCGCCCTTCATCGCGCGCATGGTCGAGACGAGCCTCCGCGAAGTCGACAAGGGCCTCATCGAAGCCGCCCAATCGATGGGGGCGACGCACCTGCAGGTCGTCACGAAGGTGCTCCTCCCCGAAGCGATGCCCGGCATCGTCGCGGGTCTCACGATTTCGGTGATCAGCCTCATCGGCTACTCCGCCATGGCGGGCGCGGTCGGGGGCGGCGGCTTGGGCGACCTCGGCATCCGCTACGGCTACCAGCGCTTCAACCCGGAGGTGATGTGGACGGTCGTGCTGGTTCTGATCGTGCTCGTTCAGGGGCTCCAAAGCCTCGGCGACCGGATCGTCCGGAAGCTCTCCCACAAGTAGGAACCGAGCGCAGGCCGAAACCCCATTCGGACCGCCCCGGCGCCCCGTGCGCCGGGGCGGC
>NZ_JH604911.1 GCF_000250875.1 Sutterella parvirubra YIT 11816 | reverse complement strand
GGTTGTATTTCCAGTGAAAGTAGGACATCGGCAGGCTCACCATTCCGAAACCCCGACCTCGAACGATGAGGCCGGGGTTTTGACGTTTCTGGGCCTGGGAGCGCCCGCGTCTGCGCCGCCCGGTCGCACGCCCCGCCGCACCTCACCGCGCCCGTCACGCCGGTCCCCAATGGCTCGACCGGCCACGACCACTCGCCCGCCCGTGGTCGGCATCGGTCGACAATATCGACGCGCCCGGTCGACCAAAAACATAAGAAAATCAAAGACTTGACGAATCCTGACCGGTCTTGGAGAAACACCCTAGAGGGGAGTGGCCCGGGACGCACGCCCGGTCGGTAACCTTCGATTGAATGCGCGCCCCGCTGGATCCGGAATGTGCCGGAACACCCCCGGGAGCCGCCGCAGACCGAATACCAGACCCACACTCGAAAGGACCATCGTCATGCTCAACCGCCGCCAGTTCTTCTCCACCGCCGCTCTTGCCGGTTCCGCTTTGGCCGGGATCGTTCCCGCCGTCAAGGCCGCGGCCCCCGCGGCGGACGTCACGACCGAAGTCGTGCCGTCGAAAGCGAATCCGGTGCTTCTGAACTTCAACGAGAATTCCCTCGGCATGGCGCCTTCCGCCAAGAAGGCCGTCGCCGACGCGCTCGTGAACGGCCACCGCTATCCGGACGACGCGAAGGAAGCCGCCCGCGCCGCCATCGCGAAGATGCACGGCGTCGATGCGAAGCAGGTGACGTTGGGTGCCGGGAGCTCGCAGGTGATCCAGGCGATCATCGCCGCGAAGGTCGAAGCGGCGAAGAACGCCGGTCAGAAGGTGCAGGTGCTGGAGCCCACGCCCACCTTCGGCGTCGCGGCCGCCTACGTCGAAGCGCTGCACGTGCCCGTCAACGACGTCGTCCTCCAGAAGGACACGCTCGCCGTCGACATGGCCGCGATGAAGGCCGCCGCGAAGAATTTCGACGGCTTCACGATCGTGTACTTCTGCAACCCGAACAACCCGACCGGCACGGTCACGGGCAAGAACGAACTCTCCGCCTGGATCAAGGACTGCGCCGCGGCGAAGGCCCCGGTCTTCTTCCTCGTGGACGAAGCCTACGGCGAGTACGTCGAAGATCCGGCGTTCGAGTCCGGGATCGAACTCGTGAAGCAGGGCCTCACCAACCTGATGGTCGCGAAGACCTTCTCGAAGCTCTATGCGCTCGCGGGCCTCCGTTTGGGCTACGGCATCGCGACCCCTGAAGTCAACGCCGAAATCGACAACTTCGAATCGATCGACAACATCAACCTCGCGTCCGCGGTCGCCGCCACGGCGACGCTCGCCGACGCGGCGTACCTCAAGACCTCGCTCGAATCGACCAAGGCCTCGAAGGCGATCGTGGTCGCGGCGCTCAAAGAACTTGGCATCAAGTACCTCGACACCCAGGCGAACTTCATCTACCACGAAGTGAAGGGCAGCAACGCCGACTACCAGAAGGCGATGGCCGCCGAGAACATCTTCGTGGGCCGCACCTTTGCGCCCTTTGACAACTGGAGCCGCTTGACGCTCGGCACCCCCGGCGAGATGAAGGCCTTCGTCAGGGTGCTGAAGAGCTTCCGGGCGAAGGGTCTCATCTGACCTTCAACACCGACTTACGGCCCGCAGGGCACCGTCGCCGGCGCAGGCAGCGCCGAAGGGGGCGACGGAAGTGCCGGGCCAACCTCTGAACATCGCCCGCGGCGGATTCCATCCCCGCGGGCGGTGGCTTTTGGGTGTTCGGGAATCTCAAACGAGAGAACGCAAAACTTCTGTTGCGTTTCTGGCGCGGCCCGGAAGCTCGGAGGATGAGGACTTGGAGGTTCGGCCGCCATCAACCGTCTTGAGCCGTTTTCCGCCGATTGGCGGAGCCGAAAAGAAAGATGGGGTCCGGCTTGCCTACCGGACCCCATCGGTTGTGGATCAAAGTGCCCATACTTTGAATCCAACCCCACGGAAACGATAACACCGGAAATCCGGCTTGGGGCGGGATTGCGGAAATTTTTCTCGGCGTCCCGGACGGGGGATGCCCCGCGGTTGCCCGGGGCGTGGGGTAGACGGGTCCCTACCGCCGAGCGCTTTCCCGCGCGCTTCCTGCGCCCCGCTCGGGAAGGCCGAAGCGGCCTCTACCTTCAGCCCGAGCGCCTCATAAGTCGTCCTTTCCTGAAAAGCGCGGAATGTTGCGTTTCCGGACGTTCGGCTTGAGCCGCTTCACGGCTCCCGGCGGATTCGCCCGCCAAGATCGTGAAGGTGCGGACGGCTCTGCGGACGGGCCTTCTACCGGGGGACGGACGCTCTGCGAAGGCGTCCCGGCCGCCCAGGAAGCCGCGGGTCCCGGTTGTCTCGCGGCCTCAGGGCGGTTCGGGCGCGGTTCGCGGGATTACCCGCAAAGGAAGGCGAGGCCGCAGCGTCCGCACTTGGCTTCCCTTCCGCTTCATTCCCGCCTCCTTCCCCCCATTCTCCAGCGGAGAGTCGGCCGGCCGGCGCGCATGAAGAACTCTGTGGATGGTGACGGTCGGCTCATCGACCGCAGCGAAGCGCTTCGCCGCAACCGGCCGGAACTCTTCCTCCAGAAGGTACCCGCCCACCCGGAGGAGCACCCGTTCGGCCTTTTCCTCCAACGCCTCGATTTCGGGACGGTCCACATTGTCGAACTTCTCCCGGTCCACCATCCCCGCGGCCTGGAGCACCAGCGCCGCGAAGCGCTCGACGAAGCTCACGCCGGGGCCGACCTGGCCCGTGGGATCGTTCCAGAGCCAGGAAGTGAAGGTCGTCCCGAAGAGCGTGATGAGGTCCTCGCGGAGGAACTCGATGTGGTCGTCGTTCATCGGGTTCATCTTCCACCACCGGAAGACTTCCCGCGTGGCGATGAGCCTCCGGATCACTTCCTCCGCCGAGGGGAAGTGCCCCTCCACCACTTCGGCACGGTTGCCGTAGAGGCCCCAGAGTTGGCCCACGAGCTTCTCCAGGGCGGGGTTCCCGTAGACGAAGCGGGGGTCGAGGATCTGGCAGCGGGTGAAGTCGTCGCCCGGGCGCTTCCGCCGCACGAGCCGGCGACGGAGCGTCGTCCGGTCGACCAGCACGGCGTCGAAGATCGCATCGTCGGAACCGTCCGACCCGTCGGAAGCGTCGTCATCATCATCGCCGCCGTTCGCATCATCGAGCCCCTGCGGCCGGAAGAGGCCGTCGAACAAGACGGGACCCTTCGGGGCGTCGACGGCGGGGTCGATGCCGGGATGGGCGTCGAAGTCGACGTCCCGGTCGACGCTCGTGTTGACACTCAGCTCGGTAAGGCACCCCAAAGCCGGCCCTCCGACGGCCGGCGCACGGCAGACCGCGGCGAGGTAGTCCCGTCCCGCCACCGCCATCTGCGGCACGACCGCCGTGGTGGGAAGCACCGTGGGCTTCTCATCTTCCGCACGCGCCTTCACCAACACCAACGCGGTGCGCAGCGTCAGGAGATTCGCCTCCACCGCCAGGTTCTCGGCTTCAAGCACCGCCCGTTCGTCCCTCGAACCCGTCCCGGTGACGCGTCCGAAGACCGCAAAGCGCGCGAGCCGGTCGGCGTCCTAGGGCGTGAGCTTCACCTCACGCATCACCTCCATCCTTTGGATCTCCCGGGCAGCTTCGAGGTGGTCCCAGGCGTGCGCAAGCGGGTCCCGGGGGTTCGTGTGCAGGGCGTCCAAAAGGGAGACGGTCATGGGGCAGGCGTCGGGGAGGTCGGTGGAATCGAGCTTCACCTTCCTATCGGGCACCATCATGATGCGGTTGACCCTCGTCCCGGGGAAGTCGCCGTCGACGGGCGGATCCTGGCGTGCGGCGTTCACAAGGTGCGCGAGCGCCGGGGCGGCGTCTTCCGACGGGAGCACGAAGCGGCATGAGCCGCGGGTCGCCTGCGCAAGGCGCGAGAGAAGCGTGTCCCCGGGCGCGGTGCCCACGCCCAGCACGTGCGCGCGGAGCCCCGTCGCCGCGAGCGCCTTGAGGCGCGCCTCCACGCCGTAGACCTCGCCGTCCGTGATGAGGAGCACCTCGCGCTCGCCGTTCGGGACGCGCATGTGCGCGTTGAAGGGATCCCGAACGTACGCGTCGCCGTTCTCATCCCACGTGCGCCGCACCGCGAAGCCGAGGAGCGCCGCGCGGAAGGCGCGGTCGAACATCGTCCCGCCCATGTCGGCCTCCAGCTGCGAGACGATCGTGCGCCACTGGGATTTGCAGGACCGCACCGGGCGGAAGCACTGCAGGTGCCGGGCTTCCGTCCCGAAGGCGATGAGGCCGATCTCGTCGTCGGCAAGGAGAAGCCCGGGCAAAGTCATGAGCGCCTTGCGGAGCTGCCGGATGGAGAGCCCCTCCATCGAACCCGAACAGTCGGCGAGGACGATCAGCCGCAGGGGTTCGCCGCTTCGGGTCGAGGGGACGTCGCGGCGCGTGACCGCCAAGGGCCGCGGGTGAAAGCGCGAGGGGATCACCGCGGCGTAGCCGGACGGCATCAAGCGGTCGATGCGGATCACGACGTCGCGGTCGAGCGCGCCTTTCTGCTCGATGCGGACCGAGCCGCATTCCTCACCTTTGCCTTCATCCTTTTCTTCACCCTCGGCACGTTCAGCGCCTTCACCCGTCACCCGGACGATCTTCGCCCCCGGGTGCGAGGGCATGCTGATGCGACCATGCGTGTGCGCGCCGGATAGCGTTGCGCGGATCGTGAGCGGGTAGCTCGCCGCGAGGTCCGTGACGGGGACGGCTTCGGGAGGGAGGCCTCCCGCCGAACCGTCGGCGTCAAACCGAGCGTCCACCACCACCGGGACGCGGATCCGCACGGTCCCGTCGCACCACGTGGTGCGGGCGACGCTCTCCACTTCGAGTGTGAGTTCTTCGCCGGGGAGCAGATTCGCGAAGGTCGCGACGGCGAGCCCTTCGCGCGTCACCGACAGGTGCGCGGCCGTGTCGCCCTTTTTGAGCGCTTCCTCATACGTGTCCTTC
>NZ_JH604910.1 GCF_000250875.1 Sutterella parvirubra YIT 11816 | reverse complement strand
TGAGTGGATGGAACGCCGGGAAGTTCAGGGTAGAGGCCCGCGACCAGGATGTCCTTTTCGAGCAGGTCGACCGAGTCTTCGATCTTGTGCATCTTCTGTTGCGGGCAGCCGGTGGCCGTCAGGATGCCGCCGTTGATGATCGAGTTGCCGCCCGCGGCGGGCATCTTCTCGAGCACGACGACGTTGCAGCCCGCCTTCTTCGCTTCAATGGCGGCCGCAAGGCCCGCGAAGCCCGAACCGACGACGAGCACGTCGACGGTTTCGTCCCACTTCTGCGGAACCTTCGTCGCCATCACGGGGGAAGCCATCAGCGCGGCGCCCGCGGCGATGGAACCACCGATGAGCGAACGGCGGGAAATCTGATTGGTCATGGATGATCCTCCTCTTTTCTCTTCAAAAAAGGCGCCCGAGGGCGTGCCCGACGCTCCAAGCGAGCCCGGGCGGGGCCCGACCGGCCTTGGTCGAGACCGGTCCTTCGGGGAACGGAGGCCGCCCATTCGGCGGCTTCCGAAGGCCCACTACGGGCGCCCCGTTGATTTCATTTTCGACCGAAGGAGGAAGCCCTGCGGGGCCCCGTTTCCCGAGGGCCACGGGGGTTTTTCGGGATTCGGCCCGAAAGCTTTGCGGGGCGGAGGATCCCAAGCACGAGGGAGTTTCGACTAAGGGTTTCTTCCATTGATTTCCGAAAGGGATTCGGGACGGGGCGGAATCGTCGTTCCGATTAGAGCGGCTAGGAAAGATGGTGTTTCGATGGGTAACGGCGTTTGCGGGTGCGGAGGGGTTTCGGAGCCTTCTCCGGCAGGGGAAGAGGCTGAATGGGGCGGATCGTTTCCCGGAATGGCGTCGGCGGATGTGTCAGGGTGTTGTTCGGAGGGGCGCTTCGGGGCGGGCTTCAGGCGGCGTTACGGGCTGCGTTTCGGGCTGCGTTTCGGGGTGCGTTTCGGGAGGGTTGGAGGGTGCCGGAAGAGGGGTGAAGGTGGAAAGGAGGAGGGAAGAAAGAGGGGCTCGAAGGGGGCTTCAGGGCGCGGAGCCCTCCGGGTTCTCCCCCGGAAACTTCGCCCTTCATTCCCTGCCGGAGTTGACCGCACCCGGCACTACGTAGTGGTCCCCTCGGGCGACACTCCCCAGCGTCGCAAAAGCGTTCTTCCGCACGGTTGACGAACGGGAGGCTCCGAGACCCACGGGACCCGACGGGTGCCGCCGGAGCCGGACCGGCCGGGCGGAAGGAACGGGCGTTCTTGAGAAGACGCCGCGCGACGAAGAACAACACGAACTGCGCTCGGGACCGCTCCCTTCCGCTTTTGGGGCTTTCCAAAGCGCACGACTCCGTTTTCACGGATTAGGAGAGAAAAAGATGAAGGATCTCAGCCGCCGCGGTCTCTTCAAGACTTCGCTGATCGGCGCCGCGGGCGCCGCCGGCATGGGCTTCGCGCACACGGCCGCCGCCAAGGCCGCCCCCGCGGGCGCCGCCGCCACGTACGACGCGATCGTTCTCGGGGCCGGTCCCGCCGGCCTCATCGCCGCCATCACCGCCCACGACGCGGGCGCGAAGGTCGCGGTCTTCGAAAAGAAGGACCGCCCGGACGGGAACGCCATCTTCGCGCTTGGTTCCGTCTGCGGCTGGGGCACCCGCCACCAGAAGGAGCAGGGGATCGAAGACACGGCCGACGCCTTCTATGCGATGATGATGGACGTCTCGAAGCAGATGGGCGACAAGGCTCTGAACCGCTGCTACACGGACAACATCCCGGCCGGGATCGATTGGCTCGAGAGCGAAATCGGCGTCAAGTTCGGGAAGATCCGTCCGATGCCCTATCCGCGTTTGGGCCGCACCTGCCGCGTCGAAGGCGAAGGCATCACGGGCGGCGCCCAGCTCGTCCAGAAGCTGCTCGCCGCCTGCGCGAAGCGCGGCATCGAGATCCGGTACGAACACAAGGCGATCGAACTCCTTCGCGACGAACACTTCGCCGTGACGGGCGTGCGCGCCGCGACGCCTGAAGGCGTCTTCGACTTCGCCGCCAAGGGCGGCGTCTGCATCGCGACGGGCGGCTTCTCGGCGAACCCCGAAATGGTCTGCCGCTACATCGGCGGTTGGGCGACCCGCATGGTGCTTCGCGGCTCCAAGTCGACGACGGGCGAAAACATTTCGCTCACGCTCCCGCTCTACGCGAAGTGCGTCAACATGGACCAGATGCACAACGGCCCGATCATCGGTTCGACCCACGTCAACCCCGCGGACGTCCTGAATTCGGGCTACGGCGTTCAGGTCTCGACCTCGGGCGAACGCTTCATGGACGAAAACAACACCTACGTCATCAAGGCCCGCACGTGCGCCCAGAAGACGCTCGACAACCAGGCCTGGGTGATCGTCGACAGCGAATGCTCCGTTCTCGACAAGGTGATCCCGAAGTTCGACCGCTTGAATTCCCCCTACGGGAAGGCGAACACCATCGAAGAACTCTGCAAGCAGGTGGGTCTCCCCGTCGAGAAGGTCACGAAGATCGTCAAGGAATACAACGACGCCTTGAAGGCCGGGAAGCTCGCCGAAATGAACCCGCCCTGCACGTACAAGAAGCCGCACCCGGTCGCGAAGGCTCCGTTCTACGCGGTTCCCTTCCAGGGCGGTATGACGGCCACCTTCGGCGGCCCCCTCATCAACGTCAAGGGCGAAATCCAGTCGATGGACGGCCGTTCGATCCCGGGCCTCTACGCGGCCGGGAACGCCGCGGGCGGCATCTTCTTCCACAACTACGCCGGCGGCGCGCAGTTGGGCGCCGCGACCGTGTTCGGCCGCATCGTCGGCAACGAACTCGCCGCCCGTGCGAAGCGCGCGAAGTAACCCATTCGAGACCTGGAGACATACGAAGATGATCAAGAACATTCTCGCTGCGGCCGCGCTCACGCTCGCGATGGTGAGCGCCGCCTCCGCCACGCCGGCCCTGGCCGACCGCCACGCCGCCAAGGGGCTCGAGTGCGCGAGCTGCCACAAGACCGCTCCGATGCCGGGCGCGGTCGTGAAGAAGGACGCCTGCAAGGCCTGCCACAGCTATGAGCAGCTGGCGCAGCAGACCGCGAAGATGGAGCCCAATCCCCACCGCTCGCATCTGGGCGACGTCAACTGCGTCGAGTGCCACAGCGGGCACGGTGAGCCCCGTCTGATGTGCAACGACTGCCATCAGTTCAAGATCCAGCCGAAGTGATCGGCTGAGCTGACGGACGGGTGAGGGTGGGCCGGCGTGCTGGTGAGCCTTTCGACCCGTCCGGAACCGCCCCGAAGGGCGGCAAAACGCGCACCGACATCCGACGCCCCGAGACCGACAGCGGTCCCGGGGCGTCGGTGCGCTTGGGTACCGGGAAAACCGTAACCCTGAGTTCCCGCCCGGATTTCGTTACTACATCCGGGCGGCGTCTTTTCGGGCATGCTCCTTCACGGGTTTGACCTCGAGGAGCTTGTAGATCTCATTGTGCTCCCTTACGGGCTCAGCGGGAATCACGACATTCTCGAAAACCTTCGCCTTCTGCGTCCGCATACGCATGAGAACGCGGTCGATCGAGAACTGTGACGGGCGAAGGTCATTCTGAAGCTTCTGGAGGATGGCCGTAGCGATGAAAGTCATCAGCAGGTGCCCCCGGAAGGTTTCTTCCTTTTCCACGTTGAGCGGAAGCAGAGAGGCATAGTTTTTAGCAATATCAAATACTTGCTCTACGTCCTGGCGGACGTAGTAGTGCGACAAGATTTGAGTGGCCTGAATCCGACGGGTCGCCAACAGCATGAATACGCCGTGCTCGCTCAGGCCGCTTCGAAAATCAGCCTCGTTGATGCGCTCGCCGACGTGGCGTCTCACAAACTTCTTGCGTTCCTCCTCCTGCATGGCCTTGTCCCGGCCGATGTACGCGTAGAGCTTCATGCCGTTGTAGTCAACCTCGACGCACTTGACGTAGACCTCGCGGCCGTTGAAGAGACGGCCCTCCTCGTCCAGGGCAAGGCTCCCCGTTTGGTCGAGATCAGGCAGCTCTTTTTCGATCAACTGCTTGTAGATCCGGCGGTTTGTCGGACAACGGGTGAGAAACGAGATCTTCTCCTCAGAGAGACTCGCCATTCCCTCTTTGGTCACGTAGCCCGCGTCGAGGATGGCGAACTTGGTGTTCACCCCCATGGCTTTGAGCTCTTTGATCGTTGTCGTCAGCGTCGTCGTGTCGACGACATTGCCCGGCACGTAGCGCATGTAGATCGGCAGACGCGTTCCCTGCTGCGACACGTAGATGAGGCGGACCTCCTCGGAAATTTCGCCGTTGTGATTGCTGACGGCCGTAAGCGGGAAGCGAATCCCGTTCGGCAGACCGGTGCTGTCGATCAGGATGTTCGAGCCCTCCCGCACGTCGGCCCCGATCCATTCGAGGTAGGCGTTGAAGAAGGCGCGCATGTTGTCCTCCCGGCCGATCGCTTCCAGCATGTCGCTGATGCGCTGACTGCTGAGATTGGCGTTGGGATACAGGATCCGAGCATAGCTTCCCGACCACCAGCACTCGGCGTGCGCATTGCTTTCGCGGTGAAGCATGTAGTAGAGCAGGAGGGCGCGGAAGGAGTCCGGGTTACCGTACGGAACCGCCTCCAATACCGGCTGCAGCCCGTAGTTCTTGATCAGGCTCTCGAATAGGTAGACGTCACCGTAATCGACCAAAAGCTCTTCCCGGCCGTTCTTGCGCCGGACGTTGGGAACAAAGCTCTCGGGAGCGGCGCCGTAGGTGTTCGTCGCCAAGTCGTAGGAAAACACGCCGCGCTCGCGGGACTGGTAGATCCCGAGCTTCTCATCAAGAACGCGGCCGAGATAGGCCACCGTCACTTTGCGAACCCGACTGCCCTCCCGGACTGAGTTCATCAGGGAGGCGTACGGGATTCCGCTCTTGTGGTTGATGGCGATGTGCATGGCTGTAGTATGAATAAATTACCGTTACCACAAGTATAAAATAATGGCGACCGTCGCGCAAGCGAAAGTCGCCAACTATTCAGCTGAAACAGGGGATTGTGAAGAAAACCTCCTTCGGACGAAAGGAGGTTTTCGATGTGTAGTAAAGAAATTGGGGCGGCAACTCACGGTTACAGCTCCCGGGTTTCAGGAGAAGAGGAGTTTTTGCCTTTCGGGAAAGAGATTTTCGCTAGACCGTGAATTTCTCGCAAACGGGTACACTC
>NZ_JH604909.1 GCF_000250875.1 Sutterella parvirubra YIT 11816 | reverse complement strand
TTACACGTTATTCCCTTACTAGTCCTAAATCCGCACCCCTGAAGGCGCATGGCCTCGAGGATCGTCGCCGACTGGTTGAACGGGAAGTAGCGGTAGCCGTTGTCGCGGATCTCGGACGTGAGGATCCCTTGACGCTCGTAGTGCTTCAGGTAGTCCGGGCCCACGCCCATGAAGCGGGCGAAGTCACCGATGCGGTAGCGCTTGAAGCGGGGACGGCGGGGTTCTTCGGGCGCGTCGGGATGGTGGTGAGGAAGGTCGATGGGCATGGGCTTCGCTCCGGGGTTGGATCGGCGGGTCGTGCGGCTCTCGTGGGCAAATCGGTCCCCTTTCGGTCTTCAGGCCGCCCGCCGATTGTAATCAGTCGCCCGGACGGCTCGATTTTCTGCGCATCTCTCGGGGATTACCCTCAATTTCGCATTCCCCCTTGACCTGAGTCCTGCACCCAGGTTGACGATCTTCCCGCCGAAAGCAGGTCCGGGGGGCGTTACGCCCGGTGCGTTTCCGCGGTCGTTCAGGTCGAACCGGCTCCTTCGGACGCACCGGCCGGCAGCCCCGGCCCGCCCGGCCCGGCAGCGTCGGCCGCCCCCTCGGGAGAACTCTCTTCCTCTCTCGTCTCCCGAACGGGGTTCAGCCGTCCGACGCCCGGGCCGAGGGCCCTCCCCCGGACCAACCCTTTTCAAACCGTTTTCAACCCTTTTCTCCATCCCGTCGGTCGCCCTCCGAAAAAGAAGCGTAGGGACGGCCGCCAACCCAAGAGAACACGACCATGACGCTCTCCCGCCGTTCATTCCTGCGCTCCGGCCTGGCCGGGGGCACCCTCGCCATCTCCGCCGCCGCTGCGGGCGCCGCGACGCTCGTCAAGCCCACGACCGGGATCTACGTCCCGGGCACGTACTCCGCCAAGGCCTCCGGCATCGGCAACGTCGTCGTCACGATGACGTTCGACGCGAACCGCATCACCGACGTGGTGCTGAACGTCGCCGAAGAAACGCCGACCATCGGTCAGGCTGCTGCGGAAACCTTGAAGAAGGCCCTGATGGCGGCTCAGGCTTCTGAAATCGACGCCGTCTCGGGCGCGACGATCACGTCGAAGGCCGTGATGGCCGCGGCGAAGAAGTGCATCCAGCAGGCCAAGGGCGAAATCCCCGTCGAGGTCGTCAACACCGGCAAGGCCTCGGACGAAGATCCCTCCGACTGGCTGGGCCAGCCCCCTGAAATCGCGGAGTCCCAGATCCGCCGCACGGTCGACGCCGACATCGTCGTGGTCGGCTGCGGCACGGGCGGGCTCTTCGCGGTGTGCGCGGCGGCCGAAGCCGCCGCGAAGGTGATCGGCATCGACCGCTTCGCGACCGGCACGGGCGTGCGCGGCGACCTGGGCGCGTTGAACTCCCGCTACCAGAAGGAGTGGGGCACGAAGATCGACAAGTTCGACTTCGTCACGATGGCGACGCAGTACGCCGCGGGTCACATCAACCAGGATCTCGTGAAGCTCTTCTGCGACGAGTCGGGGAAGACCATCGACTGGTACGGCGACCGCTTGGCCGAGCGCGGCGTCGAGCTCTGGCACGAGTCGGGCGACAAGGACGACGAAACGCGCTGGAAGCACTACCCGACCGGCCACTCGCCGCGTTGGGGCGCGAAGGGCCCGGACGGCAAGAAATTGGACGGGAACGCCGTGCTCGTCGACTACGCCCGTAAGCTGGGCGCGCGCTTCGACTACGAAACCCGCATGGTGAAGTTGGAGCGCGCCGACGGCGGCCGCGTCACGGGTCTCATCGCCGAAACGGCCGACGGGTACGTCCGCTACCGCGCCAAGAAGGGCGTGATCGTCGCGACGGGCGGCTATGGGCAAAACTACGCCATGATGGAGGCGCTCCAGCCCTGGAACCTCCGCGTCATCGGCCGCAACGGGGCTCTCCCCGGCGCCAAGGGCGACGGCATCCGCGCCTGCCTCTGGGTGGGGGCCGCCATGGACGAAACGCACTCGATGATGCTCTTCGACCGCTGCGCGCTCCGCCCCGATCAGCCGACCGGCGTGGAAACCGCCAAGAAAGGCGACGTCGGCTTCTTCTGGATCGGGAGCCAGCCGTGGTTGAAGGTCAATGCCGACGGGAAGCGCTTCTTCAACGAGTCCGGCATCTATGAAGGGATCCTCCACGCGGACGAATACCAGAAGGGCCACTGCCACTATTCGCTCTTCGACAGCGACTGGGTGGCGCAGACGAAGGAATTCAAAATGCACGGGTGCTCGCGCGTTCATCCCTTTGAGAACGGCGCCGACCCCAACATCCACTGGAAGGTCTTTGAGGAGAAGATGCTCCCGGGGTTGATTGAGAAGGGCTTCGTGCAGAAGGCCGACACGATCGCGGAACTCGCGAAGAAGCTGGGGCTCCCTGCGGCGGAGCTCGAAAAGACCGTGAAGCGCTACAACGAGTTGGCCGCGAAGGGCGTCGACGAAGACTACGGCAAGGAAGCCCACCGCTTGGCCGGCCTCACGAAGCCGCCCTTCTACGGCGCGAAGAACACGGGCTACAGTCTCTGCACGATGGACGGCATCAAGATCAACACCGACATGAACGCGCTCGACACCGAGGGGAACCCGATCCCGGGCCTCTACGTGGTCGGGAACGACTCGGGCGGGTTCTTTGCGAACACCTACCCGAACCTCGTCACCGGCATGGCCTGCGGCCGCACGGTCACGTTCGGGCGCTTGGTGGGGCTTGCGCTCGCGAAGGCGTAAGACCCCGGGGGCCTTGCGCCCCTCCCCTCCGCCGCAGACGGGATGGATCTTCTGCGGCGGAGGTCGCCCGCGGTGCTCTTGACGCGCTGCGGGCAGGAACCCGGGAGCTCAGGCTCCCGTGGTTCTCTCTTCTCCGGCTCCTCATCTTCTCAAACCATCCTCTCCGCTTCTCTCCGGAGGCTCCGGCGGTCTTCACCTTGGTCTGTCTCTCGAAGACCGCCGACGGCACCCGGGCGCTTCTTCAGGTTGGTCCAACCTGCGCCCGGGACCGTTTTTTCTTCCTCCCGCCTCCTTCTTCCCTTTGTCATCCTTCCTCCATCCGTCCCATTCGCCTGTCCGCTTAGGGTACTGCGGTACTCCCATCCGTTTTCGCCATAAGGACTTTCGCTCAGCCCGGCCGCAGGAAGCCACCGGTCGGCAACGTCCCGAAGGCATCCTGAGGAAAGACGCCGGAAAGGGTCGCCGTCCGCCTCCCTACCGCCGTCCGATGCGCATATCTGCGACATCCCCGCGTCAAAAAAGCACATTCGTCGAGCGTTTCAACCGATGCCGACCAAAAGACTAAGCATTTATGTGGGATGAGGGTACGTATTTCGGACCTGT
>NZ_JH604908.1 GCF_000250875.1 Sutterella parvirubra YIT 11816 | reverse complement strand
TTAAGTCTGCAATTCCCTGGTAATCTAGGAATTCACAGGCTTTTTCTATTAAATCTAGTGTAGCGCCGTTCAGGAAGCTTGCCTCGCGGCGTCTTCACGCTCCATTTCGGCGGCCCTATAGACGACGGAGGGTACGGCGTCGGCGTCCGATTTGAACTTCGTACGGATGGCCCGGGCAAGCTGATTTCGGTCGCAGAAAACCGGAGGACATTCGAGCCCAGCGGCAGCCAGTACGGCGGCCGTATCGCTGATGGAGGTGCGGTGCCGGATGGCGAGCTCCTCAATCGTCAACTTATCGCTGTCGCGGTATAGCCCGCTCTCCTCGCCGGCGCGAATGTAGAGCCATTCCTCGGACTCTCCCGAATGGACGGCGATGACTTTGGCATCCTCCATGCCCTCGATGATCCGGTTGATGGGAAGCGGGCTCTCCATTCCGCGAAGTCGCCGCGCCAATAGCCGAAGGACGATCAAAGAGAGCACGCAAACGAGGATGTGCCCGCGAATCCGGAGGGGCGTGCGCAGGAACATCGGGCGCAGGTTGAGGTT
>NZ_JH604907.1 GCF_000250875.1 Sutterella parvirubra YIT 11816 | reverse complement strand
CAGAAAGGGCCCCGGTGAAGAGGTTCCTATTACCGGTATCTAGACGAAAAGAACTATCCAAACTACTGACGAAGTGGCAGAATCATCCCGACGGCCCGTGCTGTTGATCCTAGGACCCTGCCCGGCGTCGGGTGCTCGTGAGAGCCCCGACGCTTGGTCCGAGGGACGCAGATGGACGGGCGCAGTGAAGAAGCCTGCGCGTCATGAGCCATGAGCGTGGGTGTTTCCATATTCACGAGAGAGGAGACCACCACTGTGAAGAACCTCACGAAGATCATCGTGTCGGCGGGCCTTGCCGCCGGCCTCGCCGCGGCGGCGCTCACCGCATCCGCCGCGGAAACCTGGTCACGCCGCCCGACGTTGGAAGTGAAGGCCAATCCCGGCTCCGACTACCTCGGCACGCTCGACATCGCCTCGCCCGTCACCGTGCTCGAAAAGAAGAACGGGATGGCGAAGGTCCGCATCGACGGGTGGTCGCTCAAAGAGTATCCGTCCCAAATCTTCCAGGAAGCAGGCCTTCGCATCGAGTACGCGTCCTTCGACGAAGAGAAGGCCGTGAAGCTCAATGCCAAGGGCGGCGAGAAGACCGTCCAGGGGAACGTCTGGCAGAAGTCCTCGGCCGAAGGCTGGGTGCCGGAAGCGTCCTTGACGAAGGATCTCGACGCCCTCTGGAAGGCGGGCGCCGCGCGTCATGCGGACGCCTGTTCGTCCTGCCACGGTGCGCCCAAGCCCGAGCACTTCACCGCGAACCAGTGGTCGAGCCAGCTCCCGGTGCGGGGCGGCCGTACGGGCCACACGCGCCGCGGGAACAACGCGCTGATGTTCAAGTGGTTGCAGGCGCACGCGAAGCCGATGTAAGGCGGCCGCATTCCTCCCAACCACGGAACACATCCAGACCACGGACACCACGGTCGGCAGCACGGCCCGAGGCCTGCCCGCATCCCCACGACGGGGTGAGCGGGCGGGGGGACGACTGAGCGGCTCCTCTCCCTTCGCGAGAGTTGAGCGCTCTCCGTTTCCGCCGCTTGGCCGCCTTCACTGAGCCGTCATCGGCCTCCGAACCGAGCCGACCACCCAAGCAAGGAATATCACCATGAGCATCAACCGCCGAAATCTCTTCAAGCTCGGCACCGCCGCGGGGCTGCTCCCCGCGGGCGCCGTCTTCGCAGCCCCGGCCGGGAAGAACCTCACCGCCGCCGCGACCGAAACCGCCGCCGAAGCCGCCTCGGGCATCAAGACGTTGAAGGGCGGCGTCACCATGGGTGCGCCGCTCCCGGGCATCTCCGAGCTCGACCTCTCGAAGACCTTTGAGCCCGGGAAGTCCGTCCTGAACGACGGCGTCGTCATGAACGCCTCCCACTGGGGCATCGGGCGCGTCCACGTGAAGGGCGGGCGCATCGAGCGCATCGAACCCTTCGAGAAGGACCACGCTCCCTCGATGCAGCTCCAGGGGATCGCGCAGCAGCCCTACAACCGCGCCCGCATCCGCTATCCGATGGTGCGTGAGAGCTACTTGAAGAAGGGTTGGAAGGCGGGCGGCGAAGGCCGCGGCAAGGAACCCTTCGTGCGCGTCTCCTGGGAGACCGCGGCGAAGTTGGTCGCCGACGAATTGAAGCGCGTGCGCGAAACCTACGGTCCCACCGCGATCTACGGGGGCTCGTACGGTTGGATGAGCCCGGGCGCGGTCGGGAACGCCAGGAATCTGCTGCAGCGCGTCCTGAACCTCAACGGCGGCTTCACGGGCGGCATCGGCGACTACTCGACCGGCTGCGCGCAGGTGATCCTTCCCTACGTGATCGGCTCGAACGGCGTCTACGAACAGGTGACGAGCTGGAACCTCATCACGGACCGCACCGAACTGATCGTCCTCTGGGGCGCGGACCCCACGATCACGAACGACATCGACTGGGCGACGACCGTGCACGAAAACGCCGAAGGCTTCCGCCGCGTGAAGGAAGCCGGGATCAAGGTCGTGGCGGTGAATCCGTTGAAGCCCGACACCGCGGAATTCTTCGGCGACGCCGCCCGTTGGATCGCGCCGCGCCCCGGCACCGACGTCGCGATGATGCTCGCGATGGCGTACGAACTTGAAACCTCCGGCAAGGCCGACCGCGAGTTCATCCGCAAGTACACGGTGGGCTACGACAAGTTCCGTCCGTATCTCCTCGGCGAAACCGACGGCGTCAAGAAGACCCCCGAATGGGCCGAAGGCGTCTGCGGCGTGAAGGCCGCGGACATCCGTTGGCTCGTGAACGAAATGCAGACGAAGCGCACGATGCTGATGGGCGGCTGGGGGATCCAGCGCGCGCAGCACGGCGAGCAGGTCCACTGGATGATGGTGGTGCTCTCCGCGATGCTGGGCCAGATCGGCCTACCGGGCGGCGGGTTCGGCTTCACGTACCACTACTCGAACGGCGGCGCGGCCACGTCCGAAGCCCCGGCGCTCCCCGGCATCTCCGCGAACCCGCGGGGCGGGAGCAGCGGCTTGAAGTGGGAAGGCGCGAGCCTCGTCTCGATCCCGCTCGCGCGCTTCACGGAGTGCTTCCTGAACCCTGGGAAGACGATCGACCACAACGGCACCAAGATCACGTATCCGGACATCCGTCTCGTCTTCTGGTCGGGCGGGAATCCGTTCGCGCAGCAGGAAGACACGAACGGGTTGCTCAAGGCCTGGAAGAAGCCCGAAACGACGATCGTCTGCGACTCGATGTGGACCGCTTCGGCGCGCCACGCCGACATCGTGCTTCCGGCCTGCACGAGCTTGGAGCGAAACGACATCACCGCCGTGGGGTCCTACTCGAACTTGGGCTACGTCGCCATGCACCAAGCGATCCTCCCGCAGTACGAGTCGAAGAGCGACTACGAGATCTACCGCCTCATCGCCCGAGAGATGGGGTTTGAAAAGGACTACACGGAAGGCTTGGACGAAATGGGCTGGGTGAAGCGCTTCTACGACGCCGCGAAGCTCGAAGCCGCGCAGGGCGGCTACGAAATGCCCGCGTTCGAAGACTTCTGGAAGGCGGGCTGGGTGTGGTTCCCGGTGCTCTCCGACTCCGAGCACTACAACTACTTCGGCGACTTCCGCAAGAACCCGATCGTGAACCCCTTGGGGACCGCTTCCGGCAAGATCGAGATCTTCTCGGAAAAGGTGGCATCCTACGGCTACGACGACTGCCCGGGGCATCCCACGTGGATGGAACCCACTGAGTGGCTGGGCGGCAAGATCGCGAAGGACTACCCGTTTGCGCTTTTGACGAGCAAGAGCCGCTACCGCCTCCACTCCCAGTTGGATTCGACCGAATCCCACAACTTCACGGACGTCGAGGACCGCGAACCCGTGTGGATGCACCCCGACGCCGCGAAGAAGCTCGGCGTCGCCACGGGCGACGTCGTGAAGGTGGAGAGCCGCCGCGGGAAGGTTCTGGCGGGCGTGATCGTCACCGAGCGCGTGCGCCCCGACACGGTCGTCATCCGCCACGGCGCCTGGTACGACCCTGAAAAGCAGGGCGAAGTGGGCACCCTGGACGTCCACGGCTGCGACAACGTCCTCACGATCGACATCCCCTCCTCGAAGCTCGCGAACGGCAACGTCGCGAACTCGAGCCAGGTGCGGATCGAGAAGTTCACGGGTGAACTCCCGCGCGTGCGCGTCTGGGAGCAGCCGCGCACGGTGCGGGGCTGAGGGACGACCGGCCGCTGAGATCCGATGACGCCCTCCGGGAGCTTTTGAGAGCGGCTCCCGGGGGCGTCTGAGGGATCAGCCCACAGGCCCGGCCGGAGACGAACGTCGGCCGGGCGCCGATCGGAACGGGGAGGAAGCTGAGCAGGCTTCCTCCCCTTCGTCTTGGTGTCGGGAACGCGCACGCAGACGAACGGTCAGCCGCTCGAAGAACAAAGCCCGGCCGCAGAGTCGGCGACCTCCCTGTTCGGGCACCTCAACGTCGCCCAGTTCTCGCAGTCGACGGACCGGATCGTCAGAAAGCCCGCCTGAGTCAGCAGCACTCGGGCGTCAAGGGCTTCCTGTCCAAAAGATGCGTGATCCTGAGCGCGGCGGCGAGCTCTTCGGTGGTCTTCCCCGACGCGTTGTGCACGGGGCGGCCGCCCACCTTCACGGGGAACTCGAGGTTCTCGCGGACGGTGAGGTGGGGAAGAAGCCGGTGCGTCTGGAAGACGTACCTGATCCCGCGCTCGTGCACGGGAAGGTGGATGCCTTTCTCCGTGTCGGTGAAGACGACGTCGCCCACGGCGGCGAAACCTTTGTCGGGGCGGATGCGGCCTGCGAGGAGGTCCGCGATGGTGGTTTTGCCCGAGCCCGAGTCGCCGCGCAGCACCGTGATCCCGTCCGCGGGAATCCGCGCCTCGAGGTCGAGCGCCATGGCGCCGCGCCGGGTTTGAAAGCGGAAGGTGAGCTCGCGGCTCATGAGGGAAGTGCGGACGGACCGGTTGGGTTGGGGCGAAGGGTTGGGAGAGCTTCGGGACCTCGGAAAAGAGGCCTCCGGAAAGCGCTATTCCGATTCTGCATAACGCTAGGTAAAAAGCCATACCTCCAATGGGGAGGGCCCGAGCATGGTGGATCGTTTTGCGGCGGGGTGACCTCCGGCGCCTGCGGGGGCCTCGCCGTGTCATGGCCTCAAGAATCCTACGTTCTTCACCGTAGGTATTAGATCCCTAGTCCGAAGATCTACTCCGGGAGGAGAATTTCTCCTATGGACCGGGGAGGCTCAAGCCCTCAAAAACCGCTGAGCCGCAGGCCTCCCGGGCATTCCGAAGACTATGAAGAGCCTTGCC
>NZ_JH604906.1:4040-10544 GCF_000250875.1 Sutterella parvirubra YIT 11816 | reverse complement strand
GTCGGAAGCCTTCCCCGCTCCGCCGCGCGGCTTCACACGCAGCCCGACCGCTCCGGCGAGATCGTGCCGGATCCCGTAGACCAAGCCCACGGTCTGCCGCGGGTCGACGTGAAGCCGTCGGGCCAACGCCGCCCGGGCGGCGCCTTCGGGCAGCAGATTTTCGAAAAACGCCTCGACGCCCGGCCCGGCGCTTCGCGCGGTGAGCGGGAGGTTGGGCGAGAGCGGGAAGGCTTCGGGATCGTCAGACGCCTCCTCCCGGTTCGTCCAGGCGGACTCGTAGCGGAGCGTCAGCGTGTCGTCCTCCAGGACGGTGAGATCCGCGCACGGGCGGCCGTTCAGAAGGACGTTGAAGGAGATGGTGGGATCGGTGGGCGCGCGCCGGACGCGGCGGGGGCGGCGCGGTTGAGGGATGGTGGGGGTGTTCGGAGTGTCGGGGGCGGTCATGGGGCGTCTCCAGGGTGAGGTGCATTCTTCAATCATGCACCCATCCCGGGGCGGACGCGGCGGGTTTCAGGCGGTTGGCCCCGGGCGCGGCTTCAGCGCGCCTTCCGCTTCAGGCTTTCCGGGCCGCGCCCATTGCACAGGACCTGTGTGTCGGCCGACACGGTTCTCCTGAACGTCGGCCTCTCCTCTGCTCTTTCAGCCGATCATCAACGGATCGACACGTACTTGTGCACCTGGAAGGAGACGCGCCAGCCCTCCTCCATCGCGGCGTCCCAACAGAACTTGGTCGCTCGCTCGCCCTGGCTCACGGGTTGGACGTAAATGAGCGCCTTCTTCGAGACGAAGGGCAGCACGTCCGTTTTCAATTCCTCGATGTCCTTCTCCGACTCCACCGCCATCTTGATTTCGTCCGCGCGGGCGAGCGTCTCGGGCAACACCACGCGCCCGCCCGGCATCCCGATCTTGGGCGAGACCGTCACCCAGACGGCCCCCGCCACGCGCGCGGGCTCCGTCCCGCTCGTCTCGACGCCTACGGTGCGACCGGCCGCGAGCAGCCGCTCGGAAATCCCGGTGAGATCAAAGAGAAACGGTTCCCCGCCCGTGAAGACCACGTGCGGGACCTTCGGGAAGTGCGTCGTGATGAAGTCGAAGAGTTCGTCCTCGGTCGCCGTCGCGTGGCGCGGCGCGTCCGCCTTCGCGGCAGCGAAGTCGAGCTTTTCGCCGTTGGGTTCACCCAGCTTCCACGTGTGCTTCGTGTCGCAGTAGGGGCAGCGGCAGAGGCACCCCTGCAGACGCACGAAGACCGACGGCGTCCCGGTCCACGCGCCCTCACCCTGGAGCGACGCGAAGATTTCGTTCACGAAGAAGAGCGGCTCGGCGCCCTTAATCTGGTTCTGACGGGCGGTGGGGACGATGGGGGTCATCTGGGAAGAAAGGTACGTGTGTTGGGGTTTGAGTTCGGATGGGTGCCGCCGAGGGAAACTTCCGGGCACCCCGGGTAAGTAAATCTCAGCCGACGGGAAAGAGCTTCCACTCGGCCTGGCACTTGCGGGTCTCTTCGACCGTGCAGCGGACGACGCGCACGCCCGTGCCTTCCAACTGCTTCGGAGCCAGCGTTTCCGCGAGGTACGTCGCCATGTTCTCCGCCGTCGGGTTGAAGGGAAGGAGCACGACCGTGGGGTCGATCTCAGTGAGCGCGGACGCCATCGGGTCCTCTTCCCAGAGGAGGAAGTGGTGGTCCCACTCGTTCTCCAGCCACATGCAGAGCTTTTCCTTGATCACCGAGAAGTCGATCACACGGCCCACGTGGTCCAAGTCCCCCGCACACTCGAACGTGATGCGGTAGTTGTGGCCGTGGAGGTGGCGGCACTTCGTTTCGTGCCCACAGACGCGGTGGCCGCAGGAGATGTCGTGGTAGCGGGAGGCGGTGATCATGCTCGTCGTCCGTTGTGCTTGGGGTTGGGTTCGGTTCGGTGCTTGGGCGGGCTTTTCCGGCCTTCCTTCAGCGCACCCGGTTCTGGAATTCGGCGCGCAGCGACGCGTCCTCGCGGAAGACCCCGCGCCAGACGGTCGTGCCCATGCGGCTCTCGGTTTCCTTGACGCCGCGCCAGCTCATGCAGCTGTGGGCCGCGTCGATCATGACGGCGAGCCCGCGCGGCTTCGTCTTCTCTTCCAAGAGGTCCGCCAGCTGCACGGCGGCCTCTTCCTGGATCTGCGGGCGCTTCAGCACCCACTCCGAGAGTCTCGCGTACTTCGAAATCCCGATCACGCGCTCGCCCGGGACGATCCCGACCCAGCAGCGCCCGAGAATCGGCGCGAAGTGATGCGAACAGGTCGACCTCACCGCAAAGGGCCCCACCGTGATCATGTCTTCGAAGCCGCGGTCGTTCGGGAAGTCGGTCGCTTCGGGGCAGGGTTCGTAGCGCCCGGAGAAGACCTCCCGCACGAACATCTTCGCGATGCGGCCCGCCGTCTCCGCGGTGTTCGGGTCGTTCTCGACGTCGATGACGAGCGACGATAGGAGATCCGTCACGCGGCCGCGCACTTCGTCCTCGAGCCGGGCGATGTCGCCCGGCTCCAAAGCGTCGCTGATGTTGTCGTTCGCCCGGAAGGGCGCGCCCGAGGCGAGAAGCCGGGCCTTGATCTTTTCAGAGGGCGTCATCGGGATGGATGCGGATTTGCGTTTCTGCGGGTAAGCACAAGGCTCCGGCCCATGCGGCAAACGGCATGGCGGGGATCCTGTGCAGAGCTGCTCACGAAGGAGCTTCGGGTGTTTCGAGGACGGATGATAACCGAATTCGGGTTGTCCCGAGGAAGGTTCCGAGAATTTCCGGCGATTCCGGGAAGCCTCGGTCTCCAAAGAAAACCAAAGAGCGATCCAACTGCACGGCGGTAGGGAAAGAGAAAGTGCAGTCGAATCGCCCTTCTGGCACATCGTCGAAGTCACCCGTCTGGGGGTGCTCCAAATTCGGACGGAGCCTCGTGGGGAGACCCCGTTCGAGGTGTCGCGGGAGCATCTCCCGCCGGTCCGGCCGGATCCCCGAAGCACGACGTGCAGAACCTCAGGCGGCGGACCGATTGACAGGAGGCGGGTCACCGGACTACTCAGACGTCTTCCCGGCCTCAGCGCCTTGGGAAGAACAGGCGGTGTTGCCCGCATCTCCTTGACCACACGGTAACCCTTTTCCGACACCCGTGCGCGTCAAAACGGAAATTTTTATCGTCGAAAGTCCAATTTTTCAGGAATTCCCTTCTGTTCGCGCTTGGATCGTTACTCTAACTAGGGTTTGCAGGATAAGAACGTCAAACGCCGCGTTCACCTCTGTTAAACACTAGTCGGACTAGGGATTCGAAGATTTTCCATTTTTCATGCCCGATTTCGGATGTTCCTGCGATACTTTTGGATAGGAGCTGAAAAACAACAAACACGACACCCGGTTTAGTATCCCAGGTACGGCCGGGATCCGGGCGATGCTGAAGAAAGGCCTGACGTGTCGCAAACTCTGCTCTGCTAGTTAGAGAGAGTTAGCGGAGGTTCGGCGCTTTGTGACACGAGGAGCGGCGGAGGACGGGTCGAAGAACAGGTCGGAGCGGCGTCGAAAGACCTCTTTCGACGACAAGGGGAACGTCGAAAGGCTCATGCGCCGCCCTCTTCGACCTTCTTCCGCTCCCCTGCTCCGGAGAAACCGTCCGGGGCCGCCCGAACCACGGGCGGCCTCATCGGCCTCATCGACTCATCGCCTCATCGGCTCAGCGCCGCGGATTCAAAGAAGCCCCTCCTGCTTCATCCAGATCCCGACGGCGTCGCGGTCCCGCAGACCGCCCCAACCGTAGAAGGCGACGCCGCGGAAGGGCACGCCCGGGAGCAGCGCCCGCATGTCCTCGTCCGTGTCGCCCAAGCCGGATCCCCCGTGCATGGCGTAGTGGAGGACGCGCCTGCCCCTGAACTCTTCGGCATGCTCCCGCAGGAACGTGAAGAGCGGCCGCGGGAGGTTGCCGCCCCAGACCGGATGCCCGATCACCACCACGTCGAAGTCCTTGGGCGAAACGGGCATGGGCCTCAGCTCAGGGAACTCGGCCGCGGCCTTCTCGCGCTTCGCTTCTTCCGTGGTCGGCGTGTACTCCTCCGGATAGGGTTTCGCCCGCTCGATGCGGGTGACGGTGACGGAGGGGTTGAGCCGCTTCATCTCGGACGCGACCTCCCCGCCGCTTCCCGCCCAGGTGAAGCAGAAGACGCCGATCCGGGGCTTCGCAGAAGAAGCGCCGAACGGTGCGCCGAAGGGACCGGAAGGCGCATCCGCCGCGCGGACCGTGCGGATGCTGCGGGCCGCGGCGGTCCCGAGCGCCGCGAGCGTGAGGAGTTCCGCGCCGCGCGCGAAGGCGGAGCGGCGGGTGAGACCGGGATTGAGGGTGAACGCGGAAAGGCTGACGGGCTTGAGGGCGTACTTGGGGGCGGTCATGGCGGGCTCCAATGCTTCAAAAGCATCGGGAACGGCTTCTCGGAACCGTCCCCTTCATCCTATCGGGCGGGCCTTCCCGGCCCTTCCCCGATGCCGCTCAAGGCTTGCTCAAAAGCGCCGAGGGCGCCGATGCGGGCATTGAAACGGGCAATCCGGGCCGTGAGCGTCGGAGCCCTTCACGCGGCTCGAAAAGGCGTCACACCGCCTCGCCCGGCTTCGGGCTGCCCGGTTCATCCGACTCCTCCGTCCGCTCGCGCCCGTCGATCATGTCGGCCGACGACGCCCCCACGCCCGCGGCCGTCTCCCAGAGAAGGCACTCGCAGACGCAGGCGTCGACGTAGAGTTCCGTCAACTCGACGCGGTGCGCGTCGTCGGGCAGCGCGGCCGCGAGCCTGTCCGCGAGGTCGACCGCCAGCCGCACCGTCTCCGAATACTCGGGCGTCCCGTAGGCGCCCACCCATTCCGCATACGGATTCCCTTTCAAGACGCGGATCCGGGCGACGTGCCAGCCGATCACCTCGTACATCGTGAAGCACGGCAGCATCGCCGCCATCCCGTAAGCCGCGCCCCGCTCGACGTTCCGGCGCTCGTGCGCGGCGTAGTCGAGCACGACGTCGTCGGGCTCGCGCCAGGGCGAATCCGCCCAGTCGTGGCCGGAAAGCCGCCTGTAGTAGTCGAGCGTCCACGTGCGCGTCTCTTCCGTCTCGCGGATCCAGCGGTCGGCGAGGTCGCGGTCCTCTTCCGGGAGCTCGGCCTTGAGGATCCTGAAGCTCTCCGCGTAGTGCTCGAGGTACGTCACGTTCTGCGCGACGTACCAGAGGAACTGGTCCTTCGGCAACGTGCCTTTGGCGAGCCCCGCGATCACGGGGTCCTGCGCGAGGCGCGCGATCTCCGCGTCCGACGCCCGGAAGGCCTCGGCCGACCACGTCCCCGCCCTGGGGTTGAGCGCCTCGGGGAGGTCCGGCTCGATCGGCGCATCCTCGGCGCGGGCCGACGGGACGAGTTTCGAGAGCCCAGAGACCGGCGCGAGGAACGGCACCGCGGCCAACGTCGCGGCGGAGAGGAAGGCGCGGCGGCGCGTAAACGGCTGCGTGAGGGGATTCAAGAGCAGACGGGAGAGCATGGGCGGACTTCCGTGTGGGTGGAGGCGGTTGGATGGAATGCCTCGATTCTGCATGAGGTACCGGGGGACTCGGGACGGGGGCGGAGGTCGAACTGTCGCAAGATGCAAGCCGGGCGGTGCTGGAGGTCCCCTTCTCTTTTCTTGTCGAACCGCGGTCCGATCTGATACCCCGGTCGGACAGCCGTCAGATCCACGCGGTCACTTTGAACGTTCGCATCTCTGATCGAAAACCCTCTCCCGCCGGAAACGTCTGCGAACACCCATATTCGGTACCACCCCAAAGACGCCCGTAAACCGGCCTCTTTGCCGATCTTCGCCAAATCTATCGGGGAGATTGGATTTCCGTCTATGGGCCTCATTAAAAAACAATACTTCTGCCGTAGGGACTAGTCCTATTAGACTACGCCCGTCGATAGGTGAAAGCGATTCCGATCTAGTTCTTCGGGATAACCCGAGACCCCAGGGAACCGCACCGCCCCTTCGACGCCCCGCCCGACCAAACCGCCGGGAAGCGCCCTCCACGACGAGGCGCTTCGACCCTCCGGCGTTTCCGGGCCAGACCGTTTCTCTAGGACCATCTTATGAAGACCCCTGTCCTCACCGCGCTCGCCCTCGCCGCCGCCATGGCCGCGGCCGCTCCCGCCTTCTCGGCCGAACCCGTTGATCCGATCGAACCCGTCAAGGTCGACAACCCCGCGCTCGTCGAATTGGGCAAGATGCTCTTCTTCGAACCGCGTCTCTCCCGCTCGGGCTTCATCTCCTGCAACTCCTGCCACAACCTCGCGACGGGCGGCGTCGACAACCTGAAGACCTCGATCGGCGACTACTGGCAGCAGGGTCCGATCAATTCGCCGACGGTTCTGAATTCCTACGGCCAGATCGCCCAGTTCTGGGACGGCCGCGCGAAGACCCTCGCCGAGCAGGCCGCGGGCCCGATCGCGAACCCGCTTGAAATGGCGTCGACCCACGAACACGCCG
>NZ_JH604906.1:2006-4017 GCF_000250875.1 Sutterella parvirubra YIT 11816 | reverse complement strand
CGATCCCGGGCTACGGCGCCTACTTCAAGGCGGCGTTCGGCGACAGCAAGGTCGACATCCAGCGCATCACGGACGCGATCGCCGAGTTCGAACGCACGCTCGTGACGCCCAACGACCGGTTCGATCAATGGTTGAAGGGCGACAAGAAGGCGATCACCGAAGAGGAACTCGCCGGCTACCAGCTCTTCAAGCAGTCGGGCTGCACGATCTGCCACAACGGCGCGCAGCTGGGCGGCCAGTCCTTCCAGAAGATGGGTGTGGTCCGTCCCTACGAAACGACCAACACCGCCGAAGGCGTCAAGGCCGTCTCCGGCCGCGACCAGGACCGCATGAAGTTCAAGGTGCCGGTGCTGCGCAACGTCGAACTCACCTATCCGTACTTCCATGACGGCGCGGCGCAGACCCTTGAGGAAGCCGTCGAGGTGATGGGCGACGTCCAGCTCGGGAAGCGCTACACGAAGGAAGAAACCGCGAAGATCGTCGCGTTCCTGAAGACGTTGACGGGCGAACAGCCCAAGATCGTCTACCCGATCCTCCCGCCCAACGGCCCGGACACTCCGAAGTTCGAACCGTGGAAGGCGAAGGAAGAAGCCAAGAAGTGACTTCCGGTTGAGCCGTGAGCTTCCGATCCTTCACGGCTCGCCGAAATCCGCCGCCCGGAGGCCCCGAGAGGGCCCCGGGCGGTTTCGTTTTTGAGCCCCCGGCAGCCCATCAGCTTTCCCCGAAACATCCGGTTTCCCGTGGAACACCCACATCCGGCCAGTCCAAATCGCCGACTTTCGCGGTATTACCTGCGCGCCTAAGGAAAAGTGATCAGACGCCTTGCCGGACGCTCTGCAAGAATGGAATCATCGGGATCCGCTCTGCGACCCTTCCGTCCCCGTCCCTTCGGACGGTCCTCCGGAAGCCCCCCAGAACCCTCAAACCCGCGGTGCGGTTCCCTCCCGCATTTCCATTCCTCACGCAACTTTCTTGGAGTACAGCATCATGGAACGACGCACTCTCGTACGAGCCTTTGCCCTCGGCGCCTTCACCCTGACGAGCGTCCCGGCGATGATGCTCGCGGGCTGCTCCAAGTCGGAGCCGGCCGCGACGGATGCGCCCGCGGTCTTCCGCGTGGGCGTGACGGCGGGGCCGCACGCCGACATCGTGACCGAGGCCGTCAAGGTCGCGAAGACCAAAGGCCTCACCGTCGAGGTGGTGGAGTTCACGGACTACATCACGCCCGACACGGCGCTGAACGACAAGAAGTTGGACGCCGCGGTCTACCAGCACGAGCCGTTCTTGAACGCCTTCAACCGCGAACAAGGCACCAAGCTCGTCAAGGTCGCCGACGCCGTCGTGCAGCCGATGGGCTTCTACTCGAAGAAGTACAAGTCGGTGGAAGACATCCCCGAGGGCGCCACCTTCGCGATCCCGAACGATCCTTCGAACGGCGGGCGCGGGCTCCTTCTCATTGAAGCCGCGGGCCTGATCAAATTGAAGGCCGACCGCGGCGCGGAAGCCACGCTGGCCGACATCGTCGAGAACCCGAAGAAGCTCCGCATCCAGGAACTCGAAGCCGCGCAGCTTCCCCGCTCGATCGACGACCTCGACGTCGCCTGCGTCCCGATGAACTACGTCATCAGCTCGGGGCTCTCGCCCGAAAAGGACGGATTCTTCTTCGAAGACCGGAACGCCCCCTATGCGCTCATCATCATCGCCGCCCGCGAGGACAACAAGGACGCCGCGGCCGTGAAGACCTTTGTCGAGAGCTACCAGTCGCCCGACGTGCGCGCCTTCATCGAGAAGACCTTCCAGGGTCAGGTGCGCCCGGCGTGGTGAGTCTGATTCCACCTGCATGAGCGGCCCCCGACGGCCGCCGGATCCGAACGAGAGGCCGGTCTTCCGGAAGGAGGCCGGCCTCAATGCATGTAAAGAGAGAAGAGAGAAACAGAAAAGACGAAGGGCGCAGATCCGCCCAGGGATCAGCGCCCTCCTTCGTGCCGGGCGGCCGGGGCAGCCCGCCCCG
>NZ_JH604906.1:0-1963 GCF_000250875.1 Sutterella parvirubra YIT 11816 | reverse complement strand
CGCCGTCACCCCATCACTTGCGGATGACGAGCACCGGCTGCGTCGTGTTCGCGGCGACCTTCATCGCCACCGACCCCAACACCGCGGCGGAGAAGTTCCCGCGGCCGTGCGAGCCCATGACGATCATGTCGAGGTTGTCGGCGGCGTACTTCGCGATCTGGTCGGCGGCCGTGCCCACCATGCTCACCTTCTTCACGGGAACGTCCGCGTCCGCGAAGATCTTTTCAACCGGCGCGAAGACTTCGTCGTTGAGTTCATCCGCGATCGTGCGCTGGATGCCGGTCACCGACACCGCGCCGTCCATTTCGGGCGCGACGTTCAGAAGCGTCGACGGACCTTCCGCGACGTGGAGGATCTCGAACGTGGCATCGTCGCCGAAGAGCTCGCGGTTGGCGAGGACGTAGTTCACCGCGGCTTCGCCGTAGGCGCTGCCGTCGATCGCGACGCCGACGCGCATGGCCTTCGGGGGCACGACGGAGCCTTCACGCAGAATCAGAACCGGGGTCTTCACCTGCGAGAGGACCGCGTTCGTGAAGGACCCGAGGAAGAACCCGCGGATCGGGTTCAGCCCGCGCGAGCCCATGACGATCAGGTCCGCGCCCGAGGCTTCCGCCTCCTTCGCGACGCCCGCACCGGCTTCGCCGATCTTCACGACTTCCTTCGGGGTGATGCCGGCGGCTTCGATGTCCTCGCGTAGCGCATCGAAGACCTTGCGGCCCTCTTCCTGGTAGACGGCGTTGACGGCCTCAAGGCCGAACACGCGCGAGAGCCCTTCGCTCGGGCCCGTCTGGACGTTCAGAAGCTCGATCTCGGGCGAAGCCCCGAGAAGCGTCTCGCGGGTGCCCAAGAAACGGATGAGTCGGCGGCTCTCTTCGCTGCCGTCGACGGGAACCAAAATGCGCATGGCGTGTCCTCCTGGTCGGGGGCGGGCCCGGGGGTTGGGCGCGCCCGGTGCTGCGGGGAGTCTTCCGGCGCTTGAGCCGGACCGCCTCCCCGGGCACGAATGGTTGTTCGGTCCGAAAACGCGTCGGCCGCGCACCCGGTTTTTGCCCGCCGGGAGTGCGCGCACGATCCGTTTTCTTGCTTCGATTGTCGCCCGACCTCACCTATTTGTCCATGCCGGAGTTCCTTATTCGGCTTGACGCACACGGGAGTGAAGGCGCAGGCACGTTGACCCAGGGCGGCCCCCGGCGGCTTCAGGGCGTCCCGTTGAGCCCGCTCCCGACCACCCTCCCCAGATTCATGCCGGAACCGACTCAGCTTCCATGCGGAAAACGCATGAGTCGGGCGATTCCCTTGCCCGATCTCATGCGGTGCTTGACCGATCTTCCCAAGGTGCATGCCGAGGCCTTCCGACCCTCTCCGCGCGCGGGAGAATCGAAACGGACAAGAGCGTTCGGGAGCGCGGCGCGCGGCCTCATCGAGACACTGAAGGATCCCCCAGGCGTGATTTCCGCCGTGATTTCCGCCGCACGCACCCGACACCCCCGATACGCCCAACACGCACAACCAAGGACCAAGACCATGAGCGACAACCACCAAGTCCCCGTCTCCGTTTTCGAGCAAGGCGGCCCCAATCCCTACCGGAAGTTCTTCACGGGCGAGACGCTCCTCTCGATGCTCGTGGAACCGAACGACGGCGTCTTCAACTGCCCGATCGGAAACGTCACCTTCACGCCGGGCGCCCGCACGAACTGGCACAAGCATTCGGGCGGGCAGATCCTGCTCGTTCTGGAAGGGCTCGGCCGCTACTGCGAACGCGGCGGCAGGATCCGCATCCTCCGCCCGGGCGACGTCGTGAAGATCCCGCCCGAAGTCGAACACTGGCACGGCGCGGACGAGAGGATCGGGATGGTGCACATCTCGATCGAAACCAACGTCCCGAACAACAAGGCCGAGTGGCTTGAACCCGTAACGGACGAAGAGTATCAGGCCTTCTGAGCCGAGGGCCCGACGCCCCGAC
>NZ_JH604905.1 GCF_000250875.1 Sutterella parvirubra YIT 11816 | reverse complement strand
CCGACAACGGCGGAGAGGAGCGCCATGCGCAGCGCCACCGAGAAGCCGATCGCGCGGAAGTAGAGCTGGTGCTCGGTGTTGTCGATGCCGAAGTCGAATTCGCCCGGGTTGCGCGGGAGCGAATGGTGCACGCCCACGGTCTTGCCGGTCTTCGCCTTGATGTTCTTCAACATGTCCAAGGAGACGTAGTAGTTCGCCATCTTCTTTTCGAAGTCGGCGCGGTTCGGGTCGTCCTTCTTCACGGAGCAGCCCGGGAGATAGATCAGGTCGACGCCCTTATCCATGTAGAGCTCTTCGTTCTGCTTCATCGTGAGGTCGAAGTGCTCTTCGAAGTTGGCGCCCATCTTCTGGAGCTTCTGGCGGACGATTTCCGGCGTGCGGAGTTCGCTCGTGCCCGTGTAGATGATCTTGGCGCCCATGGCGGCCAAGGCCAACGCAAAGGACTGCCCGGAGCGGGCACGGGAGAGGTCGGGCGTGGCGATCGCGACGGTCACGTTCGAGAGATCGCCGAAGGCGCGCCAGCAGGTGTAGGAGTCGAGAAGGCCCTGGGTCGGGTGCGTGACGTGGCCGTAGCCGCCGGAGATGACCGGGCTGCAGTGGCCTTCGATTTCCTTGAGAGCCCCCAGCGCTTCCACGTCGTTCGGGTGACGCATGACGATGACGTCGGCGTATTCGGACGTCACGCGCAGGCTGTCGGCCAGGGATTCGTTCTTCGCGACGGAGGAGTTGTGCGTCGGGTCGGCTTCGGTGATGACGGAGCCGCCCAGGCGGTGCATGGCGTTTTCGTGCGAGCAGCGGGTGCGGGTCGAGGGCTGGAAGAAGAGCGTGTAGAGGACCTTGCCCTTCAGAAGATCGGTACCCGTGCGCATGAAGGGCTCGAGCATTTCCGCGGCGCGGTAGAGGTTCAGGATTTCGTCGCGCGAGAAGTCGTCGAGGAACGTGATGTTCTTGCCCTTCATGTGGGTCGCATCGAGGACTTCGCGGATGTCGCGGGCTTTGAAGTT
>NZ_JH604904.1 GCF_000250875.1 Sutterella parvirubra YIT 11816 | reverse complement strand
CGAACCTCTTCCGTGAAGAGGTTCCATAAATCGGGGTCTTACCCGTAATCATCAGGATGAGCGTCGCGAGCATGCAAAGCTGGGCGATCACATGTGCGTCCATTTTGCTTGTCTCCTTTGGGAATTAAGAAGTCGTTTCCGGTCGCAAAGGGCGCCGGTTTTGTTTGTAGGCGTACGCCGAAGAGGTCAATTCCGGGTACTCCTTTCAGAGTAGGGAGCTTTCGTTTCTTCTAAATAAAGGTTTCAAGCCCCGCGCCCCCTTGGCATTGCCGAAAAATAAAGATTGCACATCAGATTCATGTTTTCCCTTAAGAAGCCGGAGCCGGGGATGCCCGGATTAAGCGAACCACTCTCTGCCAACCTCTCCGCTGTCCCTCGTCCATCCGGCTGAAGCGAAGCGCCGCGCCCCTCCCTTAAACTCAGTCCCTCATCCAACCACCCACCCATTTCTCTGCCCGACGAAGTCACAATGCCCCAAACCGTCAACCCCGCCCCGCAAGACGCCGCCCTCGAAGAGGAAGCCCGCGCCATGATCGGGCGCTTGGTCGAGCGCGCCCTCTCGGACGCCGAGATCACCCCCGAAGAAGTCCTTCCCGTCGCCGCGCTCCCCGTGGAGACGCTGGTCGACGCCGCGGAGGAAGTCTCCCGAAAGCACGCCTCGCGCACCTTCAACATCTGCGCGATCGTCAACGCCAAGTCCGGGAAGTGCCCGGAGAACTGCCGTTGGTGCTCGCAGTCGGCCTCGTGGCCCGACGCGAAGTCGCCCGTCTACGGGCTGATCGACGCGGAAGAAGCCTTGAAGAGCGCCAAGGCCGCCTACGAGTCCGGCGCCTCGCGCTTCTCGCTCGTGATGTCGGGGCGGAAGCTCTCCCGGCGCGAAGTCCGCGAGACGGCTGAGATCGTGCGGCGCCTTCGCGAAGCCTTCCCGATGGAGGTCTGCATCTCGCCGGGGCTCTTGACCGAAGACGAATTCCGGGAGCTGCGCGACGCGGGCGTCGCGCGCGCCCACTGCAACCTCGAAGCCGCTCCGTCGTTCTTCCCCGAGGTCTGCACCTCGCACTCGTTTGAGGCGAAGATCGAGACGCTTGAGGCCGCGCGCCGCGCGGGCCTTCAGATCTGCTCGGGCGGGATCATCGGGATGGGCGAAGACCGCCTGGCCCGAATCGAACTCGCGCTGGCGCTCCGGAAGCTCCGCGTGCCGTCGTTGCCCTTGAACGTCCTCGAACCCATCCCCGGCACGCCCTTGGGCTCGATGCCGAGGATTTCAGAGGAAGAAGTGATCCGCACGGCGGCCGTCTGGAGGCTTCTCAACCCCACGGTGGAACTCCGCTTCGCGGGCGGACGCCGCCGCCTGTCGGACGCGTGCCTTCACGCCTGCTTCCGCGCGGGCGTCAACAGCGCGATTGCGGGCGACATGCTGACGACCCCGGGGACCGACCACAACCACGAGCTCTCACTCGTGCGCGAAGCCGGCTACAAGTTGGAAGCGGACGAGGGGCTAGCCGTCGACCGCGACCACATCTGGCACCCGTACGCGGGCACCATCCTCACGCCCCGCGTGGAAAAAGTGGTGGGGGCGGAAGGCGTGAAGCTCAAACTCGCCGACGGGCGCGAACTCATCGACGGGACGAGCGCCTGGTGGTGCGCGCCCTTCGGCTACAAGCCAAAGGCGTTGGTTGATGCCGTGCAGCGCCAGGCGGCGGAACTCCCTCACGTGATGTTCGGCGGGCTCACGCACGACCCGGCGATCGGGTTGGCGAAGCGTCTCACCGAAATCCTCCCCGCGGCGCTCCAGCGCATCTTCTTTGCGGATTCGGGCTCGGTCGCAGTTGAGGCCGCGATGAAGCTCGCGATCCAGTACCAGATGGCCTCCGGGCGCCCCGACCGCACGGGCTTCGTCACGATCGAAGGGGGCTACCACGGCGACACCTGGAACGCGATGTCGGTCTGCGACCCGGTCGCCGGCATGCACGGCGCCTTCGGAGGGGCCCTCCCGCAGCGCCACTTCGTCCCGGCCCCGAAATCCGTCTTCGGGGGCGACTGGGATCCGGCGGACATCGAGCCGCTTCGCGCCTTCCTTGAAGCGCACGACGACGTCGCCGCCTTCATCCTGGAGCCGATTCTTCAGGGTGCGAGCGCGATGCGGTTCTACCACCCGCAGTTCCTTGCGGAAGCGGCGAAGCTCTGCCGCGAGCACGACGTCCTGCTGATCCTCGACGAAATCGCGACGGGATTCGGGCGCACGGGCCGCGACTTTGCGTGCCAGTGGGCGGACGTCACGCCCGACGTCATGACGATCGGCAAAGCCCTGACGGGCGGCATGGTGACTCTATCGGCCGTCGCGGTGCAAAACCGCGTCGCCGACCGCGTGAGCGCGCACCCGCCCTTCGCCTTCATGCACGGGCCCACCTTCATGGCGAACCCGATCGCCTGCGCGGCCGCCTGCGCCGCAATGGACCTCTACCGCTCGGACGACTGGCCCGCGAAGGCCCGCGCCCTGGGTGAGCGCCTCGAAAAGGGCCTTGCGCACCTGCGCGGGCGCCCCGGCATCCGCGACGTGCGCGTGCTGGGCGCAGTGGCCGTGGTCGAGACGGAAGTGCCGGGGAAGATCCCGGTTCTGCAGCTCCGCTTCGTGAAGGAAGGCGTCTGGGTGCGCCCGATCGGGCGCCTCTGGTACCTGATGCCGCCCTTCGTCATGACCGAAGCCGAAACGGAAGCGCTCCTGAAGGGCTTCCTCACGGTGCTCGAGCGCCACCTCGAAGAGAACCCCGTCGACGGGACGACGGGCGAAACGAATGAAGGAGCCGTGCCGTGACCTCCCCGAAGCAGAACGTTTGGTTCGTCTCCGGCATCGACACCGATGCCGGGAAGACGGTCGCAACCGGTTGGCTCGCCCGCCGGTGGATGGATGAGGGGTTCACCGTCGCGACGGTGAAGCTCGTGCAGACGGGCGCCCCCGACGGGCGCTCGCCCGACATCGCGGTCCACCGCCGCATCATGGGCGTGACGCTCCCCGAGGACGCCGAGGGGCTTACGGCCCCCGCCCTCTTCGACTATCCGGCGAGCCCGCACCTCGCGGCCGCGATGGAAAAGCGCACGCTCGACCTTCAGGCGGTTCTGCGGGCGATCGAAACCGTGAGCGGAAGGTACGACCGCGTCCTCGTCGAAGGCGCGGGCGGTCTCATGGTGCCCTTGACGGAAGATCTCCTCACGATCGAATTCGCCGCCAGGCAGCACTGGCCCGTCGTCTTCGTGACGTCGGGACGCCTGGGGAGCATCAACCACACGCTCCTGGCGCTCGAAGCCATGGCCGCGCGCGGGATGCGGCTCTCGCACCTCGTCTGGAACGAGCACCATCCGTCGCCGGATGCGGCGATCGACGCCGACACCTATCGGTATCTCGACGCCTGGCGGGCAAAACACTGGCCCGAGACCGGGATGCTCCGCTGCCCGGCGATCGGGCTCTGACGAAAGTCAGACCCCGGCGGCGCTTCAGCTGAGGAGCGCCACCGGATCGGCCCGCAGGAATTCCACCAACGGGATCCCGGAGGGCCCCACCGCCAACGTCCGGCAGGAGCCGAACCGCTCCCGAAAAGCGGAAAGCCCCGCCGCGGCCCTGCCGAACCCCTCTCCCGGCCGCTCCACGGCGACCGCAGTCAACGCACCCCCGCGCGAGAGCACGAAGTCGACCGCCGCATCGTACGTGTCCTAAGACGGGGGGATGCGAAAAATTCGTCCGAACGCCC
>NZ_JH604903.1 GCF_000250875.1 Sutterella parvirubra YIT 11816 | reverse complement strand
GGACGTCGTCGCCTGGGACGTGCTCCTGCTTTTCGGGGGCGGCCTCACGATGGCGGCCGCGCTTCAGTCGACCGGCGCCGCTGCGATGATCGGCGCGCAGGCGGGCGCCTTGGCCGGTTTGGGCGAAATTCCGATGCTGGTCGGCGTCTCCACGCTCGTCACGTTCGCGACCGAGGTGACCTCGAACACCGCGCTCGCCGCGACGATGATGCCGCTCATCTCGGCCGCGGCCGAATCGATCGGCACGAACCCCGAGGCGCTGCTCCTCTGCACGGCGCTCTGCGCGTCCTGCGCCTTCATGATGCCGGTCGCGACGCCTCCGAACGCGATCGTCTTCGGGACGGGCCGCCTCAAAATCGGCGACATGGTCCGCGCAGGGTTCCTCCTCAACATCCTCGGGATCGTCGTCATCGTCTCGGTGGCGCTTTTGGCCGGAGGCGTCTTCCTGTAAGGACGCCCGCCCGGGTACGCCGAAGGCCGTCGGAACCCATCGGGGCCGGCGGCCTTTCGTCATTGGAATCGCTTGTGCGGGAGGCGATTCTGCGGGCGGATCTCTTCACCGGAAAAGGCTTCGCGCCGAAGGACTTACCGAATGGATCCCATTGAAGGAATGTTTCGCGTTAGGAGAAATGTCGTAGGGTTTTTGATCTTATCGGCGGTGGGGTGACGCCGGTACGGAAAATCCTCCGTTTGGCGGAGGAATCCGGCTCGAAGATTTGATTATGCTCAAACTACCGAGCGCGTCTTAACATTTGTCTCCCTCTATGGCGGGACGTCGGCGTGCCCCTAGAAATCATCTCCACTCGGAGGATTCCATGACCGAATCGAGCATCGAAATCGGCGCCGTGTCCAACCGCTGGAAGGTCATCGCGCTGCTGGCTGGTCCACTCTTCGGCCTGATCACCTACTATCTCCTGCCCACGGAGTACGTCAGCCCCGCCGGGGAGCTGACGCAGTTCGGGCACGCCGGACGCGCCTGTTTGGGCGTCACCGTCTGGATGGCGATCTGGTGGTTCACGGAGGCGCTCCCCATCGCCGCGACGGCGATGCTGCCTCTCGTCGCGTATCCGCTCCTGCAGATCGCCACGCCGGCCAAAACCTTCTCGAACTACGCGAGCGGGACCATCTTCCTCTTTTTGGGCGGCTTCCTTTTGGCCGCCGCCATCCACCGCTGGCATTTGGACCGCCGCATCGCGCTCCAGACGCTGAGGGTCTTCGGCACGAAGCCCAATCAGATGATCGCGGGCCTGATGACCTCGACCGCCTTCATGTCGGCCTGGGTGTCGAACACCGCCACGGCCGCGATGATGGTGCCGATCGCCGTCGCCGTGATGGGCGTCGTGCGCTCCGCGCAGCCCACCGAGCAGATCGGTGAGGACGAGCACAAGTGGGGCGTGGGCGTGCTGCTCTCCATCGCGTACGCCGCGTCGATCGGCGGGATGGCGACCCTGATCGGTTCGCCCCCGAACGGCATCTTCGCGCGCTTCGTGGAACAGACCTACGACACGCCGGTCACGTTCCTCGCGTGGATGAAGGTGGCGCTTCCCGTCACG
>NZ_JH604902.1 GCF_000250875.1 Sutterella parvirubra YIT 11816 | reverse complement strand
AGGGAGCTTCTGCGGCGCTAGTACCTGCGCGGCGTCGGCGGCCGCCATCGGGCCCTTCTTCGCGGCGGGCTTCTTGACGGGCTTGGCTTCGGCCTTCGCCTCAACCTTGACCTCGGTCTTGGGCTCGGCGGCCTTTGCGGGCTTCGCGGCCTTCGCAGCCGACTTCGCGTCCGGTTTCTCTTCAGGTTTGGCGGCGGGCTTTTCCTCAACCTTCCCGGCCTGCTTTTGGGCAACGTTCTTCGCGGGTGCCTTCGTCTTGGCGGGTGCCTTGGCGGGCGCCTTCACGAGGGCCGAGTCCGCGGTCGTCATGCGCTTCGTCTTCGCCTTGGCGGCGGGCTTCGCGGCGGCGGCCGTTTCGGCTTCGGGCGCCGTGCCCCCGGCCTTCGCATCAGCGGTCGCTGCGGTCGCGGACGTGGGCGCCGTACGGGCGGCGCGGGATCGGCGCGTGGGTTTGGCGGGTTCGCCGTAGTCGGCGAGCACCGCCCCCATGTCTTCAGGCAGAGGAGGAAGGGGCATGGTCGTTCTCGAATTCGTGGTGAATGGTGGTCTTCCAGGAAGACCTGCAAAGCATTCTAACGAAGAGGCTGAACTCACCTCTCGGGGTGGATCGTGCCGTCAGAACGGCTTGTTGACGGAAGGCCGGAATGGACGAAGGATCTACGCCTTTCGTCGGAATACGCGCGGCATGCGGGAGACCCCGCGTGAAAAGGACGGAAATTCGAGTAGGATGAGTGAAAAGTGCGTCTCCGCCCTCCGCTTCGGCTTCCGGAAGCGTGCGGACCGGCCGCGGAGACCTTCAAGGAATCAAGATTTAGGGAGATGCCACATGCAGTACATCTCGACGCGCGGCCTCCGCACCGACAAGACCTTCGGCGACTTGATCTTCGAAGGCTTTGCCGAAGACGGCGGCCTCTACGTGCCCGAAGCCTATCCGAAACTCCCGCTCGAAACGATCGCCTCGTGGAAGAGCCTCGACTACGCGTCGCTCGCCTTCGAGGTGATGCACCTCTTCTGGCCCGAGCTCGAACGCCGCGAACTCTGGACGCTCTGCCGCGACGTCTTCCAGCCGCAGTTCTACCCGAACGGCCGCGACCGCATTTCGACCACCGAAGTGGCGCCCGTGACGTGGCTCCACGATGGGGTGGGTCTCCTGGAACTCTGCAACGGGCCGACGCTCTCGTTCGACGACCTCTCGTTCCCGTTCCTCGCGAAGATCTGGGAGCGCCGTCTCGGGAATCTGCCCGAGAAGCTCCTCTTGGTGGGCGCCACCACGGGCGACATGGGCGCGTCCTGCGCCGCGGCCTTTGCGGAACAGAAGAACGTCCGCATCGTGCTCCTCTCGCCCAAGGACCGCATGAGCCGCTTCCAGGGGGCGCAACTCTACGGCATCAAGGCGAAGAACGTCACGAACCTCGTCGTCGACGGCACGTTCGACCACTGCCAGGACATGGTCTCGGCGATGCTCAAAGACAAGGCCTTCGCGGAGGCGAACAACCTGGGCGCCTCGAACGCCACGCTCTTCTCGCGCATCGCGGTGCAGATCGTCTACTACTTCTGGGCGTATCTGCGCGCGGTCGAGCAGGTGGGCGACGACGTCGTCTTCGCGGTTCCCGCGGGGAATTTCGGGAACGCCTTCGCCGGCCTCCTCGCGCAGCGCATGGGTCTGCCGATCCTGCGCCTCATCGTCTCGACCAACGAAAACGACGCGATGGACGCGTTCCTGCGCACCGGCACCTACGCGCCCCGCAAGTCCGAAGAGACGATCGCGACGTCCTCGCCCTCGACCGACATCTCGCGCGCCGCGAATTTCGAGCGCTTCCTCTTTGAGATCCTCAACCGGAACGCCTCCCGCGTGAAGGAACTGATGGCGGACCTCGAAGAGAAGGGCTCCCTGACGCTGACGCCCGAAGAGTTCGCGCTCGTGCGCCGCACCCGGATTTCCTCCGGGACGTCGAACCACGCGAACCGTCTCGAAATCATCGAGACCATGAATCTCGAGTACGACACGTTGGTCGACCCGCACACCGCCGACACGCTCTACAGCGGGATCTACCTCCACCCGGTGGGGGTGCCGACGATCTGCTTGGAAACGGTCCACGCGGTGAAGTTCCCGAAGATCATCCGTCAGGCGACGGGTCTCGACGTGCCGGTGCCGGAAGGCTTTGAAGGCGTGCTCTCGCAGCAGCCGATCAACGCGCATCCGGTCGCCGACGACGCCGCGGCCGTCCGTCAGCTCGTGCAAGCCGAAGGGGCGAAGCTCTGATGCGCCGACCCTTCGTGATCGGCTTCATCGGTTGGTCGGGCGCGGGGAAGACGACGCTCGCCGTGCGCGTCACGGCGGCGTTGGTCCGGTCGGGCCTCAGGTGCGCGGCCTTGAAGGACGCGCACCACGGCTTCGACATGGACCGCCCTGGGAAAGACAGCTGGCGCTACCGCGAGTCCGGTGCGGGCGAAGTGATCGTCCGCACCGACGGGCGTTGGGCGATGCTCACGGAGACCCCCGCGGGCCGCGCACCGATCGAATCGCTCCTCGCGCGCTTTTCGCCCGAGAACGACGTGATCGTCGTCGAAGGCTTCAAGCACGAGGGGGACTATCCGAAGATCGAGGTGCGCCGCACGGAGAGTTGGATCGAACGCGGCGGCGACGCTTCCGCGCTGACGCCCTTGCACGATGACGTCGTCGCCGTGGCGTCGGACGCGCCGGAACTCGCCGCACCCGGCCTCCCGCTTCTTCCCATCGACGACCCGGGCGCGGTCGCGCGGTTCATTCTCGACCTGCGCCGCGGCGCGTCTTAAAATCCGTCCGAACAACCTTTCAAGCCCCAAGAGGCGCAGGGCATTTCACGCCGTGCGCCTTTTTCCGAACGCATTCGCCATGATCTCCTACGCCGAAGCTCTTGAACGACTTCTCCTGGCCGCCAAGCCGATCGAGGACACCGAAACCATCCCGCTCCTTTATTCGACGAACCGCGTGCTCGCGCATGACGTCGTGAGCCCGATTTCGGTGCCGGGTTGGGACAACTCCCAAATGGACGGCTACGCCGTGCATACGGTGGATTTGGCCGACGGGAAGCTGGGGCCCGTGCGCCTCGCCGTCTCGGAGCGCATCACCGCGGGGAGCGTCGGCACGAAGCTCGAACGCGGCACGGTCGCGCGCATCTTCACGGGGGCGCCGCTCCCCGAGGGTGCGGACGCCGTCGTCCCGCAGGAAGACGTCGAGGTGAACGAGGACGGCGTCCTCTTCACGAAGCCCGTCAAACCCGGCGCCTGGGTGCGCCGCAAGGGTTCGGACGTCGAGGCGGGGAGCACGGTTTTGGAAGCCGGCGCGCGCCTGACGCCGGGCGCCATCGGCATGCTCGCCTCGATCGGCCGCGCCTACGTGACGGTGCGCCGCCGCATCCGCGTAGGGATCTTCTTCTCCGGCGACGAACTCGTGCAGCCGGGCGAGCCCCTTCCTCCGGGCGGCATCTACAACTCGAACCGCTTCACCATGCGGAGCCTCCTCATGATGCTGGGCTGCGAGGTGATCGACCTGGGGAGCATCCCCGACAGCCTCGACGCGACGGTGCGTGCCTTTGAAAAGGCCGCGGACGCCGCCGACGTGATCCTCTCGACGGGCGGCATGAGCGTGGGCGAAGAAGACCACATCAAGCCCGCGGTGGAGCGTTTGGGGAAGCTCGATCTCTGGCGCGTGAATCTGAAGCCCGGCAAGCCTTTGGCCTACGGCGAAGTCTGCGGCGTGCCCTTCATCGGGCTCCCCGGGAATCCGGTTTCCGGCTTCGTCGTCTTCCTCATGATGGCGCGCCCGTTCCTCCTGCGCCGCATGGGGCTCACGAACGTCGACTTGAAGGCCCTTGAAATCCGCGCCGACTTTGACTGGAAGGCGGGGAGCCGCGAAGAATTCCTGCGCGTGCGCAGGAACGACGCGGGCGGGCTCGACCTCTACCCGACGCAGAACAGCCAGGTGCTGAGCTCCTGCGCGTGGGCGGACGGCTTGGCCGACATCCCGGGCGGGGCGTCCGTGAAGCGCGGCGACCTCGTCCGCTACTACCCCTTCTGCGAGTTCTTCGCCTGAAGATCCGCAGCCATTCATCAACCCTGACAAACAGAAAGAAATCCACCCTATGATCCGCGTTCTTTACTTTGCGGTCCTGCGTGATGCGATCGGTCACGCGGAAGACCAGGTCGAATGCCCCGAAGGGGGCACCACGCTCGGCGCCGTCCGTGAGGCGCTCGTCGCCCGCGGCGAACCCTGGGCCTCGGCCTTCGCCAACCTCAAGCGCATCCGCGGCGCCGTCAACCAGGAGATGGCGGACGACGACGAACCCGTGAAGGACGGCGACGAAGTCGCCTTCTTCCCGCCCGTCACCGGAGGCTGATCCATGCTGGAACGCACGACGATCCGCGTGGGCGAAGCGCCCTTCGACGCCGGCGCGGAAACGGCCGCCCTCTACGCCGGGGATCCTTCGGTGGGCGGCGTCGCCACCTTCGTCGGAGTCGTGAGGAACAGAAACGACGGCGACGCCGTCGCGAAGCTGACGCTCGAGCACTACCCCGCGATGACCGAAAAGGCCCTGGCCGGGATCGTGAAGCGCGCCCGCGCGCGCTGGACGTTGGGCGCCGTCACGGTGATCCACCGCGTCGGCCCCCTGGACGTGAGCGACCCGATCGTCTTCGTCGGGGTCGCCGCGGAGCACCGCGGCGAAGCCTTCGCGGCGTGCGAATTCATCATGGATTGGTTGAAGACCGAAGCGCCCTTCTGGAAGAAGGAAGCGACGCCCGAGGGCGAACGCTGGGTCGACGCCCGCGAGAGCGACGACAAGGCGAAGGCCCGCTGGGGCGAAGGCTGAGCGCCTCCCCGACATCCGAAATCCAATCATCTGCCGGGTGCTCCTTCGATGGAGCGTCTGGCAGTTTCGTGAGATGCATCCCCAAGAGGCGCCTTCCGCCCGTCAACTCATCCAACCCCAAGCCCTCAGAAACCCTTTCCCATGCCCGACTTCGCCGCCTTCCAAAACCTTCTCCTCTCCGTCGTCACCCGCGTGAACGGCACGCTCTGGGACTACCTCCTCCCGGCGCTCCTTGTGGGGGCCGGCCTCTGGTTCACGGTGAGGACGCGCGCCGTGCAGGTGACGATGCTCCCCGCGTTGGGCCGGATCCTCCGGCAGCGCACCCACGAGGCGGAGACGTCCGGCGGCTTGACGCCCTTTGAAGCCTTCTGCGTCTCGACCGGTGCGCGCGTCGGCGTCGGCAACATCGCCGGGATCGCGCTCGCCGTGACGACGGGCGGCCCCGGCGCCGTCTTCTGGATGTGGGTGACGGCGGTGATCGGCGCCTCGTCCGGTTTCGCGGAGAGCGCATTGGCGCAGCTCTACAAGCGGAAGAGTCCCGACGGGAAGGGCTACCAGGGCGGCACGGCCGCCACGATCCGCTACGGCCTGGGGAGCGCCTTCTGGGCCGCGCTCTTTGCGGTGCTTCTCGCCTTGGCGGACGGTTTGATCTTCAACTCCGTCCTCGGGAACACGATGGCGATCTCGCTTGCGACGACCGCCGACGTTCCCCGTACGGTGGGCGGCGTGCTCCTTGCGGCCTATGCGGCCTGGGTCGCGTGGGCGGGCGCGAAGCGCCTCGCCAAGTTCGCGACGAAGTTGGTCCCCTTCATGCTGGCGCTCTACCTCTTCCTCGCCTTCGCGGTGACGTTGATTTATGTGGACCGCATTCCCGAGGTCCTCGCCCTCATCATGCGCTCGGCCTTCACGCCCGAAGCGGCCGGGGGCGCGGGGCTCTGGTTCATCCTGATGACGGGCGTGCGCCGCGGGCTCTATTCGCACGAGGCGGGGCAGGGGACGGTCCCGAACGCCGCGGCCGCCGCCGAGTGCCGACACCCGGTCGAACAGGGGTTCGTCCAAGCCGCCGGGGTCTACGTCGACACGCTTTTGATCTGCACGGCGACCGCGATGATCGTGCTCCTGCCGGGGGTCGACTTCGCGGGTCAGACCGGGATCGAGCTGGTCGGGCGGATTCTCTCGGACGCCTTCGGCGCCTACGGCGCGGCCCTGGGGACGTTCGCCGCCTGGGCGCTCTTTCTCGTGGTGCTTTTCTTCGCGCTGACGAGCGTGATCGGCAACTTCTTCTATTCCGAGATGAGCCTTCGGGTCGTCACCGAAAACCGCACGCTTCATCTCCTCTTTCGCGCCGCGGTCGTGGCGATGGTGTTCGCGGGGTCGCAGATGACTTTGGACCTCGTCTGGAACTTGGCCGACCTCTTCATGGGCGTGATGGTCTTGGTGAACCTCACGGCTATCCTGCGCCTGGGGCCCGTCGTCTTCGCGCTCCTTCGGGACTACCGGGCGCAGGGCGGGGCGGACGGGATGGCGGCCGGGGCGCGCTTCTCGAAGTCGCGGTTGCCGGAGCGCCTGCGGCGCGGCGTCGCGCTCTGGGATTGAGGAACCGACCTCCGCTCCTCCCGGCGGACGCCTTTCCCGCGTCTTCCCAAGGTCTCCCCGGATCCTCCGCCCGGTAACAATTCGTCGAAGATCCCGGTACGCCTCCGGGACTTGATATGGGGGCGCACCGCCCCCATATACGTATCAAACGATGAGGCGGATGAGTGTTTCAGACGCGCCGCAACGGGCCGCGTCCTCTCCGCCGGAGGCACAGAACACATGCGTCAGGACAAACTTACGACCAAGTTCCAGACGGCGATCGCTGAAGCGCAGTCCCTCGCGCTCGCGAACGACAACCAGTACATCGAGCCGGTGCACCTGCTCAGCGCGGTGCTCGCCGACCCCGACGGGCTCTCGAAGAGCCTGCTTGAGCGCGCGGGCGTGCAGGTCGCGAAGCTCGCGCGCGACGCGAAGACCGAAGTCGAACGCCTCCCGAAGGTGTCCGGCACGGGCGGCGAAGTGCAGGTCTCGCGCGAACTCATCAACGCGCTGAACCTCACCGAAAAGGAAGCGATGAAGCGCGGCGACGCGTACGTCTCGACCGAGATGTTCCTGTTGGCGCTTACCGAAGACAAGAGCGCGGCGGGCAGGATCGCGAAGGAAGCGGGCTTGACCCGCGCGGCCTTGGAAGCGGCCATTGCGTCCGTGCGCGGTAAGGACACCGCGGATAATCCGGATGCGGAAAGTCAGCGCGAAACCCTGAAGAAGTACACGATCGACCTCACCGAACGGGCCCGTCAAGGCAAACTCGACCCGGTGATCGGCCGCGACGACGAAATCCGCCGCACGATGCAGATCCTGCAGCGCCGCTCGAAGAACAATCCCGTGCTGATCGGTGAGCCGGGCGTCGGCAAGACCGCCGTCGTCGAAGGGCTCGCGCAGCGCATCGTCAACGACGAGGTGCCCGATACCCTGAAGGGGAAGAAGGTGCTCTCGCTCGACATGGCGGGCTTGATCGCCGGCGCCAAGTACCGCGGCGAATTCGAAGAACGCTTGAAGAAGCTTTTGGAAGAAGTCGTCGCGCAGGAAGGCCGCATCATCCTCTTCATCGACGAACTCCACACCGTCGTGGGCGCCGGGAAGACCGAAGGGAGCATGGACGCGGGGAACATGCTGAAACCCGCGCTGGCCCGCGGCGAACTTCACGTGATCGGCGCGACCACGTTGGACGAATACCGCAAGTACGTCGAAAAGGACGCCGCGCTCGAGCGCCGCTTCCAGAAGGTGCTGATCGACGAGCCGACCGTGGAGGACACGATCGCGATTCTGCGTGGTCTTCAGGAAAAGTACGAAGCGCACCACGGCGTCGAGATCACCGACCCGGCGATCGTCGCCGCGGCGGAACTCTCGAACCGCTACATCACCGACCGGTTCCTCCCCGACAAGGCGATCGACCTGATCGACGAAGCGGCGGCCCGCGTCAAGATGGAAATCGACAGCAAGCCGGAAGCCTTGGACAAGCTCGACCGCCGTCTGATCCAGCTGAAGATCGAACGCGAAGCGATGCGTAAGGAAACCGACGACGCCTCGAAGAAGCGCTTGGAGGCGATCGAAGAGGAAATCGAAAAGCTCTCGCGCGAATACGCCGATCTCGAAGAGATCTGGAAGAAGGAAAAGTCCGAAGCCTTGGGCGCCAAGTCCGTGCGCGACGAGATCGAAAACGTCCGCCGCGAAATGGAGGAATGCCGCCGTCAGGCGAAGTACGAACGCTTGGCCGAGCTTCAGTACGCGGTGTTGCCGAAACTCGAGGAGAAGCTCCGCCACGCCGAAGACGAGGAAAAGCAGGAGAAGAAGTCGGGCGGTCCGAAGCTGCTCCGCACCTCGGTCGGCGCCGAAGAAATCGCCGAAGCCGTGTCCCGCGCGACCGGGATCCCCGTCGCGAAGATGATGGAAGGCGAACGCGCGAAGCTCCTTCACATGGGTGAGGCGCTCGAATCCCGCGTGGTCGGCCAGGACGAAGCCGTGAAGCGCGTGACCGAGACGATCATGCGTAGCCGCGCCGGCCTCTCCGACCCGAACCGCCCGTACGGGAGCTTCCTCTTCCTCGGGCCCACGGGCGTCGGCAAGACCGAACTCACGAAGGCGCTCGCCAACTTCCTCTTCGACTCGGACGATGCGATGGTGCGCATCGACATGAGCGAATTCATGGAAAAGCACAGCGTCGCGCGTCTGATCGGCGCGCCTCCGGGGTACGTGGGCTATGAAGAAGGCGGCTACTTGACCGAAGCCGTCCGTCGGAAGCCCTATTCGGTGATCCTTCTCGACGAAGTCGAAAAGGCCCATCCGGACGTCTTCAACGTGCTCCTTCAGGTCCTCGACGACGGCCGCATGACCGACGGTCAGGGGCGCACGGTGGACTTCAAGAACACCGTGATCGTCATGACCTCGAACCTGGGCGCCGCGGAAATCCAGGACATGATCGGCGAGAGCCACGAGCGCGTGAAGGCGGCGGTGATGGCGGAGGTCCGCGAACACTTCCGTCCGGAGTTCGTGAACCGCATCGACGAGATCGTGGTCTTCAACCCGCTGGGCAAAGACCACATCAAGCGCATCGCCGAGATGCAGCTCTCGCTCCTCGCCGGCCGCATGGCCGCGCAGGACATCGGGCTGCGCGTGGAACCGGCGGCTTTGGACGAAATCGCCGAAGCCGGGTTCGATCCGCACTTCGGTGCGCGGCCTCTGAAGCGCGCCGTGCAGGACCGCATTGAAAACGGGATCGCGCGTCTGCTTCTCGAAGGGAAGGCGGGCCCGGGCGACACGGTGGTCGCCGACGCCAAGGGCCACGAGATCACCTTCAGCGTGGAGCCGACGAAGGCCGAATAAAGCCTGAATGAGCCCGAATGAGGCCGGGACGACCGGCCTCCCGAAGGCCTTCTCCAGGTCCGAAGCCCAGAACGAAAAGCGCCGCAACGGCATCGTCCGCTGCGGCGCTTTTCTGCGTGTTCGCCCCGTCCTCCGCCCAAACTTAAGGGTGGCGAAAGGCCTCGGGAGGAGAATGCAGGGCGTCAACTCGAACACGACTCTGAGGAGACTCACGTGACCAAGCATTTCTCCGCCCCGACGGCGGCCGCGCTCGCGGCCGCGCTTTCGGCGGCCGTTTTCGCCCTCCCGGCCCAGGCCGCGGACGGCGTCGTCGGCGCCATTCAGACCTGCAGCGCCGACTTCTTCAAGGCGGTCGCCGCCGACAAGAACATCCCCGAAAACATGAAGATCCGCGACGGCGAGCGCGCCTACCTCAAGGTGGAAAAGCTCCCGCTCGACATCATTCAGTTTGAAAAGCCCTTCAAGGAGGGCGGCCTCACCGTCTCGGGCTACGTCTTCAACGACGAGATCATCCGCTACTTCGGCGTCCCCGACATGCACACGCACTTCTGGGGACTGATCGTCAAGGAAGACTGGAAGAAGGTCGTCGATACGCTGAAGCTCGACTGGGAAGCCGTCGACACGACGCACAATTCGGCCCACGCCAACCGCCAGGTCCGCTTCAACGGCACGAAGGAATGGAAGCCCTACGCGCGCGACCCGAAGTACACGATGCCCGAATTCGGCCAGATCGAGCGCGCCTTCCACGTCCAGCCCTATGCGGGCTCGACGATGATCTTCTGCTCAATGCAGTCGGCGGGCGCGCCTGAAAAGGACATCCTCGAAGAAGTCCGCCCGGACCTCCTCTACGTCGGGAACGAACTCACCGTGCGTGAGGAAAAGACGGAAGGGGGCGATCAGAACGCCTCCCAGAAGGCGGGCGATCAGAAGAAGTAAGAAGACTCCGGTCCTCCCGCTTCACCCAAGAAGAAGGGCGCCCACCCCGAGAGGTCGGCGCCCTTTTCTCAACCTGCTCAACGCATCAGTTGAAGTGCGTGGGCGGCATCGGCGGGAGGTCCCCGTCGTGTCCGAAGGTGTTGACCTCCACCTGGCGGAAGCTCACGACGCGGCCGGTCGACGTCATGAAGAGACGGTCGACGCTCTCGGGTTCGGCTTCGTACTGGTAGCCGAACTTCTCGACCGGAATCGTCGGGATGCCGTTCGAGGTGAGGAGGTGGTGGATGTCCTTCGCATAGCTCGAGAACCACTCGGTGTCGCCGTTCGGACCGTCGTAGCGGATCGTCGCGGTCGCGGCCGAGAGGATGGCGTCGGGGCGGTCCTTCGCCGCGAAGGCGACGCGCATTTCCGCGTAGCCCGCGTAGTGGTCGACGAAGGAGGCGGGGGACGCGATGATTTCGTTCACCGACAACCCCGTGTCCATCAGGAGGCGCGACGCGCACGTGAGGAAGACGTGCGGGCTGATCGAGTAGTCGAGCTCGGACAAAGCGTCGAAGAACGGCATCGGATCCGTGAAGTGCCAGCGGAAGCTCCCGAATTCCGAGAGGACCTTGGTCAACTGTCGCCCGTACGGGGACGCCGCGATCAAGTCCGGGAAGAACTTCGAGTCGGGCTTCAGGTGGAAGGGATAGCGCCCGCCGTGCAGGTACGGACGGCGCAGCACCGGACGGTCCAAGGAGTGCCGCGGGAACTTCACGCCGAAGATCAGCATGCGGCCTTCGGCGTTCCAGCGGGCGATGTTTTCCGACAGGGACTGATCCGGGCTGTAGTCCGGGTACTGCGGCTTGTCGATGATGGGGGTCAAGGGCGCCGCACGCTCCGAGAAGTCGCGCGTGAACTCCCACGCGATCACCGTGTCGGTGCAGATGTGGGCGTTCAGCTGCGGGAGCCCTTCGAAGATGAAAACTTCGGCCACCTCCGGGTCGAACCACTGTTCGTAGAGGATGCGGCGGATTTCCGCGGCCTGGGCTTCCGAAAGGAGGTCGCTTCGGAAGGGTTCGTTCCGGAGCCCCGTCGCGAAGAGCCCGATTCCGTAGAGCTGGAATTCGTACTCGCACTCGTCCCCGACGAAGACCGACGGCGAGAAGTCGTACTGCGAGGCGCCCCCCGTGAGCGCGAGCTTGATGGCGTCGAGATGATCGAACGAGAGTTCGTCTTCGAGCATGTCGCAGGCGGCGTTGAGTTGTTCGCGGTACCCCTCGGGGTCGCTCATGCAGAAGGCGCGCAGGCGGTCGCACTGGATGCGGCGGTCCGTCGCGTTGAGCCAAACCGAAAAGCCCCGGAGAATGTCGGCGAGCGCTTCAGCGCGGGAAGCGTGGTAGTCGTGGTCCATGGGAAGGCGGGAATCCGAGTGTGAAAAAGCCGCGCCTCCCCATGAGGAGGCGCGGCCAGGGGTGAGTTCGGTGAATTTTAAGCCGAACGGGCCGCGCCCGTCTTGAGCGTGGTCTCCACGTCGTCGAAGACGCGGCCGATCGTCTCCGCGGGTTCCTTGTCCAGGAGGCTCACCACGACGATGGCGATGAGGCCGAAGACGAAGCCCGGGAGAATCTCATAGAGCCCGAACCAGGCGAAGTGGTTCCAGACGAGCACGGTGACGGCGCCGACCGTCATGCCGGCCAGGGCGCCGTTGCGGGTCATGCGGCGCCACCAGAGGCTCATGACGATCACCGGTCCGAAGGCGGCGCCGAAACCGGCCCAAGCGTAGGAGACCAAAGAGAGCACGAGGCTGTTCGGGTCGCGGGCGATCCACACCGCCACGACCGAAATCGCGAGCACCATGAGGCGGCTCACCCAAACGAGTTCCTTCTGCCCGGCGTTCGGACGGATGAAGCTGCGGTAGAAGTCTTCCGTGAGGGTCGAGGAGCAGACGAGAAGCTGGCAGGAAAGCGTCGACATGACCGCGGCCAAGATGGCCGACATCAGCACGCCCGCAATCCACGGATTGAAGAGCAGCGACGCCAGAACGATGAAGACGCGCTCGTGGTTTTCCTTCACCAGGACGGCGTCGGAGACGTGCTCGGCAAAGTAGGCCGAGCCGAAGAAGCCCACGCAGACGGCGCCCGCCAGACAGAAGATCATCCAGAGGACGCTCATGCGGCGCGCGCCCGGGATGACGGCGGTCGACTTCGCGGCCATGAAGCGGACCAGAATGTGGGGCTGCCCGAAGTAGCCGAGGCCCCAGGCCAAAAGGCTCGCGACGCCGACGACGGTCTGCCCCGTCATCATGTTGAGCATCGCCGGGTCGATCGCCTCGACGCGGTTCACGGTGTCGGTGAAGCCGCCGAGGTCCGTCATGACGGCGATCGGCGTGACGACCAACGCGATGCACATGAGCGACGCCTGGATCGTGTCGGTCCAGGAGACCGCGAGAAAGCCCCCGATGAAGACGTAGATGATGGTCGCCACCGCGCCCACGTAGAGCGCCGTGTCGTAGGGCATGTCGAAGGTGTTCTCGAAGAGGCGCGCGCCCGCGACGACGCCCGAAGCGCAGTAGATCGTGAAGAAGATCAGGATCACCGCGGCGCTCACGATGCGAAGCAGCTTCTGCTTGTCCTCAAAGCGGTGCGTGAGGTAGTCGGGGAGCGTCAGCGCGTTGTGGGTCTTTTCGGTGTAGAGGCGAAGACGCGCGGCGGTGACGTGCCAGTTGACGTAGGAGCCCATGACGAGCCCGATCGCCAGCCACGACTCGGAAATCCCGTGCAGGAGCACCGCGCCGGGGAGCCCCATCAGGAGCCAGCCGCTCATGTCGGAGGCGCCGACCGAGAGCGCGGTGACGAGGCCGCCGAGGCTGCGCCCGCCGAGGATGTAGTCCGAGTAGTTCTTCGTGTAGTAGTAGGCGTAGAAACCCACGCCCACCATCAGAATCAGATAGCCCACAAAAGTGAGCGCAGTGGGGTTGGAAAACATGCGTTGCTGCTGATTTTCTTTTGATTTTTCAGGATGGGGCCGCAGCGCAAAGAACGCATGCGAAGCCTCAAGTATACGAGGAAGCGGGGTGCGCGTCGTCGGAAGAACCGAAAGTCGGGACGATTCCCGCGGTTTTGAGGCCGGCCGTCCGCCCGTTTCGGGTACCCGAGTCACCTGCGGGAGAAGGAAAGGCGGTCCGCATCGGGCGGACCGCCTGGGGGATGTTGTTGAAGTGTTCTGCGCACCTGCGGGCCGCGCCCCGCCGGGGGCGGCGAAGCGCCCGGGCCGATCCTCAGAGGCGGATGGGTTCCCCCACCTTGGGCGCGGCGAGCGGAATGTTCAGGGCCGCGGCGGACTCCCGCGCGTGCGCGAGGGGCGCGTCCCACCTGTGGGTGGAGAGGGCGTACCGGCTGTGGTGCGTCGCCATGACGAGCTCGGGCCGCACGGTCGCGACCGCCCGCCGCCAGGC